>NZ_MTHE01000079.1:0-244 GCF_001956865.1 Brevundimonas sp. ZS04
GAGAGCCGTCCAGCAATGGGCGGCCCAGAGGAATGATCGTCGCCGCTTTCGGGCGGAACAGAACCCGGCTTACAGGCCGTCTGGTGTTTATTTCAGGAACAACTGACCCTCTCCCGGCGGGAGAGGGATGCTCATTAACCATTCCGTTGAAATCAAGGCGTTAGAACCCGTCCACAGGCTGTGAATACTCATTTTGTTCTGTGTATGTTCTGATTTTACAGTCTCCACGACGCTGATCGAACCG
>NZ_MTHE01000008.1:0-157550 GCF_001956865.1 Brevundimonas sp. ZS04
CTTGCCGCGGGATGGAGCAGCCCGGTAGCTCGTCAGGCTCATAACCTGAAGGTCGCAGGTTCAAATCCTGCTCCCGCACCCAAGCTTACAAAGCCCCGTAGCCAAAAGCTCCGGGGCTTTCTGCTGTCTGCGCCCTAAACAATGAGAATACGGGCTCGCTCTCTGGGCCCGCGATCCGCCTGCTTATGACTACGGTCTGGTCCTTCCTCCTAATGGAGTCGACAGGGTCGGTTGTTTCAGCCGGGCGGCAGGGAAGTGGTTCCCCCGCCGAGCTGCCTACGTGCCCGTGCCGAAGCCCTTGGGACCGCCGGCTCCGGCGGCTCCATCGCCGCCGGTTGAAGGCGTGGCGTTTCTGTCGGCGGGATTATTGTTCGCTAAGGGGTCTTGATTGGTTCCCGTCTTCCGGGCCTGACGACCAGCCTCGACTTCTTCGCCCTTCAGATCGGGAGCGTCGGCTTGATCACGGTTGGGGTCATTGGGTTGGACGTCGGTCATTATGATCTCCTGTTGGTTGAATAGAGCCAATCAACAGGCGCTGAGCCTGTTCCTGCGGCCCCGCTACACGATAAGTTTTGGGAAGCGGTCGGAACCTCAGCGTGAAATCGGATCGGGCCAGCCGCTGGGAAGGCGCAAGGGCGCCTATTCGCGGACGCTCTTTGACGATTTCGACGCCGAGAACGGTGAAGAGGACTGAGGTCAGAGCTAAGCACGCGCCTTCTTCAAGCGTTCCTGCAGAGCCTTCCGCTGCGCCTCGTAGGCCTGTCGCTCGTCGTCGCATCGCGTACGCAGGGCTTGCAGCTCCTCATCCCATCGTCGCGTCGCCTGGCCATGCATGGTGTCGAGGTCGTCTAGGGCGAGTTGCGCCTTCTCGACCTCTGTCCGGTCAGCCGCGTCTGGCTGTTCCACCTTGGGGGCGCCCTTGTCGCAGGGGGGCTTGATCATGGTCTTCTCCTTCTGGCGTCTGGAGAGAAGACGAAGGGAAAGGGGATGTTCCTTTTCGCGTTGGGGCATGTGATGCACGACTCTCGGTCAGGCTTCAGCCTCTGTCGACGTCATCCAGCAGGCTCGGACAGTTCGGCGTCATTCGACGATGCTTGCTTTGAAACGGCGGGAGCCCCTTGGAACAGCCCTGCAGGCGTCACGTTGGCTGATCATGGCTGAAGATGTCGCAAACTTAATAGGCTCGGCTGCGGCGCTCTGCTCAATCACCAGTTTTGCGCCTCAGGGCTATAAGATCTGGCGGGAGCGTGATGCATCGGCAGTCAGTCTGAAGACCTATTCGCTGACCGTCAGTTGTTTCATTCTGTGGACGATCTATGGCGTCATTGTCTCGGCTTGGCCGGTAGCGTTCGCCAACGCCTGCGCCTTGTTCATGGCGTCAGGCGTTTTGCTCATGAAATGGCGTTTCAGAGGCAGAAAGCCGGGCGCAACGCCGCCCTGAACATCACGCGGCGATAGGCAGGCGCACCGTGAAGCAACTGCCTTGACCGGGGCCTTCGCTGGCCAGTTCTATCGCGCCGTCATGCATCTCGACCAGTTGTTTGACCAGCGCCAGGCCGATGCCGAGGCCCTCACGCGAACGATCGTCGGGGCCTTTGGATTGGGTGAACAGATCGAAGATGCGACCTTGCATGTCATGCGCCACGCCCACGCCGTTGTCGGCGATGTCGATCCGCACGTGGTCCTGATCGACGTCGGCCGAGACGCGGATCTGACCTTCAGGCGGCGTGTATTTGGCGGCGTTGGTGAGCAGGTTGCTGACCACCTGCGAGAGGCGCGTGAAGTCCCCTTTCAACCACAGGGGCTGGGCAGGCAGGGCGACCGTGAGGTCATGCGCCCCGGCCTCGATCTTGGGGCGACTCGTGTCGACAGCGGACTCGATGATGCTCTGCAGGCTGATGCGCTCGCGCTTGAGGGAAATCTTGCCTTGGTCGATCCGGGCGACATCCAGCAGATCTTCGATCAGGCGCGAGAGGTGGTGGGCCTGAACCTCCATGCGCGCGTGGATGCCGGCTTTCACCCGCTCGTCAGACTGACGCTCCAGCAGTTGAAGGCCGGCCCGCAGAGCCATGATCGGATTGCGCAACTCATGGCCCAGCATGGCGATGAAGTCGTTCTTGCGCCGATCGGCGGCGCGCAGGGCGTTGGCGGAGGCCTCCAACTCGTTGCGTTGGGCGAGGATTTCCATCCGCTGGCGATAGAGGTCGATGAAGACCTTCGCCTTGCTGCGCAGGATGTCCGTTTCGACCGGCTTCTGGATGAAGTCCACCGCGCCGGCCTCGTAGCCCCTGAAGCGACGCTGCAGGTCCGCGCTTCCCGCCGTGACGAAGATGATGGGGACGTGGCGCGCGTTCACATTGCCGCGCATGAACTCAGCCAGTTGGAATCCGTCCATGCCCGGCATCTGCACGTCCACCAGCGCCAGGGCCACGTCGTGAACCAGCAGCAATTCCAGAGCCTCATCGCCCGAGCGGGCCTTCAGGCAGACCACGCCCTCACGCTTCAGTAGCGCCTCCAGCGCGAGCAGGTTCTCTTCAAGGTCGTCGACCAGCAGAAGATGGATCGGCTGTTCCGGGCTGGTCATGCTTTTCCGAGACCTTTCAGATGTTCGGCGATGCGTTCGAGCGGCAGGGCGAGGGCTGCGTCGCAGGCGTTGCGGGCGGCCTGGGGCATGGCCTGGGCGTAGGCGGCGGCGGGCTCCTCCACCAGGGCGATCCCGCCCGCAGCGGCGACGGCGCTCAGTCCTGCGGCGCCGTCCTCGTTGGCGCCGGTCAGGATCACGCCGGTGAGGCCGGCGCCGTAGGCGTCCGCCGCGCTCTCGAACAGCACGTCGATGGAGGGGCGGGAGTAGTTGACGGCTTCGTCGGAAGACAGGGCCAGATCGCCGTTGCTCTCTACCAGCAGATGGTAGTCCGAAGGGGCGAAATAGACCACGCCGGGACGGGCGGTCTCCTTGTCTTCTGCCTCCTTGACCTCAAGCCGGCATTTGGCCTCGAACAGAGGGGCCAGCACGTTGCCGCGGTCGGCCGGGACGTGCAGGACGATGAAGATCGGCCAGGGAAAGTCCGCCGGCAGCGTCGGCAGAAGAGTGAGCAGCGCCTGCACGCCTCCGGCGGAGGCGCCGATCGCCACGGCCTGGTCCGGGGAGGGACTCACGGTTCGCGTTTCCTGTAGATCTTCTCCGCCGAGACGAACTCCGAAAAGGCGGCCGCATGGCGCGAGAAGCGCAGGTTCTCCTTTGATCCGATGCCCAGAAAGCCGTTGCGCGCCAGGGAATCCTGGAACAGGCCCACCGCGCGATCCTGAAGCCCCCGGTCGAAATAGATCATGACGTTGCGGCAGGAGATGAGCTGCATCTCCGCGAAGACGGCGTCCGTAACCAGGCTGTGGTCCGAAAAGACGACATTGGCGCGCAGCGACTTGTCGAAGACAGCCCGGCCGTAGTCCGCCGTATAATAGTCGGACAGCGACGATCGCCCGCCGGACTTCTGATGGTTCTCTGTGAACTTGCGTATGCGATCGAGGGGATAGATCCCGGCTTCGGCGGCGCGCAGGGCGTCAGGATTGATATCGGTGGCGTAGAAGAGGGTGCGGTCAAACAGGCCTTCCTCACGGAAAAGGATGGCCATGGAGTAGAGTTCCTCTCCAGCGCTGCAGCCCGCGATCCAGACCTTGAGCGAAGGATAGGTGCGCAGGTGGGGTAAAACCTGCTCGCGCAGGGCGCGGAAATAGTCGGGATCACGGAACATCTCGCTGACCTGAACGGTCAGGAAGGCGAGCAGACGCGGCAACATTTCGGGGTCGTGCAGCACGCGTTCCTGCAGGGCCGTCAGGCTCGGCATGCCGAAATGGCTGCGCGCCTGAAGCAGGCGGCGCTTGATCGACGCCCGCGCATAATGGCGAAAGTCATAGTGGTAGCGTTGAAACAGCGCCTCCAGCAGAAGCCCGATCTCGATGTCCTCGATCTCGTTCGTCATGGCGGAACTCAGCGGGGCATCCAGACACGGACCAGGGACAGCAGCTTGTCCACGTCCAACGGTTTAGCCATGTAGTCGTTCGCCCCGGCCGCCATGCAGCGTTCCTGGTCGTCCGGCATGGCCTTGGCGGTCAGCATCAGCACCGGCAGCGTATTCCAGCGCGGATCCTTTCTCAGCTCGCGCGTGGCCGCCAGACCGTCCATGACCGGCATCATCACGTCCATCAGCACCAGGTCGACGGCCTTCGACGGGTCGGTCGAGGATCGCTCCAGGGCCTCAAGCGCCTCCTTGCCGTTGCGGGCGATCTCGATCATGGCTCCGCGCGGTTCTAGGACGTTGGTCAGGGAGTAGACGTTGCGGACGTCGTCCTCGACGATCAGAATCCGACGCCCCTCCAGCACGGCGTCGCGGTTGCGGGCCTTGCGGATCATCTTCTGCTGCTCGGGCGGCAGCTCCGACACCACCTGGTGCAGGAAGAGGGACACTTCGTCGAGCAGGCGTTCCGGCGACTTTGCGCCCTTGATGATGATGGAGCTGGAATAGCGGCGCAGCTGCTGCTCGTGATCGGGCGATAGATCGCGTCCTGTATAGACGATCACCGGCGGGAAGCCGTGGCCGCCTTCGCGGCTGAGGGTCTCGAGCAGGGAAAAGCCCGACGCGTCCGGCAAGGTCAGGTCCAGCACCATGCAGTCGAAGGTCTGGCTTCTGAGTTGTTCCAGGCACTCGGCGGCGGTGCCCACGCCTACGGTCTCCACATCGCCTGAGGCCAGCAGGCGGCTCACAGCGTCGCGCTGGACCACGTCGTCCTCGACGATCAGCACGCGACGCACGGTGCGGGTCAGCTTGTCCTCCAGGGTGCGCAGAACCTCGGCGAGATCTTCGCGCTTCACCGGCTTGACCAGATAGCCGATGGCGCCCAGCGACAGGGCGGTCTGGCTGTGATCCTCGGCCGAGACGACGTGGATCGGAATGTGACGGGTGTCGTCGTCGCGCTTCAGCACATCCAGAACGGTCAGGCCCGACTGGTCGGGCAGGCCCACGTCCAGCACGACCGCGCTGGGGCGATGGCGCTTGGCCAGCTTGAGGGCCTCCTGCGCCGTGCCCGCCACAATGCACTGGAAGCCCAGCTCGCGGGACAGGTCGCGGACGATGGCGGCGAAGCGGTCGTCATCCTCCACCACCAACAGCAGGCGGCGCGTCCCGGCCAGATGATCGCGGTCGTCCTCTATGCTTGCCGGCACATGAGACAGGCGGCGCTCGGGAGTTGCGTCCGATGGGGACGAAATTTCCGGGGCAGGGGCGGGCGTTTCGCGAGAGGCGACCTGCGCTGCGTCATAGGTGCGCGGCAGAGAAAGGGTAAAGACGCTGCCTTCGCCCAGTCTGCTTTCCAGCCTGATCCGCCCGCCAAGCAGACGCGCCAGTTCGCGCGAGATCGACAGGCCCAGGCCTGTGCCGCCGTATCTGCGGCTGATCGTTCCGTCAGCCTGCTGAAAGGCATCGAAAACGCCCTTCTGCTGCTCGGGCGATATGCCGATGCCGGTATCCGACACGGCGAAGGCGATCCTGTCGCCGGGCTGGGCCGATATGCTCAGCTTTACCTTGCCGCTTTCCGTAAACTTGAAGGCGTTCGACAGCAGGTTCTTGAGGATCTGCTCCAGCCGTTGACGGTCTGTCTCCATCAGGTCGGCTCCGGCGTCCAACTCGATGTCGAAAGCCAGGCCGCGATCGTCCGCCACCGGCTGGAAGAGTTGGCGCACGTCTTCGGTCAACCGCTGCATCGAAACCGCTTCGGGACGCGCCTGGATGTGACCGGCTTCAATCTTGGATAGGTCGAGGATGTCGTTGATCAGGGCCAGCAGGTCATTGCCGGACGACTGAATGGTGCGAGCGTAGTTGACCTGGTCCTCAGACAGCGTCCCCTCCGGGTTGTCCGCCAGCAGCTTGGACAGGATCAGCAGCGAGTTGAGCGGGGTGCGCAACTCATGGGACATGTTGGCCAGGAAATCGGATTTGTACTGGCTGGCCTGTTCCAGTTCGCGCGCCTTCAGCGTCAAAGCCGAGGCGCCGCGCTCCAGATCGTCGCGCTGGGTCTCCAGAAGTTGGGCCTGCTCCTCCAACTGGCTGTTGGTCTGCTCCAGCTCCGCCTGTTGCTGCTCGAGACGCGTCTGGGACTCCTTCAGCGCGCGGCCCTGCTCCTCCAGCTCTTCATTGGAGACGCGAAGCTCTTCGCTCTGGACCTGAAGTTCTTCGGCCTGGCGTTGGGTTTCCTCCAGCATGTTCTGCAACTGGGCGCGGTAGCGAGCGGATCGCAAAGCCGTGCCTATGGCGGGGCCCGCCTCTTCGAGCAGCGCCATGAGCCGTTCGTCAGGCGCGTGAAGGAAACCGAGCTCCAGAACCGCATTGACGGCTCCGTCCGCTCGCGCCGGGGCGAGCACCAGGTGCCGAGGCTTGTCGCGGCCCAGAGCTGAACCGATCGTCAGATAGCCTTCAGGCACGTCGGACAGGGTCAGAACCTGACCTTCAGCCGCCACCTGACCGAGCAGCCCCTCACGCAGACCGAAGCGCTCTGCGATGGGAGCGTCAGACGGCACGCCGAGGGCGGCGACGCGCCGGTAGAGGCCGCCTTCGCCCTTGAACAGCGCGCCGGCCTGCACGCCGGCATAACGCCCCAGATAGGCGAGGATGCTGTCCGCGAGTTGTTCCAGGGACTGATCTCCCATCATGGCGGCGGCCAGGCCGACCTGCCCTTCGTGCAGCCATTCCTGGCGGGCGCGCGCTTGCGCGCTGCGGCGGATCAGAATGAAGACGACAAGCGTCAGCGCCGCTCCCAGCAGGCCGGAAAGCACGCCGCTGATCAGCGCCGTCCGATAGGCGGCGTCCATTTCGTTCAGGCGCAGTTGGCGCACCCGCTGCTCTTCCTGGCGCAGGAGCGTGATCTGGGCGCGGACCGCATCCATTTCACGCTTGCCCTGGTCCGTCGCCATGCGCGCCAGGGCGGCTTGCATCCCCTCGGTGCGGCGCGTCTGAAGGGTGGCTCCCAATTCAGCCATCTTGGCGTCGATGCGGCGTCGCAGTTGGCGCAGATGAGCTTGCTGGGTCGGGCTGTCCTTCGTCAGATCGCCGACCTCGTCCAGACGTCGAGCCAAGTCCCGGCTCGCGGCTTCATAGGGCTGCAGATACTGAAGGTCGCCCGTCAGCAGATAGCCACGTTGCCCCGTCTCCGCATCCTGAGCGGCGGACAGTACTTCATCGACCGCGACGATCACCCGGTGCGTATGGATGATCTGTTGGTTGTTGGCCCGCAAGACTTCCACGTTGCGCCAGGCGACGACGCCGGTGGCGAAAAAGAAGGCGAGAACAAGGGCCAGCCCCAGCGTCGCCCAGGCTTCCATTTTTGAGCCCGTAGACGGGCGACGTGGCGATTTCATCAATCTGCGAACCTTGGCGAGCCTCGGGAACGCCCTGCCTACAGGCGGGGGCGAAGCGTGCAATAACCTATGCTGGACTCATCGCACAGGCTGGGCGAAGAGCGAGGCTGGGGGCGCCTGTTCGCCCTATGTTCGAGCCCGTCAAGGGAACCCTCTGCGAGCATGAGCTTTGGCTGCCTATGGCTTCCGGCATCCACTTTGGCCCCATACCGGCAAACGCCGTCCATCTGTGCGTGGACATGCAAAGACTGTTCGCGGAGGACACGCCGTGGCGCACGCCCTGGATGCCGCGCGTCCTGCCTGTGATCGTGCATCTGTGCGAGCGCAAGGCCGAGCGTACCTGTTTCACCCGGTTCATCCCCGCCCGCTCGGCCGATGAGGGGCGGGGAGCCTGGCGTCGGTATTGGCGGCGATGGGCCTCGATGACGCTTGAAAATCTGGGGGAGGAACGGGTGGAGCTTCTGCCCGAGTTGCAGGCATTCGCTCCGCCCGGACAGGTGCTGGACAAGGCGCACTATTCTCCCTGGGTCGACACGGGTCTGGCGTCGGCACTGATGGCGAGCCAGGTCGACACCTTGGTGGTGACGGGCGCCGAGACCGACATGTGCGTGCTGGCGACCGTTCTGGGCGCCGTGGATCTGGGTTTTCGCGTGGTGGTGGTGTCGGACGCTCTGTGCAGTTCCTCAGACCAGTCGCATGACGCCTTGCTGGGTCTTTATCACGACCGTTTCGGCCAGCAGATCGAGACGGCGGAATGCGACGAAGTTCTTGATGCCTGGATCTAGGCGGGGCCGCCCAGCAATCGCGCGAGGCTCGAATCGAAACTCTGGGCGTCTGGACCAGGCAGTAGGGTTGTGATGCTTCCGGTTTCATAAAGTTCAATCACGCGCGGGTGCACATAGGAGGCCCGGCAGACCGTCGGCGTATTGCCAAGCAGGCCCGCGATCGTTCTCATGCAGGCTGTGACGTTGCGCCGGGCTTCGGTCTGGGACGTGGGGAGGGCCATCTCGCAGAAGGCGCGGGCGGCGGACACGGTGGCCGCCCAGGTCCGGAAGTCCTTGGCGGAGAACTGATCCCCCATGGCCTCGCGGATATAGGCGTTCACGTCGTCTGAACTGATCGGCTTCAGAACGCCTTCGGCGTCGCGGTATTTGAAGAGGTGCTGGCCGGGCAGGCCTTCCAACCCGCGCATGACACGCGCCAGACGCCGGTCGCTGACCTTGACGCAGTGTTCCTTGCCGCTCTTGCCCCGGAACTCGAAGATCAGGGCCGAACCGTCGACTTCCAGGTGGCGTTTGCGCAAGGTCGTCAGGCCAAAACTGCGGTTCTGGCGGGCATAGGCGGCGTTGCCGACGCGGATCAGGGTGATCTCCAGCAGACGGACGGCCGACGCCACGACCTTCTCCTTGCAGGGCCCCCGGCGCGATAGATCGTTCTCCACCCGCGCGTGCAGCCGCGGCAGGCGGCGAGCGAAATCAGGCAGGCGGGCGAACTTGTGCGAGGCGGCCTGAGCCGTCCATTCGGCGTGATAGCGATACTGCTTGCGGCCGCGCGCATCGCGTCCCGTCGCCTGGATATGGCCGTTCGGGTCAGGACAGATCCAGACGTCCCGCCACGCAGGCGGAATGGCCAGGGCGTGGATGCGCTTGAGGATGCCCTGATCGCGGACCAGGCGGCCTTTGGCGTCACGGTAGCAGAAACCTCGCCCGCTCCGGCGACGCGTGAGGCCCGGAGTCTCGTTGCTGGACCAGATCAGTCCGTCGGAAGACGGCGGCTGGGGCGCACTCGTCGGCATCACTGCGGCTCTGGCTGAGTTTGGGTCTAGGCAACGCCAGAGCGCAGCTTCGGCTCCCTCATGCGGCGCCGCAGCGGCACGAAAAATCTGAGAGGCTGTCGGCGTCCAGGATAGACGCCTTGCCGCGGCTGAAGCGCACAGCGCCCATCGTCTGCAGGTTGCTGGCGGCGGCGTTGATGCTCGTTCTTTGGACGCCGAGCATGGCGGCCAACTGGGCCTGCGTCAGGCGAAGCGACGCGCCGTTGCCGCCGTGGTGCAGGCGAAGCAACCATTTCGCCAGACGCTCCGACACGCGGTGCGAAGCATTGCAGGCGGCTTCCTGTTCCAGAAACGTCAAACGCTGAACCGCCTGAAGAGCGATGAAACGCGACAGCCAGTCGTAGCCCAGCGCTTCGCGGACGGCGGCGGCTGGAACGCGAAACAGCCGAACATCCAAAAGCGGGCGCACGTCGGCGCCGCTGCCGCTGGAGCCCAGGGCGTGATCCCAGCCGTAGACGGAGCCGGAGACGATCGGCGCCACGCAGACGTCGCTGGCGGCGGGAAAGACGCCCAGAACCCCCGACAGAATGAACCAGAGGTGGTCCCTGTCCAGCGGGGTCTGTGCATCGCCTGACAGGTCGAGCTCTACGCCCTCGGCGATCAGACGCTGTTGGGCGTCCGACGGCAGGGCGCGATAGACCGGATGGTCGTGGATGTTGGGCCGGGAACGGCCGATAGGCCGTGCGGACGAGGGGAGAACGGCGGCTGAATCTGCGGGCATGGGGCCTCCTGACCTGAAGCCCTGCCACGGAAGCCTAAGATCCCCACTTACATGGGTTAGTCGCGACTGGGCGGTGCATCCGCGAGATCGTCCGCGATGCTGAGCCCCGCGGCCAAGGCCAGACCCTGCAGGTCAGGCAGGATGGCCCGCCCGGTCCGGTAGTCGACCAGGCCCGCCCGTCGGAGCTGCTGCAGCGTGCGATTTATATGCACGGCGCTGAGCCCCAGGATGTCCGCCAGCATGTCCTGGGTCAGAGGGAGATGAAGAACGCCGGGCTCGGCGGCGCCGAGGCGGCTTTGCCGCTCGTACAATTCCAGCAGAAGGTGGGCGGTCCGCTCATAGGCGCTGAGACGCCCCAGACGGATCACGTGCCGCGCCAGGCGCAGACGCTCCGCAGAGCGGACCTGGCGCCAGGCTTCCAGCAATCGGGGGCTGACGTCGACGCTTTCCGAAATCGCCTCCCACAGCAGGGAGGCGTCGAGGGTGGAAGCGTCGGTAAGGGCCCAGACCGCCATGTCGGCGTCCACGGCGTCGGCGGCCAGAATGACGTCGCCAGGCAGGCTGAGGCCCACGATCTGCCGCCGGCCGTCTTCCAGCATGGCACCGCGCGCGATCCAGCCGCGGGCCACCACGCGGGCGTCCTGACGTTCGGGATGAAGAGACACCGACCCGCCAGGCGGGTGGACCAGCGCCGGACCGTGGAACCAGCCGCGGACCCGATCGACGTCGGCGGGCGACAGCGCGACGAAGCTGGACAGCATACGTTCCAGCGACGCCGCAGCTATGTCTACATCATCTTGATAAGACTGATTCTTCATCCCCCTGACCAACAGCACGGCCAGAGGTGTTTCGTTCTTTACATAGGTTAGTCGGAACGCTCGAACGTCACGCTTGCGACATCGTCATCAGAGCTCTTTTAGGCGCGGTAGTAGGAATCCGAGCAAAGGGTGCGAAGCTGCCTCCACGTGGCCTTGCCTTCCAGTTGGAAGAGCTCAGCCTGGGTATACCGATCTGAGATCAGGGCCTTTCGCACTTCGCTAGGGATACGGAAACGCCCGCTGCGAGCCAACTCGAAGGCGCGCTCGATAACTGGTGTTCTATTCACGATACAAACTCCCCTGTTACGGGAAGACAATGCGGCTCAGGCCTCGCGGTTCTCTGTGTCGCATTTGCGGCCCCCGGGAACACCGGCGGCTTCCCCAGCCGCGCAACATTCGCGAAGAATCGGCGTTGTGTTTCCGCCAACGTAGGGGAGCGAGATGCACGATCACAGCCGTCTTCTGGAGAACAAGCTGGAGCGCCGCGACGTCATCACGGACTGCGAACGGCAGGCCTTGCGAAGCGTGCTGACCCATGTGGTTCTGAAGCCCGCCGGCAGCGACATCGTTTCCCAGGACGCTTTGGTCGATCATTCCAGTCTGGTCGTCGACGGCTTCTGCGCGCGTTATCGCGATCTGAGCGACGGAAGGCGGCAGTATACCCAGATCAACCTGCCTGGCGACTTCATCGACCTGCACGGCTTCGTTCTCAAGCGTGTCGATCATGGCGTGCGTGCGCTGTCAGACTGCCTGATCGCCGAAGCGCCGCACGACCGGCTGCGCAACCTGACTGAAGAGCATCCGCATCTCACGCGCTTGCTGTGGCTGGAGACGGTGGTGGACGCCGCGATGCACCGCGAATGGCTGCTGGCGCTGGGTCGGCAGGAGGCGCTGGAGCGGACGGCCCTGCTGGTGTGCGAAATCTACGCCCGCCTGGAAGCGGTGGGTCTGGCGCGTGACGGCGCCTTTCGCTTTCCCATAATACAGGCCGAGATTGCGGATTTGCTCGGCATGTCCGCCGTGCACGTGAACCGTACGTTGAAGGTCATGCGCGAGGCCGGATGGCTGGAGTGGACGGGATCTGAGGTTCGCATCCTGGAATGGGATCGTCTGGCGGACGCGGCCGAATTCAATCCCTCCTATCTGCGGCTGGAGCGGCTGCCGGTTTAGCGCCGAATGACGGCCCGCCGCTGATCAGGCGGCGGGGCCGTCGGAATTCAGGCGGCGGGCTTCAACGCCTCGGCGTTGATCGCGGCGTCGGCGATGGCCGTCAGATCATCGTCGGTCTGGCTCTCTTCCTGCAGAGTTTCATCAAGCAGTTTGACGGCGTCCTTCAGCCCCATCACCTCGGCCCAGCGCTTGAGCGTGCCGTAGCGGGTGATCTCATAATGCTCGACCGCCTGGGCGGCGGCCAGCAGGCCGGCGTCCAGCGCCGCCGAACCCTTGTACTCTTCGGCGATCTCGTCGCCCTCGGCCAGGATGCCTTCGATGGCGTCGCAGGTCTTGCCGCGTGCGGGCTTGCCGATGATCTCGAACACCTGTTGCAGGCGTTCGATCTGCCCTTCCGTCTGCTCGCGGTGCTTTTCAAAGGCCGCCTTGAGATCGGGCGACTGGGCGGCGCGCGCCATCTTCGGCAGGGATTTCAGGATCTTGCGCTCAGCGTAATAGATGTCGCGCAAGGTGTCGTGAAACAGGGTCTGCAGCGTTTTCTCAGCCATGGGGCTCTCCTGAATATGAAAGGGGAGCCTGCGAAGCGGCAGGCGCACATGCGCGTTCCTAATGTTCGGATATGAACAGGGGCGGGCGCAACGGAACCCTTGCGAATTGGACGGCCTGGCCAATGCCGAAGGCGGCGGGGAGCCGTTGAATAGAAGAAGGGGCGGACTGCAGTCCGCCCCTTCGCGCCTTTTTATCTTTCGGCCGGCGTCAGCCGACCTGGTTGGATTGCAACTGCTTGGCGCGCTCCAGGTGGGCTTCGATCTTGGGCAGGACGGTGCGGGCGTGCTCCGCCAGGGCAGGGGCGTCCGTTTTGTCCGAGAAGCCGCGATGCAGGGTGACGGCCTCCTCATGGGCGGCGACCTGCTGGTCGATATAGGTTTTGTCGAAGTCCGCCGCCGAGGCTGAGCGCAGGTTGTCGATCAGGCCCTTGCGGCGCTGATCCAGCTCGGTCGGCAAGGTCGTGTCCGGCGCAGCCTGCCCGGCAGCGGCCTTTAGAGCGGTCGAGGCGGCTGTATGGTCCGTCTTGATCATCTGCGCCAGTTCCTTGACCTGGGCGTTCTTCGATCGCTCCATGGCGATGTCGGCGGCCTGAATCTCGTACATGTCGCCCATGGCGGCGTTCGGGACATAGGCGCTGACCATATTGGCGCCCATGGTCGCCGCCGAGGTCTGGCCCACTGGCTCGGAAACGGCGTCCTGCGCCTTGTCGACGGCTTCGGACCCTTGCTGTTGATTACAGGCGGCCAGGGTGAGAGCGGCCGCTGAAACGGCCAGGACGGCGGCGGTTTGCTTCATCATCATCATTTTAAACTCCTTGGGTGATCAGGACTTGGCGGCCATGCCGGGCGTGACGGGGGCCAGTTCTTCCGCCTGAGTTTTGGGCGGGGGCGCGTCGGCGTGCTGAAGGCCGTCGTCCGGCGTTTCGCGGATGGACAGCACGGCCTCGTGAACGCGCATCAGCGGGGCAGCGGCGTCAATGGCCTGGGCGTCGGTAGGCGAGGCCACCCGCAGGCGTCTTTGAGGGCCGCTGTCGCTGCCGACCACGACTTCATAGAAGCGCATGGCGGTCTCCCGTCGCGGGGACGCCCGGGGGGCGGCGATTGCGATCGATCATGTCTTTAATCCTCCCTGTGACGGGAGCTTAAGCGGCGGGACGCGGCGGTGTTCCAAATGCTCAAGCCTGGACATGCCGTCACATGGCGCGTTCCAGCGGAGCTTCGGCGCCGGTCATTCGTGCATCGGGAGTTTTTGTTTGTGTGCGGAGAAAACCGGTCGCCGCCGTGGCCAGGTAGACGACGAACAACAGGGCCAGAAGGGCTCCGACGAGCATCAACAGCTGGCGCGGGCGTCGCAAAATCGGCGGTTTTTCCTTGTTTGCAAGCGGCAAAGAGAACTCCTTTCGTATTGATAGGAGAAGGAAACGACGCCGAGCCTGTTCCATACGGCGCCGGTCAGTCCCTATTTTTGCCGCGGGGATTTTAGGCTAGATTCAAAGGGCTTTGAGGGGCGGTTGCCCCGGGCCAGCACGGCCAGGGTCAGTTTCTCGGCCGTCAGCCGCACTTCATCTTGAACGGCGGGATCGCGATCCAAGGCGTCATGGCTGGTGGCGTAAGGCTCCCAATAGCCAATGTAACGATCGATCTCGGCGCCGGCCGGCGACAGCTCCATCGAAACCAGCCAGTCGGACAGAGAGCGACGCACGTTCTCGGCGCCTTCCGCATCGCCATGAACGACCAGGGCGAAACGCCGACCCGCCAAATGGCGGGGATAGGGCCAGTCGGCTAACTCCAGCGCCTTGGCCATCGGAACGGTCTTGCCGTGCGTCGTGGTGGGGTCGGGATTGCCGCCGTCGGCGCAGACCAGCCGGTCCATCATCAGCTTGAACGGGCTGGAGGCGTGATACCAGTTGACCGGGGTGACGATCAGGACGCCGTGCGCGCGGACCCACATCGGATAGATGTCATTCATCCAGTCGTGGACCTGGCCCAGGTTGTAGTTGGGATAGCAGCTGCACGGCCAATGGCAGAGGGCCGCTGCGGTGGAGAAGCAGGCCTTGCAGGGATGAATTTCCCGGCCGTATTCCGACGCCAGGCGTGACAGGTCGAGAACTTCAGTCTCCACGCCCGCGTGACCTTCCACAACTTGGCGGGCGATCTGGACCAGACGCCAGCTCTTGGACATTTCGCCGGGGCAGGTGTGCTCGGAACGGCTGGAAGCGTTGATGATCAGGATGCGCGCGGGCATGGCGGCGTCGTCATGCTGCGCCTCGGCGGCGCGGAGAGCTTTGTGGGCGTCCAGCCAGTCCAGCGCCAACTCATAGTCCGGCTCGGCGAAGCTCGGACCGGCGGGGCGCGTCAGCGGCGATTTCCGACCCCCGATGTAGCCGTCCCAGGCTGCGGCGGCCAGGCGGTCGATCTCGTCGCGCAGAGGATCGAAGGCGGGGTCCGCGAACCGGCTGCGGAAGCGGGTTTCAAAGGTTGCGCGGTCCAGTTCCGGGCTGGGCATGCCTTTGCGCGGTTCAGGGACGGCTGGAGCGTGGGGAACAGAATCTGGCATGCGGCTTCTCCGGCTCGGGTGCGTCGGAAACGTCGCGTCTGAAGACGACGTTCCGCCGCAGGAGGGGAACGCGCGGACAGAGGGCGACTTAGGAAGGCACGCCCTTCAAACGTCTACAGGAGCCGTCATGTCCGACCGTCTGACAATGCAGGATCCCCGTCACCAGTATCCGCGTCCGCCATTTCCGCGGCAGCCGCAACCGGCGCCCGGACTGGCGGCTGAGATGGAGCCCAGTCCCGATCATGGGGAGGAGAGCTATCGCGGCCACGGGCGGCTGAAGGGGCGTCGCGCTCTGATAACCGGGGCCGATTCCGGCATCGGCCGCGCCATCGCCATCGCCTACGCCCGCGAAGGGGCCGATGTCGCCGTCTCCTATCTGCCCTCCGAGGAGGCCGACGCGCGCGAGGTGATCGCCCTGATTGAGGCCGAAGGCGTCAAGGCGCTGGCCCTGCCCGGCGACGTGCGTGACGAGGTGTGGAATGCGACCATGGTGGCGCGCACGCTTGAGGCCTTCGGCGGCCTGGACATCCTGGTCGTCAACGCGGGGCGCCAGCAGTTCCGCGAGGACGTAGGCGAGGTCTCGACCGAGGATTTCGACGCCACGCTGAAGACCAATCTCTACGCCCTGCACTGGTTGTGTCAGGCGGCGACGCCGCACCTGCCGCCGGGCGCGGCGGTCATCACCACGGCCTCGATCCAAGCCTATGAACCGTCGGACATCCTGCTCGACTACGCCACCACCAAGGGCGGGATCGTCACCTACACCAAGGCCCTGGCCAAGCAACTGATCGAGAAGGGCGTGCGGGTGAACGCCGTGGCGCCGGGGCCCTTCTGGACGGTTCTGCAGCCCAGCGGCGGCCAGCCTCAGGAGAAGGTCGAGAAATTCGGGGCTCACAGCGCCTTCGGCCGCCCGGGCCAGCCGGTCGAGATCGCGCCCGTCTACGTTCTGTTGGCGTCGCAGGAAGCCAGCTTCGTCACGGGCGAGGTCTGGGGCGTCACCGGCGGCGCCGGGATCGCCTGAGCTCAGACCTCGAATACGCGATAGGGCGTGTCGCCCAGCGCCCGCAGCACGGGCAGGGCGACGTTGTAGACCGGGACGCCGCGCGCAGTGCGGCCTTCCGGCGCCCCGCGATGCGCATGGCCGTGCACCACCAGCTTGACGTTCTCATAGCGATCGACGACCTCAGCCAGCCGCGATGAGCCGAGGAAGGCGTGGATTTCCGGCGGCTCGCCGATCACCGTGTCGACCACCGGCGCATAGTGGAGAAGCACGACGCTCCGTTCGGTGCGCAGGGTGCGGATGGAGTTCTCGATGAGGTTGGCGTCCTCCACCGCCTCATTGACGAAGGTCTTCACCGAGGCCTCGCCGAACGAACTGAGCATGTAGCGGCCGAAGCCGCCCACGAAGCCTTTTCCCCCGGCGAACCCGACGCCGTCGATCTCATAGGCCTCGCCGGTCAGCATCTTCACGCCGGCTTCAGTCAGCATGCGGGCCACCTCAAGAGGTTGGCCGCACTCGTGCTCGTGATTGCCCAGCACGCCGACCATGGGGATGCGGCAGGCGCGCAGATCCTCCAGCAGGTTCTCCACCTCGACCGTCTTGCCGAAATTGACCAGGTCGCCGCACAGGCAAAGCACGTCCGCATCTTCATGCACCCGGTCGAACAGGTCGCGATAGGCGCGATGCGAGGTCTCGCCGACGTGCAGATCGCCGACGGCGGCGACGCGAAGCTTCTTCTTCGGTCCGGCTTCCATGCCGGGTTGAGGCGTCTGGCTTTCAGCGGCGGGGCCGGCGGGTTCAGGCGACGGGGTCATGGCGTTCCTCCAGGCCCTTGCCCACCACGTCGCCGAAGCCCCATTCGGAGATGTCGGCGATGTAGTCTCTGGGGCTGAACAGGCGACCGCGACAGACCTTTACGCGCGGCGCCGGCAGATCGACCTGAGCCTGAAGGCGGCCGATCAGCTCCGTCATCAGCCACGCCGGCACCAGGCTGCGCTCCGTGGGATAGGCGAAGCGGAAGTTGAGCAGATGCGCCATCAGCACCTCCCAATAGAGGTCCATCTGATCCAGAAGCGACTTCCAGTCGATGGCGTCGGCCTGCTTGAGAATGACGTGGTTCACATCGGCGCCGTCGTAGCGATAGCGGTCCTGAATGAAGGCCTTGGACAGGATCAGGGCGGTCGGCGGGGTGATCGTCACCTCATGCCCGTAGACGGTGATGCGATCCGGCCCGAACCAACTGTCGGAGACGGCGATGGTGCCGTTCGACATGGCGAAGATGACGTCAAAGAAGTGCTTGTCGTCCTTCCAGACCTTGGCGATCCAGCGTTCGTCCTCGACGTCGGTGCGATAGCCGCGCGCCTGGAAGAAGGCCAGAATCCGGGGGTAGTCGCCGGGCTTGCAGAAGACGTCCAGATCCTTGGTCGGCCGACGGATTCCGGTATAGGCCGTCACGGCGTAGGTGCCCGAGAGCAGGAAAGGAACGCCGGATTCCTTCAGCAGACGCAAGGACTCTTCATAAAAGGCCTGGGCTTCTGCGGGAGGCTCGAAGGCGGGGTCGGCGACGGTATCGGACATGAGCGGGTTCCTGAACAGGGCATGGAAACGGCGCATGGCGAAACCGGGTTCCGCGTCGTTTGAGCCAGCAGGAGCGGTGAACCGTCGCTGCGCGGAGGCGTTGGCCCAGGATGGTCGATGCCGTCTGGACACCTTATTGCGGGCCCGCGCCCGATCCGATCGAGGCGCTGAGCCGCTGGAACGGCGATCCGATTCTCTGGGTCGTTCTGACGGCTGCGACGGTCGCGGGGCTGGTTCTGCTGCGCGGGCCGGAAAGGGGGCGATATACGGCTGCGATGACCGTGCTGGTGATCGGTTTCATCTCGCCTCTGTGCGCGCTGAGTTCGGCGTTGTTCACCGCACGGACGTTGCACCACCTGCTTCTGATGCTGGCGGCGGCCCCGTTGCTGGCCCTTTGTGTGCCGGCGATGAGAAAGCCGAGGCTGGCGACGGCGACGGCCGCGCAGGCGGTGATCTTCTGGGCCTGGCATGCGCCGGGCCTCTATGCCCAGGCCCTGTCGCATGATGCGATCTACTGGTTGATGCAGTTCACTATTCTAGGCAGCGCAGTCTGGTTCTGGGCGGCCGTGCGCAGCGCCAGAGGCCATGCGGCCGTCGCCGCATTGCTGGCGGCCATGCTGCTGATGGGGCTTCTGGGCGCCCTGATCGTGTTCGCGGGCCAGCCCCTCTATGCGCCGCATTTCGCCAGCACCATGGCTTGGAACATGACGCCGCTGGAGGACCAGCAGGCGGCCGGGCTCATCATGTGGGCGCCGGCGGCGGCGGCCTATCTCCTGGTCGCCCTGTGGCGGATTCACGGTCTGCTGAAGCCGGCAGGCGAGGCGGCGGCATGATCGACCGGCTGATCGCCCAGGCGCTGGAGTGGGCAGCCGGTCATCATGATGAGGGGCGCTATTCCCCCGTGGCCATCTGGTTTCACTGGATCATGGCAGGTCTGGTCGTGTTCCAGTTGGGCTGGGGCTGGTGGATGGGGCGGTTGCCGGTCGGCGGCGAGAAGGTCGCCGCCTATGAGGTCCATTTCGCCGTCGGCGTGCTGATGCTGTTGCTGGTGATCGGCCGCCTGACCTGGCGGCTGGTCGCGCCGGACCTGATCAATGACGCAGACAAGCCGGGGTGGGAAAGCACGGCGGCCCGCGTCACCCACTATGTGTTCTACGTCTGTCTGTTCGGCCTGCCGTTGTCGGGTTGGGCGATGGTCTCCGCGACGGCGCGAAACACCCAGTTGGAGGCGGCGGGCTTCATTCCATGGCCGCTGTTGCCGATGCAGAATTTGTCGAACCGCCAGCTGTGGGCGGTCGAGGCTGCGGCGGAGTGGATGCACTGGGCGTTGATTGTCGCTCTTCTGCTGATGATCCCGATCCATGCGGGGGCGGCGCTGAAGCATCACCTGATCGACCGCGACGACGTCTTTCACGCCATGCTGCCGGTCGTGCCTCAACTGAGGCCGCGCCGCACGCGATGGCAGCGACGATGGCGCGCGCTGGAGAAAAGGATCGCGACGACCGTTCGGGGGCTGCGGCGCGGCCGCACCCGCTCCCAGGTCTAGAGTCGGTCCAGGATCGCCTGCATTTGGGCGATCTCCCGCTCTTGAGCGACGATGATTTCATCGCACAGGGCGATCAGTTCAGGGTCGGTCAACTTGGCCTTTCCGCACATCAGGATCGCCCCGGAATGATGGGGGATCATGCCGCGGATCAGTTCCTGGTCGTTAATGGCCGCCTGGGTGCGCATGGCGTAGAAGCTGGCGGCGAATACGACGGCGGCGACTCCGATGATGATCCAGTTGGCGCGTCTGTTCTGGAACATCGAACGCATCGACAGCAGCATGACCACGGCCATCGGCGCGACCATCATCAGCGTCATATAGACGTTGTTCAGGTTGAAGCGGAAATGATCGAGCGTCGCGATCATGGTGAACATCACCAGATACATGATGACGAAGTCGATCAGCAGTTCGATTGCGAGATTGCGATAGCTGTGGGCGTGCATCGGCGGCCTCCACCGGGTTGTTCTAGTCGTGAGACAACCAATCGCTGGGCGCGTGGCCTGTTCCCGATGAGTTCAGCCGCCATCGGAGCGGGCCGGGCGGCGAATCTCGCGCGACGCGGCCGGGCGCGCCGCAGCAGCGACCGAGGCGGCGCGGGCGATCGACGCTTCGGCGCGGACCGGGGAGGGCGGCTGGGTCGACAGCCAGGCGGCGATGGCGCGGGCTTCGTCGTCCGTCAGCCGTTGGACGGCGGCGGCCATGACGCCGCGCGGGTCGTTTCGCCGCTCGCCGGACTTCCAGCGGTCAATCTGTTCCAGCGTATAGGCGGCGGGCTGCCCGGCCACGATCGGCTGACCTTCGCCCGCGCCCTGGCCGTCAACGCCGTGGCAGGCGGCGCAGGCGGTGACGCCGCGGGCCGCGTCTCCGGTCAGCCAGATCGGAGGCGGGGATACGGTTGAAGCTCGCACGGCGGGCGCGGGCAGTCCGGCGTACCAGGCCGCCACGGTCCGGCGCGCGTCCTGATCCAGACCCTTGGCCACCCGGGTCATGACGTCGTCGGGGCGCAGGCCGCTGGCGTAGTCCTCCATCTGTTTCTGCAGATAGCCCTGGTCCAGACCGGCCAGACGCGGCGTCGAGACGCCGTCGCCTTCGCCCTTCAGGCCGTGGCAGGTGAAACAGGCTTTGGCCGCGCCGCCCGCGCCGCCACCCATGGCGATGATCTCGCCGGACGCCTGAAAGGCGCGATCAGTTACGCCCGGCGTCGTATCGCAGGCGGCGAGGGGCAATCCCAGAAAAACGAGGAGCAAGGCGCGCACCCTGATCCAACACCGGCTTTGCGGCGCCGGTTCCGCCTCGGAACCCCTGGCCGCCCGGCGGATTGGTTCTGGCGAAGCGGAAAGGGGCCGGATGCTGTCATGTCGCGACGATGGGGAAGATAGGGGCTGTGGTTTCAGCCGCCGGCCTGCTGGGCCTCGCCGCCTGCGCGGACAAGGCTGGGGCGCCGCGCGACCTGGCGGGCGCCGACGCGGTCGAGGGGCTGCGCCTGATCCGGACCCAGGGCTGCGGCGCCTGCCACGTCATTCCCGGCGTGGCCTGGCCCGAGGGGCGGACCGGCGGATCGCTGGCGGGCGTGGGGGCGCGGCCGATGATCGCCGGGCGACTGTCGAACCAGCCTGCGGTCATGGCCGCCTTCGTGCGCGACGCGCCGTCGTTGCTGCCCGACACCGGCATGCCGCCCATGCCCCTGACACAAGCCGAAGCCCGCGACATAGCGGCCTATCTCTATACGCTCGATGACGACTGAGACGCCGGACATGCTGGGCGGCTGGCCGCCGCCGGTGCTGGACCCCGCTGGGCCGTTCGCCGGGCCGGTGACGGTCGTCGCCTGGGTGCTGTTCGTCATGGGCGCGGTGGTGCTGGCCGTCGTCTTGATCGCGCTGGGCGTCGCCCTGTTCGGGCCGAGGAAGTGGAAACGTCGCGTCGGCGGCGAGCGCCTAGTCTGGATCGGCGGCCTGGCCTTTCCGGTGGTCGTGCTGACGGGCCTGCTGATCTACGGCCTCAGCGTCACCGCGCGCGTGTCGGATGCGCCGCGCGGCGGCGAGATGCGCGTGCGCGTCACCGGGGAGATGTGGTGGTGGCGCGTGGCCTATCTGGACGACCAGGGCCGCGAAAAGGTCCAGGACGCCAATGAGGTTCACATCCCCGTCGGCCGCCCGGTGGTGGTCGAACTGGAGAGCGCCGACGTCATCCATAGCCTGTGGGTGCCGCGCCTGGGCGGCAAGACGGACATGATCCCAGGCCGTCGCAACTTCATGCGCCTGCAGGCTGACAAGCCGGGCGTTTATGCGGGACAGTGCGCGGAGTATTGCGGCGGACCTCACGCCCTGATGGGCTTCGTCGTCGTCGCCCATGCTGAGGCCGACTTCGAGGCCTGGCGGGCCAGGCAGGCCGCGCCCGCCGCGCCGTCCGCCCTGCCGGGCGCGGCGGTGTTCGGCGCCTCGGGCTGCGGCGCCTGCCATACCATACGCGGAACGGAGGCCAACGGCCTGGCCGGGCCGGACCTGACCCATGTCGGTTCGCGCCAGACGCTGGGCGCGGGCATCCTGCCCAACAATCAGGGCACGATGGCGGGCTGGATCGCCGACAGCCAGGGGATAAAGCCGGGCAATCGCATGCCGTCCTATCCAGTGCTGACCGGGCGCGAGCTGCGCGACCTGGCCGCCTATCTGGACAGTCTGAAATGACGTCGGAAACCGGCTTCGACGTCCGCAAATACGATCGCTTTCCCACCGAAGAGCCGCGTCCTGACGGCGAGCTGGAGCAACTGGAGGCCGCCTGGTGCGGTCCGCGCCGTCCCGGCGAGTGGATCACGGCGATCAACAACAACATCATCGGCGTCTATTACGTCGGCGCGGCCATGCTGTTCTTCGTGCTGGCGGGGGTGCTGGCGCTGCTGATGCGCACCCAGCTTGCGCTGCCGATGACCGGCTTCCTGCCGCAGGAGACCTACAACCAGATCTTCACCATGCACGGTACGGTGATGATGTTCCTGTTCGCCGTGCCGGCGGTCGAGGCGTTGGGCGTGCTGCTGTTGCCGCAGATGCTGGGGGCGCGAGACCTGCCGTTTCCGCGCCTGGGGGCCTACGCCTTCTGGGCCTATCTGATCGGCGGCCTGGCCTTCTTCTGCTCCCTGTTCTTCGGCCTGGCGCCGGACGGGGGATGGTTCATGTATCCGCCGCTGACCGGCATGACCTATTCGCCGGGGATCAACGCCGACTTCTGGCTGCTGGGCATCGGTTTCATCGAGATCTCGGCCATCGCCGGAGCAATCGAGATCATCGTCGGCGTGCTCAAGACGCGCGCGCCCGGCATGACGCTGGACAAGCTGCCGGTCTTCGCCTGGGCCATGCTGATCTTCGCCTGCATGATCATCATCGCCTTTCCCTCGGTGATCCTGGCGACCTTGCTGCTGGAACTGGAGAGGGCGCTGGGCTGGCCCTTCTTCGACCCGCTAAAGGGCGGCGATCCCATGCTGTGGCAGCACCTGTTCTGGTTCTTCGGCCACCCGGAGGTCTACATCATCTTCCTGCCGGCGGCCGGGGCCATGTCGACCATCATCCCCGCAATGGCGCGCACGAAGCTGGTCGGCCATCCCCTCGTGGTCATGGCCATGCTGGCGACCGGCTTCATCAGCTTCGGCGTGTGGGCGCACCACATGTTCACCACCGGCATGCCGCAGATCAGCATCAACTACTTCAGCGCCGCCTCCATGGCGGTCAGCGTGCCCGCCGGTGTGCAGGTCTTCGCCTGGATCGCCACCATAGCGGCCGGAAGGATGCGCTTCACCACGCCCGGCCTGTTCGCCGTGGGCGGCCTAGTCATCTTCGTCATGGGCGGGCTGACTGGGGTCATGGTCGCCATGGTGCCCTTCGACTGGCAGGCCCACGACAGCTACTTCATCGTCGCCCACCTGCATTACGTCCTGATCGGCGGCATGGTCTTTCCCATGTTCGCGGCCATCTACTACTGGCTGCCCATGTCCAGCGTCCGGCCGCTGAGCGAGCGCATGGGCAGATGGGTCTTCTGGCTGATGTTCGCCGGGCACAACATCGCTTTCATGCCGATGCATCTGACTGGGCTGATGGGGATGCCGCGTCGAGTCTACACCTATCTGCCGGGGCGGGGGTGGGATCTGCCCAACTTCATCTCCACCGTCGGGGCCTTCCTGTTCGGCCTGGCGGTCCTGCTGTGGGTCGTCGACATGATCCGCAACTTCCGCCCCTTCGGCCCGCGCGAGGCGGGCAATATCCACGACGGCCCAGGACTGGAGTGGCTGCCCAGCGGCTATTACTCCGTGCGCTCCGTCCCCGTGGTGAAGAGCCTCTATCCGCTGTGGGAACAGAAGAGCTTGGCGAAGGAGGTGGAGGAGGGGCGCTGGTTCTTGCCCGGCGCGGCGGGAGGCGAGCGCCAGACGCTGGTCACCAGCCCTCTGAACGCTGAGCCGCAGTATGTCTTGCGCCTCCCGCGCCCATCGCCTTGGCACGTGTTCGGCGCTCTTTTCACGGCCGGCTTCTTCCTGATCCTGACCATCCAGGCCTATGTCGCCGCCGTGGTCAGCGGCGTGCTGGCGATCTACTGCATCATGCGCTGGTGCTGGTTTCTGGACGCGCCGCATACCCGCAAGACGACCGACATCGGAGCGGGCGTTCGCGTGCCCAACTATGTCTCCGGTCCGGCCAGCCACGGCTGGTGGGCCATGGTGATCGTGCTGATCGTCGGCGGCATGGTCTGCCTGCTGGCCGGCTTTTCCTACATCTTCCTGTGGAGCCGGCGGCCGGATCTGTGGCAGGCGCCGCCGGAGACGGCGTCGATGATGCTGCATCTGGGCGGTCTGGCCTTAGGAGGGCTGTGCGCCGCAGCGGCGCCGCGCGTTCTGCGCCGGACCGGGAAGGGAGCGGAGACGCTCGCTACGGTTCTTCTGGTCATCAGCGCCATCGGCGCCGCAACGGCGATAGGGCTTGAGCTCCAAGCCTGGTGGACCGCGGGGCTCAAGCCTGACGCCACCAGCCAGGGCGCCGCCGTCTTCGCCCTGCTCGGCTGGTCGGCGACGTTCGCCGGGATCGGGATGTTAATGGGGCTCTACATCCTGTTGCGACGGGCGTTCAGGCGGCTGTCGGCCGAGCGGCCGTCGACGGTAGACCTGATCGGCCTCTTCATGATCTATACGGCGGCGCAGGCGGTGATCGTGATGCTGCTGATCCGACTGTTTCCGGGCTCCGGCGCATGAGGCGCTGGCTGGCCATGACGGCGGGGCTGCTGATCTGGGCCGCGCATTTTCTGGGGCTTTACCTGCTGGCCAGCGCCGCAGACGTGTGGTCCTCGACCGAGGCGGCCGCCGGTCGCTGGATCGGGTTGGGTTTCAGCCTTCTATGTCTGACGCTGATCGCCGCCGCGGCCTTCGCCATGGCGCGGCGTCCGGCGCCGGAGGGGCCGGCTCTTTGGGAGCGGCGTGTCGCCTTAACAGGCGCTCTGGTCGCCGCCGTCGGCGTGACCTGGCAGACCGCACCGCTGGCGTTCTGAGAAATCGCTCCAGCCAAGCTGGATCCTCCCATGAATGGAACATATCATGAACAAATGGCGCAGATTGATTTGAGACGAAAGCTGGCGGTGCTGGCGGATGCGGCGAAGTATGACGCTTCATGCGCCTCATCGGGTTCGGCTAAACGAGATTCCTTGGGCGGTCGCGGGATCGGCTCGACCGAGGGCATGGGCATCTGTCACGCCTATACGCCGGACGGCCGGTGCGTCAGCCTGCTGAAAATCCTGCTGACCAACTTCTGCATCTACGACTGCGCCTATTGCATCAACCGGGTGTCATCGAACGTCGAGCGGGCGCGTTTCACGGTGCAGGAGGTCGTGGACCTGACCCTGGCCTTCTACAAGCGCAACTATATCGAGGGCTTGTTCCTGTCGTCGGGGGTGATCCGCAACGGCGACTACACCATGGAACAACTGGTCGAGGTCGCGCGGCGACTGCGCGAAGATCACGACTTTCGCGGCTACATCCATTTGAAGCTGATCCCCGAGGCGGACGCACGGCTGGTCGAGCTGGCGGGCCTGTATGCCGATCGCTTGTCCGCCAACATCGAACTGCCCCGCGACGAGGCCTTGGGCCGACTGGCGCCCGAAAAGGACGCGCGAACGATCCGCAAGGCCATGGGGCAGGTGCGGCTGAAGCTGGAAGCGGCCCGGCCCGAAAAGAAGGACCGAAAACGCCCGCCCGCCTTCGCCCCAGCGGGGCAGTCGACCCAATTGATCGTCGGCGCCGACGGGGCGCCGGACACGGAGATCATGGCGCGCAGCGCCGCCCTGTATGGCGGTTACGGCCTGCGTCGGGTCTACTATTCCGCCTTCAGTCCTATCCCCGACGGCTCCAACCTGTTGCCGCCGACCAAGCCGCCGCTGATGCGGGAACATCGGCTTTACCAGGCCGATTGGCTGATGCGATTCTACGGCTTCACCGCGCCCGAGATCGGGGAGGGGACGGACGATGGAATGCTGGATCTGGCCGTCGATCCCAAACTGGCCTGGGCCTTGCGTCGGCGCGAGGCCTTTCCCGTCGACGTGAACCGTGCAGCGCGTGAGGCGCTGCTGCGGGTGCCGGGACTGGGTGTGAAGGCGGTCGACCGCATCCTGTCCGTGCGGCGGCATCGGACCTTGCGGTTGGAGGACGTGGGCCGGCTGACGCGCTCCATCGAGGCGGTGCGGCCGTGGATCACCGCCCTGGACTGGACGCCCGGCGGCCTGACCGACGCGGCGGACCTGCGTGCGCGCCTGGCCCCCCGGCGCAAGGCCGAACAGTTGAGCCTGTTCTGATGCGGACCCTTGTCCTGGCCGATCCGCTTGATTTCGACAGCTGGCGCGAGGCGGCCCGGCGTTTGAGGCTGGCGGGCGTCGAGCCGGCCCAGGTGCGGTTCGCCGTGGGCCGTTCGCGTGGCGACCTGTTCGACGAGGCGGCGGCTCTTCCCGAAGTCGAGGGCGCATTCAACGCCCCGCGCGCCTTCATGGAGACGGCGGCGCAGTTGATCCAGCATCGATCCGAGGATCGTTTTGATCTGATGTATCGCCTGCTGTGGCGCTTGAAGGATCAGCCTGACCTGCTGGCCGTCCTGTCGGATCGGGATGTGGCCGAGGCGGCTGATCGGGTGAAGGCGGTGCGCCGCGCCGCCCACAAGATGAAGGCCTTCGTCCGATTCCGACAGGCTGAGGATGAGGCAGGCGATCACTGGGTCGCCTGGTTCGAGCCGGCGCATCGCGTGTTGCAGGCGACCGCGCCCTTCTTCGCCCGGCGATTCAGCGCCATGCGATGGACGATCCTGACGCCGGACGGCTCAGCTCATTGGCACGGCGAGACCTTGACCTTCGGCCCTGCCGGCGAACAGGCGCAGGCCCCGGCCGAGGACGCCGTGGAGGACTTCTGGCGCACCTATTACGCTTCGACCTTCAATCCCGCACGGCTGCGGCTTCAGGCGATGCGGTCGGAAATGCCCAAGCGCTACTGGAAGAACCTGCCCGAGGCGGCGCTGATACCGGAACTGACCGCCGCTGCGTCGGTTCGCACCGAAGCCATGGTGACGCAGTCCGCACCGAAACCCAATGAGCGTTTCCAGCGCGTCCGCGCACCTTCCGTCGATCGCGCGCCGACCGACGATCTGGTTCCTGACGATCTGGATGAGCTGGCGCGGGGCGTTCAGGGGTGCCGCCGCTGTCCTTTGTGGCGCGACGCCACCCAGGGCGTCTGCGGCGAGGGCCCCAAGCGTGCGGCTCTGATGGTGGTAGGCGAACAGCCCGGCGATCAGGAGGATCTGGTCGGACGACCCTTCACCGGTCCCGCTGGACGCCTGCTGGACGCGGCGTTTGAAGAAGCGGGCCTGCATCGTCGTGACCTCTATCTGACTAATGCGGTCAAGCACTTCAAGCACGAACCGCGCGGCAAGCGCCGACTGCACAGAACGCCAAGCCCTAGCGAGGTTCAGGCCTGCCGCTGGTGGTTGGATCATGAACGACGTCTGGTGAAGCCTCGGTTGATCCTAGCGTTGGGCGCAACGGCGGGTCTGGCGGTGCTTGGCCGGAAACCCGCCGTGCAGGCCGAGCGGGGCCGGGTCATCACGGCGGACGACGGCGCGCGCGTGTTTCTTACTGTTCACCCTGCTTATCTGCTGCGCCTGCCTGATCCTGCTGCGAGGGATAGCGAACGCGCCAAATTCCTGGCGGACCTCAGAGTCGCATCGGCCGAGTTTTAGAGTCTGTCGGCTAAAATCTCAGGTGAGGAAGTTAAGTGTGAGGTATCGCCCAAATCCTGCTCCCGCATCACATCCGGACGTGAGGCTCTGATCTGCGGAAACCCCATGGCTTCCAGCCGTGGGGTTTTTTGCGTTTCGGGCCTGACCCAGAGCCAGCAGTGCCGCCAGGCTGCCGTGTACTTCCGTCTGTCCCGCCAAGATGGCGCTGCCGTGGGGCGTGCCGGGGTCGATGGTCGTCGTCTCCAGCATGGTCCGGCCCAGAGTGGCGATGGTCTGCGCAGACGTCGCTGGATGTGGTCGTGCGACGCCTGCAACTGCCTCGAGGCGCTGCGGTAGGCGATATCGTGGCGGCGCGGATGGTCCTCTATCTCCTGGAGGGTGAGGAAGTAATCCACCGCCGCGTCGGCCCAGGCCAGGTTCGTCTCGCGTCGGGCAGACATACGGGCCGTGTGGCGCAGATAGTCGAAGTCCTGGACGCGGTAGAGCTGCCCATCCAGATAGAGCCGCACGTCCTCCGAGCCGATGTTGATCGGATAGCTAGAGGTGTTGAAGGCGGCGATCGAGAAGAAGAACTTCTGGGTGTCGTTGTAGCGCACAGGTAAAAGCATGATCGCGCTGGACGGCCCGTTCGACACCATCAGGGCGTTGCCGCGCGAGAAACGAACGCCCACGCCGTGATCAGCCGTGGGGATCATCCGCACCTTCGGCGGCGGCGTGGTTGCGCAGCCAGCCAGAGCGACCATGGCCGCGACGAGGGCCAATGGACCGAAGGCGGGTTCGTTGCGGAGATCGATGAAGTGACGGGTATCCGACAGCCGGACCCCTGAGCCGCTCCGCTGGTTTGCCAGAGACCCGCAAACCGAAGGAGATCGACATGATCAACAACGACGACGTCTGGCGCGACGTGTTCGTGAACGGCCTGAAGAACGCCCACGCCGTGGAGCATCAGGCCCTGGCCCTGATGGATCGGCAGATCGACCGCGCCAGGAATTTCAATGAGGTGGCGGAGAAGCTGAAGGCGCACCGGCTCGAAACCGAGCAGCAGATTTCACGGCTTGAGCAAATCCTTTCGGGTCTGGACGAGAGCCCGTCAGGTCTGAAGGACGCCGCCATGTGCATGAGCGGCAATATGGCCGCCCTGGGTCACACCTTCGCCGAGGATGAGATCCTCAAGAACGCTTTCGCCAACTTCGCTTTCGAGAACTATGAGGTCGCCGCCTATAAGGGACTGATCGTCCTGGCCCAGCATGGCGGCTACTCTGTCGCCCTGGACCCGCTAAACGCCTCGCTGGACGAAGAAGCGCGCATGGCGGCCTGGGTGGACCAGAGCCTGCCGGCCCTCACCGAAAAATTCCTCATGCTGAAGCGCGCAGGCGAGAACCCCAGCCGCTGATCGCCGTCGCAAGGAGACGCGAGATGTTCATGCACAACAAGAAGCTGATGTACACGGTGCGGGTTTCGGAACCCAATCCGGCCCTAGCGACCCTGATGTTGGAGCAGTTCGGCGGACCGCAGGGCGAACTGGCGGCGGCGATGCGCTACTTTACGCAGGGTCTGGCGGACGAGGACGTCGGCCGCCGCGACATGCTGATGGATATCGCGACCGAGGAGCTCAGCCACCTTGAAATCATCGGTTCGATCGTCGCCATGCTGAACCGCGGCGCCAAGGGGCGTCTGGCCGAGGCGGCGGAGGAGGAGGCCGATCTCTACGCCAGCATGACCTCGGGGGGCGAAAGCCACACCACGTCCATCTTGTATGGAGGCGGCGCGGCCCTGATCAATTCGGCGGGCGTGCCCTGGACGGCGGCCTATGTGGACTCGATCGGCGATCCGGCCTGCGACCTACGCTCCAACATTGCGGCGGAGTCGCGGGCCAAGATCGTCTATGAGCGGCTGATCAACGTCACCGACGACCCGGGGATCAAGGACGCCCTGACGTTTCTGATGACGCGTGAGGTCGCCCATCAGAAGTCGTTCGAGAAGGCGCTCTACGCCATCCCCGCCAACTTCCCGCCGGGCAAGCTGCCGGGCCATCCGGACTTCGCCGACAAATACTACAACATGTCCCAGGGCGAGGGCGACGCATCCGGACCGTGGAACACGGGCGAGCAGTGGGACACAGTCGACGAGCGCGAAGCTCAAATGGCTGTCGACGGCGGGGACGGCCGCGCCGAGGTGGCGCTTCCGGCCGACGAAGAAAAGGCGGTGGAGACATTCGCCGCCCGCACGCGTTCCGAACCTGAATCCGATCCGCTGACCGGCGCAGACCTCGGGGCCGGCCCAGGGGCGGGGCGAACGCGGCCTATCCCCGCCGTTCCGCCAGGCTAGGCGCTGGGGTTTCACATCAAAAAGGGGAAGCGGGGGTTTGCGGACGGACGATACGAAACATCGTCGCATCCGCGGAGCGGCCGGCGCGTCAGGCGTCGGCCGTATCCATATCCGCCTCAAGAGTGTTGTCGGCCTTCGTTCCGAGAGGAGAAAACATGGACCATGAGATTGTCATTGTCGGCGGCGGCGCAGGCGGCCTGGAGCTCGCCGCACGGCTGGGGCGCGCGTTGGGCCGCAAGGAAGGTCCGCGACGCGTGCTGCTGATCGACCGGACCATCTTTCACCTGTGGAAACCCTCCCTGCACGAGGTCGCGGCCGGCTCGCTGGATTCGCATCAGGAAGGCCTGGCCTATCCGCTGCTGGCCCGGCGCAATCACTTCAGTTTCGCCTTCGGAGACCTGGAGGGACTGGACGTTGCTGAAAAGAGCCTAAGCTTGGCCGAAGTGCGGGACGACGACGGCCGGGTTCTGATTCCGGCGCGCAGCTTGGCCTATGACCGCCTGGTGCTGGCGACGGGCAGCGGCTCCAATCTGTTCAATACGCCCGGGGCCGCCGAGCACGCCCACCTGCTGGAGGACGTGGCGGACGCCGAAGCCTTCAACCGGCGCCTGACCGCCGCCTTCCTGGCCTCGGCCTATGCGCCCGGCCAAAGGCTGGACATCGCCATCGTCGGGGCGGGCGCTACGGGGGTCGAACTGTCGACCGAGTTGATCGAAGGCCACCGAGCCCTGTCGGCCGGTCTGGGGGCGCATCAGAAGTTCGATCTGGGGGTGACGGTGGTCGAGGCGGGGCCGCGCATTCTCGGCGGTCTGCCCGAAACCGTGGCCGCCAAGGCGGCGCGCGAGCTGCAGCGCCGGGGCGTGACCCTGGCCGTGAACGCCAAGGTCGAACAGGTTGCGGCGGACGGGTTGCAGACCAGCCGGGGCTGGATTCGATCGGATCTGACCGTATGGGCGGCGGGCGTCCTGGCGTCGCCCCGCAATCGCGACTTCGGACTGGAGACCGGCCGTCTCAACCAGTTTGTAACGGACGATCGTCTCAGGACGTCCGACCCGGACGTCTACGCCATGGGAGATTGCGCCCAGGCCCCGCGCGCCGACGGCTTCGTCCCGGCCCGGGCGCAGGCGGCGGCCCAGCAGGCGAGGTACCTGACTCGCGCCCTGCTCAAGGCGGGCGATCCGGGCCCCTATGTCTATCGCGACCGCGGCTCCCTGGTGTCGCTGGGCAGCGAAGGCGGCGTGGGATCGCTGATGGGCGGTCTGGTGGGGCCGAACTTCCTGATCGAGGGCTGGCTGGCGCGTCAGGCCTATATGGGTCTGCACCTTGACCACTATCGCGCGGTGATCGGCCTGCGGCGCACGGCGCTTCTGGCCCTGTCCCGCCTGCTGATGCGCCGCGTGTCCGGGCGGCTCAAACTGCACTGACGGCTTTTGAGGATGGTTCAGGTGCGCGCAGCTTGGCTAGGGCGACGGGGTGGATCATGCACATCCGTATCCCTCCCGGCGACGGAGAGGATTGTGGTGGCTATAACGTCCGGCGGCGCCGCTCAGGCGCACTTTGGTGGGCTGCGCCCGAAGGGGGAGCAGACCCCTTCTTGAAGGTGTCGCCGATCTCTCGCGCGTCAGGACCGTCCGGCCCCGCCCGCCGGCGGGATTCGCGTCCGACGCGCCGCACGGCTTCATCCGGCGTGTCGGCGTCGGGCTTGCCGCCGGGGATGGCGGCGTTTCGCTCCCGACCCTCGGATTGCTTCTGTTTTCCCATCGGACTCTCCCGTCATGGCTTTGCACTGAGGAGAGGACGGCGCCTGAAATTGTTCCCGTCGGCGACGGGGCGACCGCCTTCTGTCGGGTGGCGGTCAATGGCAGGCGAAGGATGAACCCGGCGAAGGCGGGCAGGTTGGAGGGGAGCCCTTCGGGGCGAGCAATGAAAATGAGGGAGTGAACAATGGCTGAGAACCAGCAACAGGGTCAGCAACAGCAAGGCTCGTCGTCGTCGAAGCGCGGCTTCGCCGCCATGGACGAGGACAAACAGCGCGAGATCGCCAGCAAGGGGGGGGCCAGCGTCGATCCGGAAGATCGCAGCTTCTCGAAGGACCATGAGCTGGCCGCCGAAGCGGGTCGGAAGGGCGGACAGGCTTCGCAGGGAGGCGACGGAGCGTCCGCCACGCGCCAGGGCGATGACAGCGGCGGCTCGGCGGGCGGCGGCAATTTCGCCGACGATCCCGAACGCGCTTCGGAGGCCGGACGAAAGGGCGGGGAACGCTGATCCCTTTGCGTTCGGGTGAGAAGGAGGCCGCGACGGCGGCCTCCTTTTTCATATTTGGAGGAACCGTCGCGCAGGCAGGGGTTTACAATTGATCAGAACGCAATCGTTCGTTGCTGCTGGCCAAGTCCAGCAGCTCTCACTGGATCAAAACATGACCGGGTTTCACGCCGATGTCGGAAGCGGGCGTGCGCCTCCGCGCACCAGGACGAGACTGGAGGACCATCCCGTCTACGCCGTGCTGCCACAGAAGGTTCAGGTCGGGCTGACGGAGTCGGCGCGCCGTCTTTCATTGGAAGCGGGCGAGGCGCCGCCAAGCAACGCGCTCTATTTCGTCCTGAATGGCGCCTTGGGCTTCTTTTCATCCGATCAGCGGATCTGTGTGGGCGTCGTTCCACCGGGCAGCGTTCTCGGATGGGAAGGCGCTATCGGCGTGACCATTGAGGCTCATAACACGCGAGCCATTCTGCCGACCGTGGGCTATATCGCGCCGCTGAATTCCGTTCGAACCCTGTTGAAGAGCACTTGGATTCACCAGTTTCTCGCCGCCTATGCCGCATCGCGGGCGCGCGCGCTTGGGGTCGAGGCCGCCTGCAACGCCCGGCATACGGCCCTCCAGCGCCTGGCGAAATGGATCGCGCGCCTCCATGCCGCCGACGGTGAGGAGAGAGGGATCTCCATCACCCAAGGCGAGTTGGCGGATATGCTCGGCCTGCAGCGCACCAGCGTCAACGCGGCGTGCCGCCACCTGCAGGACCGGGGAGCTCTCCGGATTCGTCGGGCGCGGTTGGTCGTCCTTGACCAGGAGGAGCTTTCGCTGGCGGCCTGCGATTGCGACGCTGCACTGGCGGACGGCGCTGCGGAACAGCGCCTCCGCAATCGGTTGAACTGAGGCGCCGCAACCATGCGGGAGCCGAAACCGAACGGCGGCGTTGCATGGGCATGACTACGATGCAGGACGCCGCGCGAGGGGAAGACAGCGCCTATATCCGCGATCTGGGCCGAGCCTTCGGCGGCGCGCTGCTGTTCAGCCTGCCCTTGTTGATGACGATGGAGATGTGGGCTCTCGGATTTGCTGCGGAACCGGAGCGGCGTCTCGTCTTTCTCCTGGCGGCGCTGCCGGTGCTGTTCGGGTTGGCGCATTATGCCGGGTTTTCGGCCCGCCGGGGCCTAGTCAACAATGCGCTGGACACCCTGGTCGCCCTGGCCGTGGGCTTCGTCACCGCCGCTGGGCTTCTGCTGGTCTTCAACGTGCTGGATCTGAGTTCGCCGGCGTCCGCTGTGGGGCAGATGTCCCTTCAGGCGGTGCCCGCCGCGCTGGGCGCCCTGGCGGCGCGACGCCAGCTGTCGGGCGATCCGGACGAGGGCGATGAGGATGAGGCCTCCTATCCGGGCGAGCTGTTCCTGATGTTGGCCGGCGCCCTCTACTTCGCCATGAACCTGGCCCCGACCGAGGAGATGCGGCTGATCGCCTATATGACCACGCCGCTGGGCGCGCTGGGCGTGCTCGTCCTGTCGGTGATCCTGCTGCACCTGATCGTCTTCGAGGCGGGTTTCGCTGGGCAGGAGGAGGCGGAAACGCCGGTTCGGGCTTTCTTCGACTTCACCCTGCCGGGCTACGCCCTGTGCCTGCTGGCCAGCCTCGCCATGTTGTGGGTGTTCGGCGGAGCGGACGGCCATGGGCTCCAGGCGCTCATGGCCAATGTCGTGATCCTCGCCTTTCCGGCGGCGATCGGGGCCGCGGCCGCGCGGCTACTGGTGTAGCCGTGACGGCCAAGGAGCAACAGAAGAAGACAGGAAAGAAGGGCGTGTCGCGGCTGCAGTGCGCCTGCGCCCTGGTTGGGCTGCTCATCACGCTCGGCGCGGCGGGCGTACTGGCGCGAGCAGCCTTTTCAGTTCCTTCGCCGGCGGCGCTGATGATCAGAAGCGAGGCGGTTCGACCTTCGTCCGGCGGATGGGTGGTCGACGTCGTGGTCTCCAACCAGGGCGACCTCGCCGCCGCCGCCGTGGACATCGAGGGCCAAGTCGGCGAAGAACGCTCAGGGGCTTCGCTCGACTACGTGCCCGGTCGGGGAGAGAAGAAGGCCAGCCTGGTTTTTTCAGGCCCGCAAAGACCTATTGCGACCCTTCGCGTGCAGGGATGGTCGGAGCCCTGACACGCCGAACGATGGCGTGCTGAATGATGAAATCGTCCTACGCTGTGGGTACGGATGTTCGGTCGCGACGGGTTTTGCATGGTCTGTCCGTTTGCGCACCAATCCCAAAATTAACGTCATTCAAACTTAGCGCCAATGTAGCTGAAGCGTGAGCGATCGATCATGAACTCGACCTAGACCCCGTCGCCGTCGCAAGGGGGTAGGTAAGGATGAAGTTTGGTGTTTTGCGGCGTGCGACCGTTCCAATGGTCGCTGCGAGCATGGCGCTGGCGGCCGCGGCTCCGGTTGTCTTGGCTCCCGGCCACGCGTTGGCCACGATAGCCAACGAGGTCGACCGACAGGCCTTGGCCCGACTGCCTCTGACCCAGAACGGCGGGACGTGGGATGCCGGCCATGTCCAGGGCGTCGCCGTCGATCTGGACAGCGGTTATATCTATTACTCTTTCACCAATCTTCTGGCCAAATACGACCTCGAGGGCCGACTGATCGGCACCCTGGTCGGCTGGACCGGCCATCTGGGCGACCTTGCGTTCAACCCCGCTGACGGCAAGCTCTACGGCTCGCTGGAGTACAAGGCGGATGAGGCCTTCTACATCGCCGTAATCGACGTCGCCGGACTGGACCGCATCGGCGTGGAGGCGAGCGAAAGCGTCCTGTTCCAGACGGTGCATCTGGCCGAAGTCGCTAGAGACTATGCCGCTGACATGAACGGCGACGGACGGTTCGACGGCGATACGGCGGACACGCGCGACCATCGCTACGGCGCCTCGGGCATCGACGGCGTGACGTTCGGCCCGCGCTTCGGGCGCACCGATGGACCGGTGATGCTGACCGTCGGCTATGGCGTCTATGGCGACGTGACGCGGACCGACAACGACCATCAGGTTCTGCTGCAATACGATATCGCCGACTGGGACCGATACGCCCGTCCGCTGTCAGAGGCGGCTCCGCACCGCGAAGGCCCTGCCGCCGTCGACGGTAAGTATTTCGTTCGTACCGGCAATACGACCTATGGCGTGCAGAATCTCGCCTATGACGCCGAAGCAGGCCGGTGGTTCATGGGCGTTTATCAAGGTCGCAAGTCCGCCTTCCCGAACTATCTGCTGTTCGCTGTCGACGCTCAGGCCCAGCCCGCGTGCGGCGATCTGATCGGCGTGTCTCCTGCATCGAGCGAGGGATGGGAGCAGGGTCTGCTGTTGCCGCTGGCGGCGGATGGTCTGGAAGATCCGGCCACCGGCGTGCGCGGCTGGCGCTGGAAGGCGGACGTCGGGTTTCAGCCGCTGGGACGGGGCCTGTTTTATGTGGCCGAGAATTCCGGCGGCAAGGGCGCCCAGACAGCGGACATCACCCTGATGCGATGGACAGGCGATCCGCAGGCGCCGTTCGCCCCCGTCAACGCCGACCAGCGTCAGCAACTGATCTCCACCCCCTGAACCATGTCTGACGGCTGAGCTCCCTGTCGGGTCGCTGCACGGTGGCCCGCATCCTTTCGCTTTTTTCCTCCTCAGTTCCCGAGTAAGTTTCCATGAGAGTTCGTTCACGTCACCTCGCCAGCGCCAGCCCGCGAGCCCTGTTGCTGTATCCGCTGGTGGCGGCGGCCTTTGCGACCGTCGCGCCGCAGGCCGCCGTCGCGCAAACGGCTGGCGAAGCGACGGCCCAGTCGCAGGCGGCGTCCGGCGCCCTGCGCGGCCGGGTGTTCGACACGGCCAGCGGCGAATACCTTCGCAACGCCGAAGTTCGGGTCGAGGGGACTAGTCTGGTCGCCTATTCGGGGGACGGCGGCGTCTTCCGTCTGAGCGGCGTGCCGAGCGGCGAGGTCGTGGTGGTGGTGCGCTATGCTGGTCTGCAGGAGGCGCGCGTGGTCGCCGGCGTCAGTGCGGGCCAGACGGCAGTCGTCGACGTCGAACTGCAAGCGCCGTCGTATGGCGTGGCCGATGACGTGGCCTCGGTCTCGGACATTGTGGTGACGGCCGCGCGCGGCGGTCAGGCCAAGGCGCTGATGGAGCGTCGCGTGGCGATGAACGCCAAGAACGTGGTCCCGGCCGACAATTTCGGCGCTTTGACCATGGGCGACGTCGGCGAGTTCATGAAGTCCATGCCGGGCCTGTCGATCGACTACACCGAGGTCGACGCCACCGCGGTGCGGATCGGCGGCCTGCCGCCCAAATATTCGACCTTCACCATGGACGGGGCCCGCATGGCCACGGCCACCTCGAACAATAACTCGGGCCGTCAGAACTCGTTCGAGCAGATGTCGATCACCGGCATCGAGACGATCGAACTGAACCACACTCTGCTGGCCAGCATGGATGCGGATTCGCCCGGCGGCAGCATCAACCTGCGCAGCAAATACGCCTTCCAACTGCCGGAGCGGCAGCTGCGCTTCCAGTTGGGCGGGGTGGCGACCTCGGACTCGGCCTTGTCGCGCCACTACATGCCCGACGACAAGAAGCACGCCAGCCTCTACCCCTCGGCCCAGTTCTCCTATGCCGACGTCTTCATGGACGGCCGTCTGGGCGTGGCCTTCAGCGCCAGCCACAACGCCAATTATGTGCAGCAGGATCGCATCCAGACCGACTGGTCCTATCTGGCCGACGGCCGGGTGCTGCCCTATCAGGTCATGTGGCGCCCGGGTCCGAAACTGACCAGCCGCACGGCCGCCAATCTGGCGCTGGATTACAAGTTCACCGAAGACCTGATCTTCTCGCTGCGCAGCAACTACTCCTTCTATGATGTGGAGTATTTCAACCAGTACACCTATCTGACGTTCGGGACTTCGACCAAATCCTATGCGACGCCTGACTCGAGCGGCACGCACATCGTGGTCAATCCGGACGGCAAGAACACCCGCTTGCATACCGGCTATTCGCATCGTTACGCGGGGACGCCGACCTATCTGATCGCGCCGAAGCTGGAATATAAGGGCGAGACCTGGGAAGCGGCGCTGCGCGCCAGCTATTCCTCGGCGGAGTTCAACTTCCGCGACACCAGCAAGGGCTTCTTCCAGCGCACCGACAACCACCTGACAGGGATCGGTTTCGAGATGGAGCGCGACTCCACGGCCTCGAACGCCTGGTATCTGCGTCAGACGGCGGGCCGTTCGTGGAGCGATCCGACGAATTTCAACCGCGACATCTCCATCGGCAACAACATCCGCACGGCGGAGTCGGACGCCATCAACGACATGTATTCGTTGAACCTGGATGTGAAGAAACGCCTGAGTATGGGCGATGTCCACTTTACCCTCATGGGCGGACTGGGCGCGCGCAGCAACGACTGGCGTACGGATGAAGGTTCGAACCAGCAGTTCAAATATGTCGGCCCGACCGGCGATCTGACCCAGACGGCGGCCGAGGCGGTCATTCCGTGGACCCAAAAATACCGCTTCGAGATGATCGGCTTCGATGCGGGCAATATGAACGCCCAGGGCTGGCGCGCCGACAGCCACTACGGGATGTATGACATCTATCGCGACCACCCCGAGTATTTCGTGGCGGACGAGGTCGGCAACCTGAAGCGCCGCCTCGACAACAATAAGCGCGTCAAGGAAGACATCACCTCGGCCTATGGCGAGGTCCAGGCCGACGCCGGTCGCGCGCGCTTCGATCTGGGACTGCGCTACGAAAAGACCGAGACGGCGGCGCGCGTCGCCGTCCTTCGCCCCGTCAAGGAAGTCACGGACGCGGGGCTGTCGGTCGGCACCGTCGAAGGCCTGATGTACCAGTACAACAACGGAACCTACCAGGATCGCGAAGGCGATTATGACGATTGGTTCTGGAGCGGAGGCGTCAAATACGACTTCACGGACAAGCTGGTCGGCCAATTCTCCTTCAGCCAGGCGATCTTGCGCCCCGACTATGGAAATCTGGGCGGGGTGGTGTCGATCAACGACGACACCATGATCGTAACCGTGCCGAATCCCGAACTGAAGCCGGAGCGGTCGACCAAGTATTACGCCAGCCTGCAATACTATCTGGAACCATCGGGCATCATCGGCCTGTCCGCGTACCAGCTGGACATGAACGACATGCAGGTCACCGGCATGACGGTGAACCCGGAAGACGTCGGCTTCGATCCGGCCGAATATGCGGGCTACACCTTCCGCAGCGCCCAGAACCTGGACGGCACCAGCACCAATCGCGGCGTGGTGCTGGAGTATAACCAGCAACTGACCTTCCTGCCGGGCGCCTGGCGCGGTCTGGGCCTGCACGGTTCGGTGACCTATCTGGACCCGGACGGCGAGCGTCAGGGTACGCCGAAACAGGCGGCCAACTGGGGCGTCCGCTACAACATCGGCCGTTTCGACTTCCAGCTGAACGGCAACTGGCAGTCGAAGTATCGGGTCAGCGGACTGAACAATACGCCGACCACGCCGAACAACGGCATCCTGTACCACTCGCCGCGCGAGCTGTGGAACGTCAGCGTCAACTACAAGATCAATGACCGCTTCGATCTGATGCTGGCGGGCCGCAATATCTTCAACTCTCCGGACGTCATTTACTCCAACGAGCGTGATCGGGTGCAGCAGTACACGGTCTACGGATCGATGTGGAACATCGGCATTAAGGGCGTCTTCTGATCCGCCTGCGCGTCTGAAGACCGGCGGCCGCGTCGTTATGCGACGACGCGGCCGCCATCCATTGCATTTCCAGGGGACATTCCATGACCTTGAGGCTTGACCGGCGGCGGCTGGTGATGGGCGGCGGACTGGGGCTGGCGGCTTTGGCCCTGCCGGGCGGGGCGCCGCTGGCGCAACAACTGCTGGGGGCGTCCGGGTTCACGCATGGTGTGGCCAGCGGCGAGCCGGGGCCGGATTCCATGCTGCTGTGGAGCCGCTATGCTTTATCGGGCGGCGCCGACGAAGTGCGACTGGACGCCGAGATCGCCCTTGATCCCGACTTTCGTCAGGTGGCGGCGCGGGGCGTGGTGCGCACCGGTCCCTGGCGCGACTGGACCGCCAAGATCACCCTGGACGGGCTGAACCCCGGCACGACCTATTGGTATCGCTTCATCGGTCCGGATGGGTCGATGTCGCAGACGGGCAGGGCGCGGACCCTGCCGGTCGGTCCGACAGAGCGGTTCCGCATCGGACTGTTCTCCTGCTCCAACCTGCCGATGGGATGGTTTAACGCCTATACCCATGCGGCAGCGCGCGATGACGTCGATCTGTGGCTGCACGTCGGCGACTATGTCTATGAATACGGCATCGGCTCCTACGCCGCAGACGACAGGATCGCTGAACGCGTCGTCCTGCCGGCCCACGATCATGAGATGGCGGCGCTGGCCGACTACCGCCTGCGCTTCGCCTGCTACCGCGCAGATCCCGATCTGCAGGCCCTGCATGCGGCGGCGGCGATGGTCTGCGTCTGGGACGATCATGAGTCGACCAACGACAGTTGGGAGGGCGGCGCCCAGAACCATCAACCAGCGACCGAAGGCGACTGGAGCACGCGCCGCGCCGCCGCCGTCCAAGCCTATCTGGAATGGATGCCGATTTCCGAAGAGCCCTGGAAATCCTATCCGATCGGCGATCTGGCGACTCTCTACCGCACGGAATCGCGCCTGATCGGCCGCACGCGTCAGGCCGACATCGGCGCGGCCTACCGCGAGGGAACCCAAGCGGCGCTGGCTGCCTTCCGCGACGGCGTGTGGCAGGACGCCTCGGCCACCATGCTGGGCTCGACCCAGGAGGCCTGGCTGGCGCGCGAACTGCGGATTAACGCCCGGAACACGGGTTGGCAGGTGGTCGGCATGGGCACCATCATGGGCCGCACCGTCATGCCCCAAGACGCCGTCAGCTGGCTGCGCCCAGACCTGAGCGAGGGCGCCGTCCGCTCCTTCGTCAACGCTACACGGGCGGGCCGGGTCGGCCTGCCCATGTGGATGGATCGCTGGGACGGTTATCCGGCGGCGCGCTCCCGCTTCCTAAGGGCGGCGCAGGCGGCGGACGCCGATCTGGTCTTGCTGGCGGGCGACAGCCACAACGCCTGGGCCTATTCCCTTTCCGAGGACGGCCGCCCCGCGGGGGTGGAGTTCGCCGGTCAGGCTGTGACCTCCAACGGCATCGAAAAACAGTTGGGCGTTGCCCCCTCGATCGCCGCCCGCTCCTTCGTCGCCGCCAACCCCGAGATGAACTGGGCCCAGGCCAGTGGACGCGGCTATATGATGATCGACATCACGCCCGAGCGCGTCGACGGCGAGTGGATATTCATGGAGACGATCAAGGCGCGCAGCGCTGCCGTCGCTGGAGTGCATCGGATGGCGGTCGAGAAGGGTCGGCGACGTTTTCTGGTCTGATGGTTTGCCGCCACTCAGCCCCCAAAGAGCGGACTACAAGATATTTCCGCACGACGGCTTTCTGCTGCTTTCGAAGAGCCTGGCGCCGGAGATGTCGAGCTTAGGGGCGGAACTCCGCATAGTCGCTGCTGGCGCTTCCGAGACCTAAGGGGCGTGTGAGGGTTTGCGCGAATGAGGTCGTCCGGCTGCAAGCAGGACGCCGAAGGCCCGAGCCAACCCATCGCTTGAGTCGCTTCTATCCTCTGGACGATCTCCGGGCCCGCCGTGACTGGGCGTCAAGTTCATGATCCCGGGCGCTGCCGGACATTCAAGCGCCTCGGTGCGTCTCTAGCCCTGCGTCCGGAGGCGCCATGAGATCGGCGAGGGCGGCGACTGCGCCGGCGATCTGGCGTCGCTTTTGGGGCGACAGCAGGGCGAGCCTCGCCAGAACATCCGCGTGAAGGAGGTCCGGCGACTCAGCCAGAGCCTTGTGCCCTGGTTCCGTCAGGCGCGCGTGGACGATGCGGCGATCCGTGGTGGATCTGTACCGCACGATGAGCCCGCGCGCTTCCAGGCGGTCCAGTACGGCCACGACGGTCGGCGGCGACATGGAGACGTCCCGGGAAATGGCGCGCGTGCTGACCTCGCCGAGATGGCGGATGGACTGCAGCACCAGCAGCTGCGGCAGTGTCAGGCCGGTCAAGCGGGCGATTTCGCGGGAGCGAACGTCGATCGCCTGGGCGATGCGGCGGACTGAGCGGACCAAAGACGCCGTAGCGTCGGCCGCTGAAGGCAGGGGAATTTCGCTCATCGGGTTGAACTCATTCGTAAACTAACCATTTGTACGCGCTGCATCCACAAATTAAGGAGGCCCTATGTGCGGTCTTAGCGGCGAGATCAACTTCGACGGGCGCCCTGCCGACGCCGGCGCGGTTCAGCGGATGACGGACGCTCTCTCGCCTCGAGGACCTGATGGGTCCGGCATCGTGATGCGGGGGGCCGTGGGGCTGGGTCATCGGCGTCTCAAGGTCATTGATCTGTCCGAGAAGGCGCAGCAGCCGATGGTGGACGCCGATCTGGGCGTCACCCTGGCTTTCAATGGCTGCATCTACAACTATCCGGAATTGCGCGAAGAGCTTCAGGGGCTGGGGTTCCGCTTCTTCTCGCACGGCGACACAGAGGTGATCATCAAGGCCTGGAAGGCCTGGGGCGAGGCTTGCGTCGAACGGTTCAAGGGAATGTTCGCTTTTGTCTTGCACGAGCGCGATAGCGGTCGGACCGTGATCGCCCGCGACCGTTTCGGCATCAAGCCCCTGTATCTGGCCGAACGCGGCAAGCGGTTGCGCTTCGCCTCGACCCTGCCGGCGCTTCTGGCGGCGGGCGATGTCGACAAGACGATCGATCCGGTGGGCCTGCACCATTACATGACCTTCCACGCCGTCGTGCCGCCGCCGCACACTATCCTGAAGGGCGTAAAGAAGTTTCCCCCAGCGACGATACGGGTGATGGAGGCGGACGGCGCGTCGCGCGAACGAGTCTACTGGCGTCCCGACATGACGCGCCATGCCGAAGATGCGGGCCTGACCGCCGAGGACTGGCGCGACCGGGTGCTGGACAGCCTGCGCACGGCGGTGAAACGTCGCATGGTCGCCGATGTGCCGGTCGGCGTGCTGCTGTCGGGCGGGGTGGATTCCAGTTTGATCGTCGGCCTGCTGGCGGAGTTGGGCCAGAAGGATCTGATGACCTTTTCGGTCGGCTTTGAGGAGGCCAACGGAGAGAAGGGAGACGAGTTCGTCTATTCCGACCTGATCGCCCGACACTATGGGACGCAGCACCACCAGATCTTCGTGCCGCACCAGCGGCTGATGGAGGCGCTGCCGGGCACGATCGGCGCCATGTCCGAACCGATGGTCAGCTATGACAATGTCGGCTTCTACCTGCTGAGCCAGGAAGTCTCGAAACACATCAAGGTCGTCCAATCCGGGCAGGGGGCGGACGAAGTCTTCGGCGGCTATCACTGGTACCCGCCCATGGTCGACGCCGCCGATCCGGTCGATGCTTACGCCCAAGCCTTCTTCGACCGCAGCCACGAAACTCTGAAAACCCAGCTGAACGGCGCCTATTTTGCTGACGTCGACGTCAGCCGGGCTCTAGTCGAGGCGCATTTCGCGCAAGCCGGGGCGGAGACGGCTGTCGACAAGGCGCTGCGGCTGGATAGCCAGGTGATGCTGGTCGATGATCCGGTGAAGCGGGTCGACAACATGACCATGGCCTGGGGACTTGAGGCGCGCGTGCCCTTCCTGGACCACGAGCTCGTCGAACTGGCCGGCCGGATCCCGCCGGAACACAAGCTCGCTCAGGGCGGCAAGGGCGTGCTCAAGGAGGCGGCGCGCCTCGTCGTTCCTTCAGAGGTGATTGACCGCAAGAAGGGCTATTTCCCGGTGCCTGCGCTCAAATACATCCAGGGCCCCTATCTCGATCTCGTGCGCGAAACCCTGACCAATCAGGCGGCGCGCGATCGCGGCCTGTTCGACAGGGCCTATCTGGACAGGCTGTTCGCCGACCCCACGGGACATATCACCCCGCTGCAGGGTTCGGAGCTGTGGCAGGTCGCGGTCCTTGAAATGTGGATGCAGCAACATGGCGTCTGATCTTCGTGTCACGCGCCCCAAGGCGCACCGGCTGAAACGCCTGCGCCATGAAGGACTGAAGCCCCTGGTGCAGTCCGGACAAGAGCCGATGCGCGACGCCGTGCTGGACTGCGGATGGGGCCGGCTTCTGTTCGCCCAGACCTTCGAGACCGCTGCGCCGCTCGTCGAGGCCCTGCGCGCGGAAGGACCCGACCGGCGCGACATCGCCTTCTATGTTCGCAACCCTCACGTCCTGCTGGCCGCTGCGCCTCAGGAAGTGTTCCTGGACCCGTCGCATACCTATCGGCTGGACCTGGCGACCTATCGCGCCAGCCGCCGTCAGCCGCGCGGTTTCACCATCCGCCGCCTGACGTCGGAAGCGGACGCTCATGCCGTCAATGACATCTACGCCAAGCGTCGGATGGTCCAGGTGTCGCCGGACTTCTTCTGGTCGCGTCGCGACGACCGGACGCTCTCTTATTTTGTTGCAGAGGATCTCGCGACCGGAGCGGTGATCGGCACTGTGACGGGGGTGAACCATGTGCGCGCCTTTGAGGATCCCGAGAACGGCTCGTCTCTCTGGTGCCTGGCGGTCGATCCTCAGGCGACCCAGCCGGGGATCGGGGAGGCTCTGGTCCGCCGCCTGGCCGAGCACTTCAAGACGCACGGCCTAGCCCACATGGATCTGTCGGTCATGCACGACAACGTCCAGGCCATCGCTCTTTATGAGAAGTTGGGTTTCCGGCGTGTCCATTTTTTCGGCGTGAAGCGCAAGAACCCGATCAATGAAGCCTTGTTCGTCGGTCCCAACGATGATCACATGCTCAATCCCTATGCGCGGATCATTGTGGACGAAGCGCGGCGCCGGGGCATTCAGGCCGACATCATAGACGCCGAAGGGGGGCTGTTCCGGCTGTCCTGGGGCGGGCGCGCCGTGCGCTGCCGCGAGAGTCTTTCTGAGCTGACCTCGGCTGTGGCTCTCAGCATCTGCGACGACAAGCGGGTGACGCGCAGGATTGTGGAGGCCGCCGGCGTACGCGTCCCGCGCCGGATCGATCCGAACGATCTGAGCGCAATCGACGACGCGCTGGAGACCTATGGTCAGCTGGTGGTCAAGCCCGCACGGGGAGAGCAGGGCAAGGGCGTGGCCGTGGGCCTCAAGACGATGGCCGACATCCAGGCGGCGCTGCTGCGCGCGCGGCGTATCTGCCCGGAAGTCCTTGTCGAGGAGCAGGTGGAGGGCGAGGATCTGCGCCTAGTCGTGATCGACTATGAGGTCGTGGCCTGCGCCGTGCGGCGTCCGCCTCGCGTCATCGGCGACGGGCGCTCGACCTTGCGCGCCCTCATCGAGCATCAGAGCCGTCGGCGCGCCGCGGCCACAGGAGGGGAATCCAGCATTCCCATCGACGCAGAAACGGAGCGCACCGTGGCGGAGGCCGGTTATGGCCTGGACGATGTCGCGGGGGAGGGCGAGGAGATCCTCGTCCGCAAGGCGGCGAACCTGCATCTCGGCGGCACCATCCATGACGTGACGGACGAGGTGCATCCCGTCCTGGTCGAAGCCGCCGTCTCGGCGGCGCGCGCCATCGGCGTGCCGGTGACGGGGATCGACCTTATGGTTCGCGCGCCGGATCAGCCGGAGTACGCCTTTATCGAAGCCAATGAGCGTCCGGGACTGGCCAATCACGAACCGCGGCCCACGGCCGAACGGTTCATCGACCTGCTGTTCCCGCTGTCGGCGCGGACCGACGTCTGAACCATGTCAGGAGCGACCGTGCCCCCTCCGAAAATCGACCTCGATTATTTGAACACCCGTCTGGAAGAACTGCTGAACCTGCCCAGTCCGACAGGATACACGGACGAAGCCGTCTGGGCCCTGTGTCGCGAGTTGGAGCGGCTGGGTCTCGAGTACGAACTGACGCGACGCGGCGCGATCCGCGCGCGCCTGTCAGGGCGCGAGGCGCGTCCGGCGCGCGCTGTCGTCGCCCATGTCGACACCCTCGGCGCCCAGGTGAAGGCGGTGAAGGAGAACGGCCGGCTTGAGCTTGTTCCGATCGGCCACTGGTCGTCACGCTTCGCCGAGGGCGCGCGTTGCACCGTCTTCTCGGAAGGCGGCGCCTATCGCGGAACGATCCTGCCTCTGAAGGCGTCGGGCCACACGTTCAACGAGGAGGTGGATGCTCAGCCGGTCAACTGGCGTCAGGTCGAGTTGCGGATCGACGCCGTGACCCATGGTCGGGCCGACACCCTGGCCTTGGGCGTGGACGTCGGCGACATCATCTCTATCGACGCCCAGCCCGAGTTCACCGACAGCGGCTTCATCGTCTCCCGCCATCTGGACGACAAGGCGGGGGTGGCGGTGATGTTGGCGGCGCTGGAATGCCTCTTGCGCGAGAAACGCACCCCGACGGTCGACACCTGGTGGCTGTTCACCATCGCCGAGGAGGTGGGTGTGGGGGCGTCCTCCGTGCTTGTGCCGGATGTGGCGTCGATGGTCACGGTCGACAACGGCACGACCGCACCAGGTCAGAACTCGTCCGAGTTCGGCGTCACCATCGCCATGGCGGATCAGACCGGACCCTTTGATTGGCACCTTACCCGGAAGCTGGTTCAACTGGCGCGAGATCACCGCATTCCGCATCAGAAAGACGTGTTCCGCTACTATCGGTCCGATTCCGCTTCTGCGCTGGAATCCGGCGCCGACATTCGCACGGCCTTGGTGACGTTCGGCGTGGACGCCAGCCACGGCTATGAACGCATACATCACAGCGCTCTGGTCGATCTGGCTTGCCTTCTGATCGCCTATGCCCAGAGCGAGGTGGAAATCGAACGGGACTCGCGTCCGCTGACCGGGGTCAGGGGTTTCACGCATCAGCCCGTCGTCTCGACGAGCTGACGTTGCGTCGGACGCATGACCGAGGTTTCGTGCCTGCTGTGAATCCGTCCCCCGCCTGCGTCATATCGTGCAGGCTTGGAACCGCATGGGTTGGGGCCGATTGGGTCAGGCCAAGGAGGAGCCATGAATCAGACCCATGTCATCGAACGAGCTTTCGAAATCGCCGAGCAAGACCAGGCGTGTCTTAAGGTCAGCGACGTGCGTGAGGCGCTTGCCCGGGAAGGCTATACGATCAGCGACCTGATGCATCTCGAAGGCTGGAGCATCCGTGAACAGCTGAGAGGGCGAATAAGGGCGCGCGGCGCCGTCGCGGTCCGTCGCGTCGAACTGGCTGAGAGCCAGCCGTGATCGGAACAGCTGGCTTGGGCCGGGCCATCCAGGGACTGATCCTGAGTTTTCCGGTCGCCCTGTTCAGCCTCGGGACCGCGACGGATGCAGCCTATCTCCGGACCGCGCAGATGCAGTGGAGCAACTTCTCTTCATGGGCGATCGTCGGCGGTCTGGTCTTCGGCGGGGCGGCTTTCGTATGGAGCCTGATCGACTTGGCCTGGGGCCGTCGTGGCGCCTTGCGGCTTTGGTACAGCGGCGTCCTAGGCGCGCTGTCCCTGATCAGCCTTGCGAACGCGTTCAAGCATAGTCAGGACGGATGGAGCTCCGTGGGCGCGCTCGGCGTCACCCTGTCCGGCCTGTGCTGCGCTCTGGCCCTGCTTGCAGGCTGGCTGCGCTATTCCGGGATGCTGGACGAGGAGGCTAGCCGATGATCCGCAGCAACCTTCTTCTGTACGGAGCCTTGGGCGGCGCCGTGGCTTTGGCTGCATGCGGTCGAAGCGAAAAAGGAATCAATGAAGTCGGGCCGGCGCCCGACTTGCCGGAGATCAGGGAAACCCTGCTGCCCCCAATGCGTATCGCCCGGCCCGTAGGATGGGGCGATGAGACGCCGCGCGCCCCCGAAGGCTTCGTGGTGACGGCCCTCGCTACGGACCTGCGTATTCCGCGTCAGATGCTGGTCTTGCCTAACGGCGACATCCTCGTGGCCGAGGGGCGGGGAGGCGGCGCGCCGGCCTTGAGGCCGAAGGACGTTATCGCAGGGGTCATCAAGAGGCAGGGCAACACGAAGGTCGAGGGCGGGGATCGTGTCACGCTGTTGCGCGACGCCGATAACGACGGCCGCGCCGAAGTCCGCACGGTCTTCATCGACGGTCTCAATGCGCCCTATGGCCTGGCCCATGTCGACGGCCGCATCTATGTGGCCGAGCAGGACGCCCTGGTCAGCTTCCCCTATGTCGAAGGGCAGACCCGGATCGCGGCCTCCCCTGAAGAGGTGACGCGCCTGCCGTCCGCCCTCAATCATCACTGGACCAAGGCCCTGACCGCCAACGCGGATGGATCTACCCTCTACGTCGGCATCGGCTCCAACAGCAATGCGGGCGAGCGTGGTATGGCCGTGGAGGAGGAGCGGGCGGTCGTCTGGGCTGTCGATCGGGCCACGGGCGCGCGCCGGACCATCGCCCGCGGCATCCGCAATCCCACCGCCCTGGCGATCGAGCCGTCGAGCGCCGCCCTCTGGGCCGTAGTGAACGAAAGAGATGAAATCGGACCTCAGCTCGTTCCGGATTATCTGACCTCAGTCCGCGACGGCGCCTTCTACGGCTGGCCATACAGCTATTGGGGACAGAATATCGACCCGCGCGTACGGCCTCAGAAGCCCGAACTGGTGGCCGCGGCGGTGAAGCCGGATTACGCCCTGGGGGCCCATGTGGCGGCTCTCGGTCTCTCGTTCGCTCGCGACGGCGGCTTCGGCGGCGCCTTCGCCGAAGGCGCCTTCATCGGACAGCATGGGAGCTGGAATCGCCAGGATCTGGCGGGCTACAAGGTGGCCTGGGTGCCGTTCTCAGGCGGTCAACCGGCCGGTGCGCCGGTCGACTTCCTGACAGGCTTTTTGACGGACGAGGGCGAAGCCCGTGGCCGTCCCGTGGGCGTCTGGTTCGATCCCCAACGTCGAATTCTGCTAGTGGCCGACGACCTGTCCAATACGGTTTGGCGCGTCGCTCCAACCGGAGCCGCTCCCGGGCGATAGATGCGCCTGGACATTCTAGCTGGGCCTCGGCGGTTTCGAGTCGCTTCAGCACATGCGGCGCGCATCCTCACACCGGCTACGGATTGTCTGCAGTTCCGCCTCGCGGCACAGGTAGCCACGATTGGTTTGGACATCGCGAAGTCGGTGTTTCAGATGCACGGCGTCGATGCTGAGCGCGGCGTCGTCATTCGACAGAAGCTGACGCGAGCGCGGCTGCTGAAGTTCTTCGAAAGCTATCCCCTGTATGGTCGGGATCCAGCTTCGCGGAAGGCAATATAACCAGCGATCATGCGGTACCGCACCACCAGGTTGCACACATGGCCGCACCAACCAGGCTCAGCAGAACGTCAGATCAACCCTTGCCAACGGGGAGCCGTCCAGACATGGCAGCATTGCTGACCGTTCCTAGGCGGTCGTCATAGGGTGCCGAGATTCAGCGCCTTCGGGCTATGCAGGTATGTCCATTGTGCTGCTGATGCTATGGCTCGCGTTGCGAGCTTCCGTAGCCCAAGCTTAAAAGCCCCGACGGCATACGCTTCGGGGCTTTCTGCTGTCTGCGCCTGATCCAGCGCCAACAGCAGCGCCAGATTGTCGTGCCACTTGGAATTGGCTCGGGCCTTCCAGCGGAATGAGGTCTGCCGGTCGATCAACTGACGCAGTTCGGTGCGCACCTCTTCGCCGTCATCGTCCTCAATGGCGTGGTGAATTCCCAGGCTACTCGGGTGGAGTTGGATCAAGGATGGGGCGCGTCGATCACCAAGAGGACTCGAATTTTGCTTCGGCGGGCTTTCTAGCGAGGCGCTGATCGTCTCAGTCTGTTTGTGAGGCAGCCGGGGCTCTGCGCTTTGATTTGTGCGTCGCTTCGCGAAAGATCGTTAACCACCAATTCGTGCAAAAGCGGCGTTTAAAGCGCATGGATTTTATGGCTTCGAAGCAATCGAACAAACGACATGTGATCTGAGGCGTGTCGGAAGGGGGAGAGCGCGGCGGACACGTTAGACCGATTGGCCTGACGCTTCGGTTCCTCTAGACTGGATATCATGAGTCAAAAACGCCTCTTCCACGCGGTCGCCGACCAGATTCTCCAGCTCATCGCCGACGAGGGGTATGGGCCTGGCTCCAAGCTGCCCGGCGAGCGCGAATTGGCCGAACGTTTCGGCGTTAGTCGCGTCACTGTGCGTGAGGCGGAGGTGGCGCTGCAAGCGCAGGGCAAGCTGGCGATCAAGACAGGGTCAGGCGTCTTCGTCTGTTCGGCGCCGCAACCAGCCGGCGTTTTGCCTGCGGTCAGTCCTTTTGAAGTCACCGAGGCGCGCTCTCTGTTCGAGTCGGAGGCCGCCGCCTTGGCGGCGTCGGTTATTACGGAGGAGGCTCTGGCGCGGCTGGACGAACTGGTCGCGGCCATGGGCGGGACCGATCCTGAACTGGATCCCGACGCCGCTGACCGCGAGTTTCATCGTGTGATTGCGGCTTCGGCCAATAACGCAGCTGTGTTGCACACCATTGAGACGCTGTGGCGGATGCGGACGGAGGTCCCAGAGGTCAGCGCTGCGCATCAGGCGGTGTGCGAGATCGATGCTTCGTCGCGGGTGGAGGAGCATGCCGCCATTCTCAATGCCCTGAAGGCGCGTGATCCGGCGGGGGCGCGGCGCGCCATGCGGACCCACTTCAACCGTCTGCTGGCGGCCATGCTGGACGCCAGCGCCGCCTCGGCGCTTGAGGCCCTGGAGCGTCAGATGGCGGCTAGCCGAGAACGGTTCCTGATTAGCACGCATTCAGTTTAGACCAATTGGTCTAGATTTTAGTTCTTTTTCTTGCGACCAAGAGGTTGCCATTGGCGGCCTGACTGATAGCTTTCTCCTGCGGATGCGAAACCGCGAACAAGTCTGCGCCAAAGCGGGCCGGAGGGGGAGGCGATCATGCTGTCGAGATTGGCGCTTGCGGCCGCCCTGCTGTGGGCGGGGGCGGCGACCGCCCAGACAACGACTCTGGTGGCGACCCCGGCGGAATATCAGAGGGTTCTGCGCGACGTTAAGCCTGGCGACGTGATTGTCCTGAAAGACGGGGTGTGGCGCGACTTTCAGATACTGTTCGAGGCTGAGGGACAGGCTGGCCAACCGATCACCTTGACTGCTCAGACGCCGGGCGGGGTGGTGCTGTCGGGCCAGTCCAACCTCAGGCTGGCGGGGCGCCAACTGGTGGTGTCCGACCTGGTCTTTCGCGACGGCTGGTCGCCGACGGGGGAGGTGGTGTCCTTCCGTCGCTCCAAGGAACATCGCGCTGTCGAAAGCCGAGTCACCGGACTGGTGATCGACGGCTACAACAAGCCCGATCGGGCTACGTCAGACAACTGGGTGGCGCTGTATGGGCGCGACAACCGGTTCGATCACAACCATCTGACCGGCAAGAACAATGTCGGGACCACCCTGGTCGTCGTTCGTGACGAGCAGCAGGGGCTCGATAACCGCCACCGTATCGACCACAACTACTTCGGCCCGCGCCCTAACCTGGGGTCTAACGGCGGCGAGACCCTTCGCGTCGGCACCAGCGCCGACTCCCTGTCGGCCTCCAACACCGTGGTCGAGAACAACTGGTTCGAGGGGGCAGACGGCGAGGTCGAGATCGTCTCGAACAAGTCGGGCGGCAACACCTATCGCGGCAACGTCTTCTACCACTCGCGTGGGTCGATGGTTCTGCGCCATGGCGATGGAAACCTGGTCGAGAACAATGTCTTCATCGGCGGAGGCAAGCCTCACACCGGCGGAATCCGCGTCATCAACCGCAATCAGACGGTGCGGAACAATTACATGGAGGGGATCACCGGAGACGGCTTCACCGCCGCGCTGAGCGTGATGCACGGCGTTCCGGATTCCCCCATCAACCGCTACCACCAGGTCGTGGGCGCGGTGATCGAGAACAACACCATCATCGACGCGCGCAGCCTCTTCCTGGGCGCGGGTATGGACACCGAGCGCTCGGCCCCGCCGATCGGCAGCCGCTTTGCGCGCAACCTGATCGTCAACCCGGACGGGCGCGAGCCGATGCGCATGCTGGGCGACCTGTCGGGCGTCGCGTTTACGGACAACGTCCAGGCGCGTGATGTCGCCATGGTGCGCGGCGTCAACGGCTTGCTGATCCCCGTGACTCCTCAAGGCGCCGGCGCCTCGCCTGATCTCGTCATGACCCCTCGCGCCGAGACGGGCGTGGCTTGGTACCCCAAGGATGTACAGGCCGTACGCCTGGACCAGGGCGCCGAGATCGCGGTCGAACCGACTGAAGGCGCGCTGGAGGCCGCCGTTGCTGCGGCCCGTCCGGGCGATGTGCTGGTGCTGGCGCCGGGCCGCTATTCAGTCGACCGGACGCTGACGATCAGAGCGCCGCTGACGGTGCGCGGGTCGGGTCAGGGGCGGGTCGAGATCGCCTTCTCTCGACCTTCGCTGTTCGAGGTGGTCAAGGGCGGTTCGCTGAAGCTGGCCGGTCTGACGATAACGGGCGCCGACGCGCCGGACGAGACCGGCAACGCCGTGATCCGCGTCGCGCCGGGCTCCAGCGCGGCCAACTTCGACCTGGTGCTGGAAGGCGTCGAGGTCCGCGACCTGACGGTCAATCGCGGCTTCAGCGTGATCGCCCTGGGCAAGGGCGTCATGGCCGATCGCGTGCTGCTGCGCGACGTGCGGGTGGACAACATCACCGGCTCGGTGATCTCGGCCGCCGCCGAGACGGACGACCGGGGCACCTACAACGCCGAACTGGTGCAGATCGAAGGCGGCGCCTTCAGCCGCATCGGCGGTCCGGTCGTCGACCTCTATCGCGGCGGCACGGACGAGAGCACCTTCGGGCCGCGCCTGGTGATCAAGGGGGCGAGCTTCGAGCGGGTCGGCTCGGCCGAACGGCCGTCGATCCTGATGCGAGGCGTCCAGCACGCCGAACTGGTCGACAACACCCTCACCGACAGCGGCGCGATCGGCTTCTCCCACCGCGTCGGCGAGCCCGTGCTGGCGGTGGCCGGGAACCGCCTGGTCCGCACGCCCGAGATGCAAACCGACATCGCGCCCACCGCGGCGACGGAGGAATACTGATGCTGCGCGCCCTGCCTCTGACCGCTCTTCTTCTCGCCAGCAGCGCCCTGAGCGCCCAGGCGGCGACCGCGCCTGTCGCGCAAGTCTCGGCGTCGGCCGAGACCGCGCCGGTGCTGACCACGTCTCAGGAGTGGCGGCGGATGGCCGAGGCGGGGTCCGCCTATCCGCTGTTCGCCGTCGAGCGCGAGCGGGTCGAAGGCCTGGTCCGCGCCGCCATGGCCCAGGGCGTGAACGTGCCCACGCCGCGCGATCCCGGCGGCGGCTACACCCACGAGCAGCACAAGCGGAACTATCAGGCCATCTACAACGCCGGGGCCCTGTATCGCCTGACTGGCGACAAGGCCTACGCCGACTTCGCCCGCGACCTGCTGCTGGAATACGCCAAACTGTACCCGACGCTGGGCGCCCACCCGGCGGGGCGAGGGCAGATTCCGGGCCGTCTGTTCTGGCAGACGCTGAACGATTCGGTCTGGCTGGTCTATTCGATCCAGGGCTATGACGCGATCCGCGAGGCCCTGACGCCCGAGGAGCGCCGCCGCATCGACGACGACGTCTTCCGTCGCATGGCTAGCTTCCTGTCCTCGGAGACGCCCGAGAACTTCGAGCGCATCCACAACCACGCCACCTGGGCCGTCGCCGGCGTCGGCATGACCGGCTATGTGCTGCGCGACCGCGACCTGTCCGACCAGGCGCTGAACGGGCTGAAGAAGGACGGCTCGGCCGGCTTCCTGACCCAGATCGACCAGCTCTTCTCGCCCGACGGCTATTACGAAGAGGGGCCCTATTATCAGCGCTACGCTCTGGCGCCCTTCATTATCTTCGCGGGGGCAATCGATCGGAACGAGCCGGGACGCGGCATCTTCCAGCGTCGTGACGGGGTGCTGCTCAAGGCCGTGGATACGCTGATCCAGTCCAGCTACGGCGGCTATTTCATCCCGATCAACGACGCCATCCTCGACAAGGGGCTGGACACCGAGGAGCTCGTGACGGGCGTGGCCTCCGTCTATGCGCGCACTCAGGACGCGGGGCTGTTGTCCATCGCGCAGCGGCAGGGGCGCACCCTCCTGTCGCCCGAAGGTCTGAAGGTGGCCGAGGCGGCGGCCTCGGGCGCGGCGCGACCTTACGCCTTCCGTTCGGTGTTGCTGAGCGACGGCCCCGACGGGACGCGGGGCGGGCTGGCCATTATCCGTGCTGGCGGCGAAGACGGTCAGGCCTTGGTCCAGAAGGCGACCGCCATGGGCATGGGCCACGGACATTTCGACAAGCTGAACTGGCTCTTCTACGACAACGGCCAGACGGTGGTGACCGACTACGGCGCCGCGCGCTTCCTCAATATCGAGGCCAAGGCGGGCGGCATCTACCTGCCCGAGAACAACAGCTGGGCCAAGGCTACGGTGGCCCACAACACCCTGGTGGTGAACGAGCGCAACCAGTTCGGCGGCCAGTGGCAGACGGGCGAGGATCACCCGCCTCAAGTCCTCTTCTTCGACAGGGCCGAGGGGACGCAGATCGTCTCGGCGCGCCAGACAGAGGCCTATGACGGGGTGACCTTCACGCGCACCCAGGCCCTGGTCGAGCATCCTGAACTGGAGCGGCCGGTCGTCATCGACCTGCTGCGCGTCTCCGGCGAGCGCCCGGCGCGCTACGACCTGCCGCTGCACTATAACGGCCACATCATGAAGCTGGGCTTCGAGGCCGAACGCATGGTGGCGGACCGCCCCGTCCTCGGCGCGGCCGACGGCTATCAGCACCTGTGGGTCGACGCCGTCTCCCAGCCGTCGAGGGACAGCCGCAGCCTGACCTGGTTGTTGGACGGCCGCTTCTATACCTGGCGTTTCGCCACGAGCGTCCCGGCCCAGGCCATCCTGGCCGAGAGCGGCGCCAACGACCCGAACTTCAACCTGCGCCGCGAGCCGGCTCTGATCCTGCGGGCCGATGGCCAGAAGGACGCGACCTTCGTCGGCGTGCTGGAGCCGCACGGCCGCTACGACGGCCGGGCCGAGACCGTGGTCGGCGCCGACAGCGCCATCCGTGACCTGAGCAGCGTGCGGGGCGCCGACGCCGAGGTGGTCGTCGTGACGCTCGCCTCGGGCAAGACGGTGGTTCTGGGCGTCGCCGACGATCCGTCGCCCCGCGCCGCCCACGCCGTCACAGCGAACGGCCGGACCTGGCGGTGGACCGGGGCCTGGGCGCGACTGGATCAATAGAGAGGCCGGCGCCGCGCGCGACCGGCCCGACAAGGGGAGGACCAGACATGCAAAAGAGATCCGCCGTCCGGTGGGCCATCATCGCCATGATCGCCGTGGCCACGGTGATCAACTACATCGATCGCAACGCCCTGGCGGTGATGTGGCCCGAGATCGCCGGCGAGATCGGCGCGACCAAGGAGGATTACGCCCTCCTGGTCACCATCTTCATGCTCTTCTATGCGGCGGGCCAGTTCGCCTTCGGGCGGCTGTTCGACCGCATCGGCACGCGCCTGGGTTTTGCCTGGTCGATCGGCCTGTGGTCGATTTCGATCGCCCTGCACGCCACCGCCAGCAGCATCGCCTCCTTCGGCATCTTCCGCGCCATGCTGGGCGTCAGCGAGGCCGGCGCCTGGCCCGGTGCGGTCAAGGCCAACGCCGAGTGGTTCCCGCCCAAGGAGCGCGCCTTCGCCCAGGGCATCTTTAACGCCGGGGCCTCGATCGGGGCTATCGTCTCGGCGCCGCTGATCGCCTTGCTCTTCCTGTCGCTGGGTTGGAAGGGCACCTTCCTGCTGATCGGCGCCCTGGGCTTCATCTGGGTGCTGCCCTGGCTGGTGATCTATCGCGCGGGGCCGGACAAGCACCCTTGGGTCAATGCCGCCGAGCGCGCCTTGATCCTGGATGCTCCGGCTGAAACGGTTGCGACGCTTGAGGCCGAACCGGCCAAGGCCCCCAGCCTGAAGCAGATGATGTCGCACCGGCAGAGCTGGGGCATCGTCCTGGCCCGCTTCTTCCTCGATCCGATCTGGTGGCTGTTCGTCTCCTGGCTGCCGATCTATCTGGCTGAGACCTTCTCCTTCGACATCAAGCAGATCGGCATCTTCGCTTGGGTGCCCTTCGTCGGGGCCATGCTGGGCAGCCTGTTCGGCGGCTGGCTGTCGGGGCGTCTGATCGCTTCGGGCCGCTCGGTCGACCGCGCTCGCAAATGGGTCATCACCCTGGGTTGCGTGATCATGGCGCCGGCCCTGCTGGGCGCCGTTCTCGCCAATGATCCCACCGTGGCCGTGCTGACCATCGCCGCCGTCCTGTTCGGCTTCCAGGTCGCCATCGGCAACATCCAGACGCTGCCGGGCGACGTCTTCCACGGCAAGTCGGTCGGCTCTTTGGCGGGCGTCGGCGGCATGGCCGCCGTGGCCGGAACCCTGATCACCACCTGGCTGGTGCCGGTCATGACCAAGGTCTCTTACGCCCCGATCTTCATCCTCGTGGCCGCGCTCGTGCCGCTGTGCCTGGTCGCGATCTGGGTCGTGACCGGCCGGATCGAGAAGGTCGACGTCCCGTCGGCGCGCGGCTGATCCCCCTTCACTCATCACTTTGCTTTCAAGGATTAAGAGCGAGATGAAACTCAACAACAAGGTGGCCATCGTCACGGGCGGCGGGCGCGACATCGGACGCGAGGTGTCGCTGAAGCTGGCCGCCGAAGGCGCCAAGGTCGTGGTCAACTACGCCAACGACGCCGCCAGCGCGGAAGAGACGCTGCACATGATCGAGGCGGCGGGCGGAACCGCGGTGCTGCACCGCGCCGACGTCACCACGCCCGAGGGCGTCGACGGCCTTGTGTCGGCCGCCCAGGCTGCGTTCGGCCCCGGCGTGGACATCCTGGTCAACACGGCCGGCGGCATGGTGGCGCGCAAGCCGCTGCTGGAGATCGACGACGCCTTCTACGACGCCGTCATGGATGTGAACTTCCGCTCGACCTTCCTGACGACGCGGGCGGTCGTGCCGCACATGTCTTCAGGCGCGGCCATCGTGAACTTCGCTTCTCAGGCTGGGCGTGACGGCGGCGGCCCCGGCGCGTCGCTCTATGCGGCGTCCAAGGCGGCGGTCATGACCTTCACCCGCGCGATGGCCAAGGAGTTGGGCCCCAAGGGAATCCGCGTCAACGCCCTGTGCTGCGGCATGATCTCGACCCGTTTCCACGACGATTTCACCAAGCCCGAGGTGCGCCAGGCCGTGGCCAACGGCACGCCGCTGCGTCGCGAAGGTCGCCCGCAGGAAGCCGCCGACGTCGCCGTCTTCCTGGCGTCGGACGCTGCTAGCTTCATGACCGGCGCCAACGTCGACGTGAACGGCGGAACCTACTTCTCCTAAGGCGCGAGGCGAGCGATGGCGGGCAATCCCTTCTCACGACGCAGAGTCGCGCGGCGGTCCCTGGCGGCCCTGGCCGCCGGTCTGTGCGTGACGCTGACGGCGCCCGTCGTCGCGATGGCTCAGGTCTGGGTTCCCGCCTGGCTCGCTTCGCCCATGCCCTGGCGGAACGAGGCCGCCGCCAATGGCGCGCCGCCGCTGCTGACTGACGTCACCCTGCGCCAGGATATGCTGATGGCGACGGCGGCGTCGGCGGTGCGCGTCCGTTTCAGCAATGAACTGAGCGGGACGCCGCTGGTCATCGGCCGGGCCGAGGCGGGGCTGAAGGGCGGGGCCGCCCAGCCCCTGCGCTTCGACGGCGCGGTCCGTGTGGTTATTCCGCCGGGCGGCTTCGCGCTCAGCGATCCGCTGGCCGTGGCCGTCCCCGCTTATGTCGAATTGACGGTCAGCGCCTATCTGCCCGAGGAGACGCGGCCCGCTGTCCGGCTCGGCCCCGTGCGGATCGCTGCAGGGGACGCCGCACCTGCAGACGACGCGCCGCTGTTGCGTGGGCAGAGCGTGGTCTCGGCCGTGCTGGCCGAGCGGCCGACGGCGCCCGCCGCCGTCATCGTCGCCGTCGGGGATTCCATCACCGAGGGCGGGTCGACCACCCTGGGCGCCCACCGCGCCTGGCCGCACCAGTTGGGCCGCCGCCTGGAAGCGGCCTGCCCCGGCGCCTTCGTGGTGGTGAACGCGGGGATCGGCGGCAACATGGTGGCCTCGGACGGCCGCTCGCCCTCGCTCGTGTCGCGCCTGGAGCGCGACGTTCTGGCCATGCCGGGCGTCACCCATGTGGTGCTGATGGCCGGCCTCAACGACGTACGCCAGAAAGGCCCCGCGCGCGATCGCCCCGGCGCTGGCGTGGACGAGGTCGCCACCGGATATCGACAGGCCGCACAGGCGCTGCAGTCCCGTCACATCAAGGTCGTCGGCGGGGTGCTGACGCCCATCCTGGCCTCGCCCGTGGCCGAGCCCGCCATCCCCGGCCCGACGACCGACGACAAGCGCCGCTCGCTCAACGCCCTGATCCGCCACGGCGACATCTTCGACGGCGTCATCGATTTCGAGACGGCGCTGGACGATCCCGCCCGACCTGGCCGCATCCGTCCCGGCGCGCATCGGGAGGACGGCTACCACCCCAATGACGAAGGCCACCGCCTGATGGCCGAGGCGGTCGACCCCGCAGTCTTCGCCCCTAGTCCCTGTTCTGTCTCAAGGCCCTGACATGACCCGTTCGATCCCTGTCCAGCCTTCCGCCGCCGGGCGCCGCCGCGCGGCCGTTCTGGCCCTCGCCCTCGCCGGCGCCGCCTGGGGCGCGGCGGGCGCGGCCGCGGCCCAGGCGTGGAGCCCGGTCTGGACCGCCTCGCCCGCGCCCGACCGCAAGGACGGCACGCCCGAGGCCCCCGTGCAGTTCGCGGGGCAGACCGTCCGCCAGGACATGCGTCTGGGCGCCTCGGTGCGCGCGTTGCGGCTGCGCGTCAGCAACGAACTGGGCGATGCGCCGCTGCGCGTGGCCGACATTCGGCTGGGCCGGGAAGGCGAAACTGAAATGGCGCCGGTTCTGTTCGACGGGCGCGACGAAGCGGTGATCCCGGTCGGCTCCGTCCTGATCAGTGATCCCGTGGCGCTGGAGGCGCCGGCCTTTTCGCAGGTGTCGGTCAGTCTGCATTTCCCCGAGCCGACCCGCCCCGCCGTGCGCCGCACGGTCGTGCGGATAGGGCAGGGCGATGCGACGCCCGGCGACGCGGTCGCCCTGGATTACCGCCAGAACGTGATCTCCGCCGTCTATGGCGAACGCGAGACGGCGCCGACGGTGGTGGCGGCGTTCGGCGACTCCATCACCGAGGGCGCGACCGCCACCCTGGGCGCCGAGCGCGACTGGCCCAGCGTCCTGGCGCGCCGCTTCGAGGCGACCTGCCCGGGGCGGTTCGTCGTGCTGAATCAGGGGATCAGCGGCAACAAGCTGCTGGACCACGGCCGGTCTCATTCGGGCCTGGCGCGTCTGGACCGCGACCTCCTGGCCCTGCCGCAGATCGACTACGTCATCCTGCTGGAAGGCATCAACGACATCCGGCACGGGGGCGACCCCGCCAAGCCGGGACGCAACGCGGCGGACATGATCCAGGGCTATCGCCAGCTGATCGCCCGCCTGCACGATCACGGGGTGAAGGCTGTCGCCGGCACCTTGACGCCGTTCAAGGGATCGGAGCGCTATGACGCCCCGTCGTCCGAGGCGCGCCGGACTCTCAACGCCTTCATCCGCGACGGCGGCGCCTTCGACGGGGTCGTGGACTTCGATGCGGCCGTCCGCGATCCGGCGGATCCAGAGGCCTTTCGGGCGGAGGCCGCTCGTCCCGACATGCTGCACCCCAATGATGAGGGGTATCGGTTGATGGCCGAAGCCGTCGATCTGTCGTTGTTCGGGTGCGACGCGCAATGAACGTGGCGAAGCATTCATGGGCGTTGTCTGACGGCGGCGACAAGCGATGGGATCTGGCGGCTCTCGGCGAAGTGATGCTGCGCCTGGATCCGGGCGAGGGGCGGATCCGCAGCGCCCGCGCCTTCGACGTCTGGGAGGGCGGCGGCGAGTACAATGTCGCGCGCGGGCTCAGCCGGACCTTCCGGCGGCCGACGGCGGTCCTGACGGCTCTGCCGCGCAATCCCCTGGGCGTGCTGACCGAAAGCCTGATCGCCCAGGCGCGCGTGGATGTCGGCGCCATCGTCTGGCGCGACTACGACGGCGTCGGGCGCGAGGCGCGGATGGGCCTCAACTTCACCGAGCGAGGCTTCGGCGTCCGCCCGCCCCAGGGGGTATCCGACCGGGCGTACTCGGCGGCCTCGGCGCTCGACCCGCAGGCGTTCGACTGGGAGGATGTCCTGGGCGCTAGCGGTGCGCGCTGGCTGCATACCGGCGGGGTTTTTGCGGCGCTGTCGGCTGACACCGCGCAGACCGCCCTGACGGCTGTGCGCGAGGCGCGGCGTCTCGGCGTCACCGTGTCCTACGACCTCAACTATCGTGAAAGTCTGTGGCGCAGCCATCCGGACGCGGAAGCCCTGCGCGCGATCAATCGCGCCATTGTGGCGGAATGCGATCTGATCTTCGCGGACGATCGGGGATTGGCCGCCTGCCTCGGCCTGGTCAGCGAAGAGGTCGGGCGGCGGGCCTGGCCGACGGATGCGGGGCCGCCGTCTAAGGCGGCGCGGATGGCCTTCGACGCCTTCCCGCAACTGAGGGGCTTGGCCTACACCCTGCGCGATCCGAAGAGCGCGACCGTCAACGGTTGGCAGGGCGTCTTCCATGAGCGGGATGAGCGCTACGTCTCCATGGCCTGGCCGGACCTGGAGGTGCTGGACCGTGTCGGCGGCGGCGACGCCTTCGCCTCGGGGCTCATCCACGGCCTCATGGCGGGAGAAGACGCCCAACGGGCGGTGGAGCTGGCGGCCGCCCACGGAGCCCTGGCGATGACGACGCCCGGCGACAACGCTGAGACGGATCTGGCTGAAATCGAGGCGCTTATTCGCGGCGAACGTGGCGGAAGCCGCTGAAAGAACGGTCTGGTCTCGCTATTTTGTAGACCAATTGGTCTATTAAATTATTCTAATCTGGTCCTAAAAAAGGTTGACAGTCAGGTAAGGCCAATCCAGCGTTCGGATAATAAAAAAAGCGCACTGGGAGGCAGGCGATGAGGGAATTGGGGGATGCTGGCGTTCGAGCGAATTCCGGCAAACGACTGACAGCGATACTGCTGACGACGACGGCGCTGATGGCGGCCGCTCCGGCGTTCGCCCAAAGCGTTGAGCCGGATCAGGATGAGGCGGGGAACGCCGACGTCACTCAGGTCGATGAGATCGTCGTCACCGGCATTCGCGCGTCGCTGCAGAACGCGCTGTCGCAGAAGCGCAATGCCGACAACCTGGTCGAGGTCATCGAGGCCGAAGACATCGGCAAGCTGCCGGACCAGAATCTCGCCGAAGTGCTCGAGAACGTCACCGGCATTCAGATCACGCGCGAAGCGGGCGTCGGGCGCGGCGTGCAGATCCGCGGCACGGACGCCAACCGGGTCGAAATCAACGGCGTTTCGACGGTGGGGTCGGGCTCGGGCCGGTCGGGCATCAGCTTCGATGACCTTGCGGCCTCGATGATCAACTCGGTGCAGGTCATCAAGGTGCCGGAAGCCAAGACGATCGAAGGTTCGGTGGGCGGCACCATCAATCTGCGGACCATCCGGCCGCTGGATTTGAAGGATCCTCTGTTCGCCTTCCGCGCCCAGACTGAATACAGCGACCTGTCGGATACCTTGACCCCGCGCTACTCGGGCACGATCGGCAAGCGCTGGGACACGGACTTCGGTCAGTTCGGCCTGGTCGGCAGCTTCAGCTATGCCGAGCAGGACGTCGCCGCCTTTCGTCCACGCGTCGACCGCGATGCGATCGTCACTCCCGACTCGGGACGCCTGAGCGCCGAGGCCTTCCCCTTCATGCGCATCCAGTTCCTCAATCAGAGTCTGGAAAATTTCGAGTATGAGACCAAGAATTTCTCGGGTTCGGCGGAGTGGAAGCCCAGGGACAATCTGAAGTTCTATTTCGACATGACGCTGAACGATCAGCAGCGCGCCGAACAGAGCTCGACCGTCCAGATATCCACCATTTCGGACAACGGCGTGGTCGACAATACGACCAACACGGCGTTCGAAACCGTCAATCTGGGCAAGGTGCAGGGCCCGAACGGGACGATGGATCTGGGCTCCGTCCAGGCCGCGCTGAAGGGACTCATCCTGCCCCGGACGGACGGCAATCTTGCGCCTTATCTTCGGACGACCAGCGATACGGGCTCGCGAGTGACCGAGAGCCGCGTGTTCGCCTTGGGCGGTGAATGGGATCTCGACCGTTTGTCGCTGAGCGCCCAGGCGGCCTTGTCGACCTCGGACTCAGTCTTGCCCAGCTTCAATACGACGCTGGAATTCGTCAATCCCAACGCTCCCCAGCCGGTTCAGGGCGTGTCGCTGGCGAATGGGGTGCCCATCGAGTTCGACCTGAGCGGCGGAACGCTGCAGTTCGGCATCGCTCAGGGGCAGCTCTCGACGCCCAGCGCGGCCCAGTTGCTGGACCCCGCCAACTATCGCCTGCGTCAGGTGTCGCAAGGCCGGAGCATTCGCGAGAATGAGGAGAAGGCGTTCCGCCTGGACGCCTCCTACGCCATGGACGGCATTGTGCCTTTCATCAGTTCGATCGATGCTGGCCTGCGCTGGAACGAGACCAGCGCGCTCAATGACAACGTCACGGGCAACACCAACTTCACCAACGTCAATTCGTCCTTCTTCCGCCCCAGCGGCGACCGCTTCTCAAATCTGCTGATCGCCGGCCCGAACAATTTCAACGCGGCCGATGATCGTCGCCTATACTTCTCCGACTTCCTGATCTTGGACGGCGCCAAGGCCTTCGGCGATCCGGCCGGAACCCTGGCCGACATCAACGCCGCCATCGCCGCCAGCAACGCCGCCAACGGCTCCAATATTCCGCTGATCGGTCAGCCGACTTCGCAGGCGAGCGCCTTCTTCGAGATCACCGAAAAGACCAGCACCGCCTATCTGCAGGCCAATTTTGACGCCGAGGCGTTCGGCATCCCCATGCGCGGCAACGCCGGCGTGCGCTACGTCAGCACAGACCTCAGTTCGGTCGGGAATACGGTCGCCAGCGGCACGAACTCGAACAGGGTCGTGCACGACACCTCGTATGAATTCTGGCTGCCGCGTTTCAACCTTGTGGCCGAGCCGCGCGAGGACGTGATCATTCGCGCCGGCGTCGCTCGCGATATCCGTCGACCGGACTTCAACCGCTTGTCGTCCTCGGTGACCTTCGCCACCAGTGAAAACACTGCGGTCAATCGCGGCAACCCGAACCTGCAGCCGGAAACCGTGCTGTCGTTCGACCTGTCGGCTGAATACTATTTCGCGCCGTCCAGCCTGATCAGCCTGGGCGTCTTCCATAAAGTCCGAGACAATCTGTTCGCTAGCGTCACCGAAAGCCCGCCGGACAACGCCGTCAATGGCGTGGTGAACCGAAGCCGCGATCCGTCCTGCCCCGGCGGCGGCATCTACAACCCGATCGCCGTCATCAACGTCAATCACCCGGACAAGGGGCAGACCGGCATCTGCGTTCCGCTGACATCGACGTTCAACGTGGATGGCGAGACGACCCAGACGGGCATTGAAGCGGCCTTCCAGTACGATCTGTCCCAATGGGAGGATCGCCTCGGCTGGATGTCCGGCTTCGGCTTCATCGGCAACTTCACCTATCAGAAGACCGGCGGCAACGTTGACAGCTACCGGACCATCGGCCTGACGCGGAACACGACCCGCGACCTAGGTTTTGATCCGCTGCCCCAGGATCGCGTCGAGCTGGAGAACCTCTCCAAGTATTCCTACAATGCGACGCTCTTCTATGAACGAGGCGGGCTGAGCGCCCGGATGCGCTATACGTGGCGCTCCGATTTCATCAACACGGAAGCCTTCACCTCGGCCTTCGACGTTCCGCGCGTCAGCGATGACCGCGGCCAACTGAACGCCAGCGTCAACTATGAGATCAACAGCTGGGCGACCGTGGGTCTGGAGGCGATCAATCTGACGCGCGAAGACGCGAATGAGTACTGCATTAATGACGATGCGCTCCTTTGTTATAACGGGCTGACGGACCGCCGCATCGTCGCGGGGCTGAGCCTGCGTTTCTGAGGCAGCGCGTCTGCGTCATTGACGCCGACGGCGGACAAACCGCCATCGGTCGACGTCTTAGTCCTCTGAGGTGATGATGTCAGAAAGGTCGACATGGTACCGCCGCGGATCGGCGGGATCGAGGAGCACGCGTAGTTTGCGTCCGGTTAGTTGCTGCGTGGGATCGACCCAGATTTCCTCGCTCTCGAACCGGCGCAATCTTCCGGTTTTCGGGTCCGTGGTCTGCGCCACGACCCGAAAGGGGTGATCGCCATTGCGAGTGGTGCGCGTATCGCGAAACACGTGAAGGAAGTCCGCATCCACGGGCTTCCCTTCGCGCATCAAACGCGAGATTTTTCGGCTTCGCGTCAGGTCGATGGCCAGAATAATCGTGCCGAGTGTAGAAAATATCGCTCCGAGACCGAGGAAAATCGTCATCACGCCTCGACGGCCCCAGAAGTCATCGACAACCGCATGCGATGGTCGTGCAGGGTCATAGAGAACCGGGACGTCATCTCCCTCGGAAAAACGCGGCGGGTTGGAGCGGACGGCTTCGCTGAACTCGCGCCGCCGCCCGCTTTTGTCCGAGAAGACGATGACCGCGGTATAGCTAACCGTGCTTCGCGCGCGATCGCGGTCGCGTTCGACATGGCGGATGAGTTCCGTGACGGTTCCCTGCGCTCTTGCCGCCTTCGCGGAAAAATCCGCCTGCTTCTGAAAGAGCACGGCGCTGACGATGAGGAAGATCACCCCAACCGCGGCGAAAAGGCCGCCTACCTTTAGGAAAAGACTTTTCATTCCTACCAATGGCATCTCAGCAGTCGAGACCGCAAGTGTAAGGCGTCGCGCCTTGAGGGCGTTTCGTTGAATGTAGGATTTCAGGCTCCCTCACTTCCCTAAATGCCCGTGATCGCATTGTCTGATTTTGCTCTATAAAGCCAACGCATGACGAAAGACGGACGTCCTTCTCGCCTCAACGACACCCGACTCTTCACTGGACGAGGCGGCGACTATCTCAAGGGCCAGGATGATGCTTGGGCTTTTGCGCGTCGCTTGACTTGGTGGCTGAACGGTGAAGGTTTCAGCATCGGTCACAACCCGGCTCTTTACGTCAGCTACACGACCGATCTGCCGGTCGGCGTCATTGAAGCAGAACCGCCCAGATTCACGCCGGATGACTGGTGGTTTCGTACCGTTGCTGTTGGGGTTCCCCAGGAACTTGTCGGTGAAAACGCCTTTAGGGTCGCCGCCGACGGCCTCATTGCCTGTCTGAAGGCGCTGAAGCCGCAAGACAGCGCGCTGATCGACCGAACGGCCAAGACCGTGGCCGATGCGGGGAGCCAGTGTCGTTTCCTGCTAAAGGTCAAGGATTCAGCCCGTCAGCTTGTGGAGATTTCGACGACGATCGGAAGCGGGTCCGAGCCGTCGCTGCTCTATGTCGCGGTGACTGAAAAGGCGACTGGAGCCTACCGAGAGGCGCCCCCGGCAAAACTGAGAAGCTATGACGATGGCGTCTACCTGGCCGGCAAGGTCAAGATCGCCCGACGCGGCGTTGACCTCATTCCTCGAACGTCGACGTTATCGCGCCTGGTGGTGGACCAAAATCCCGACGCCGCGACGTGGAGCGCGGATGCGTTGGCGGAGGCTGAACGCCCGGTGTTATCCTCGCTGCTGCGATTTAGATGACCCTGTAGAATTGGCGAAGGACGACGGTGCCGGATCTCAATGCTCTTTTCCCGTTTCCCTATGCCCATTGGTATGCGGCAAGCCTGTTTCTTGATGCCGGGCGTCCGAGGGCGGAGGTTCTAGCCCGGCTCGGCGCAAGGCTTGATCAATGGCGGCAATGCAATGAACGCTACAGACAGCTTCATTTCGCCAATACGAGTTGGGTCGCCAGTGCTTACCGGCATGACGGCCTTCCCGCCCCCGAGGAAGATCGGAAACTCTTCAATCATCTGAGAGCCCATGACGGCTTGGATCTAGTTATCCCTGGTTCGTTCAGCATGCGCCGGGAGCTTGAGGCGCTGCGACAAGCGATCGAGGCTGATCCGCGTATCGGCCCTTTCGCGAATTCCGATTGGATCGCGCATTACATTTGCGAGCAATGCTTCCCGACCATCCGCTATGTGCATGATGGCGCTCATGTCTTCGTGGACGGTGAGCCGATTTCTGACCGCAAGGGCGCGGCGCTGACCGGGGTCGATCCCTTGAGCTTTCGTCAGCTTGGCGACCGGTGGTTTCGCGACGACAGCCGTGTTTACGGGCAAGGCGAGACGCCCACGAAGCGCTTCTGGTTTGTCGCGCGCGGGGCTGATCCAGACAGCTTTCTTGTGTTGAATGAGCGTTACGGAGCGGACAAGGCCGCAGGTTACTACATCACCAATCTTCGTCTGCCGACGGAAGAACCTGGTACATTCGGGATCGTCTCCTACTATTACGGGAGGGGACAGAAGCCCGGTATCCATGTGTGGGAGAGCCACTACGCAAAGGACAGCCGCAAGGTCTATGCTTATGGCGTCGCAATCGAAGGCGCAGATGCGCCGAGCTTTCATTCCATCGGCGATGAAGGCCAATATTTTGCAGACAAAAACAGCATCTATTGGGAGAATAAACCGATCCTGGGCGCGGATCGAGACAGCTTCACCTGCGCCTCTGACGCCGGCCAATATCGCGCCTATGACAAAGACCGGCCATACTATGCGGGGCAGCCTCAATCCGTTTCAGGCGAATTCGATCACTGGAGCCGCTATTTTGAGGAACGCCCTGAGATCGTCGACAGCTGGTGGCGCAAGGAAAAGGCCCGGCGAGAGGCTCCACCCCAATCGACCGATCAACTGACGCCGGTCGGCGGCCCCTTCTACAGCGACGGAACCAGAATTCTAGTCAAGCCGGAGGCGCCGTGTGACGGTGAATGGGTGTCGCTCGATCATTTTGACCATGACAGCTTCCGCCATCTCACGGATGTTTTCGGGCGGGACAGGCACGGTCTGCGCTACTTCACGCCGGGGCTGGAACGGTACGGACAGGAGCCCGTGAAGGGGGCTGACCCCGCAAGCTTTGAGACTATTGACGGCCCGTGGTTCAGAGACAAACGGCAAGCCTACTATTTTGACAGCAAAATCCCAATGTCGGAGCTGGCCATCGTCAGGGCCGACATGACGAGCTTCGAGGTGCTCGGCGGCGCCTATGCCCGTGATGCGAACGGGCTGATCGTAGAAGGCGCGCGCAAGCGCAATATTGACGATGCCGCCGCCGTGAAGGCGCTCGGACACACATTTGCGCGCATGGGGGAAACGCTGCTCTATCGCGGCAAGCCGGTCGCCAAGCCCGGCAAGATCGACCCAGACACGGCGCGCGGCGTACATGACCAGCTCTTGATCGATGCAAACGGCCACATGCTGTTTAGAGGAACCTATCGCAAGCCGATCGCAGACCTTGATCCCGCCACGCTTACATTCCTCAACCGGGCGTTCGCCGTAGACGCGCATCACGCCTATGCACTGACCGATAGCGGATTGTTATTATGCGGCGAAATCGACCGCGATCTTGTCCAGCCGGCCGGGCCATATGCGGTGCGTGTCGCAAAAACGCGGTTCCATGTTTCCAGTGGGCAGCTGAAGCAGACACTTCTGGAGGACGACGGCGCGTAATGGACTTGGGGCTTCGGAATCCCAGGCGATATGCCTATCCGAGTTGATAGAGCCGGTTTTGGCGAAGTCCTTACCCGCATCCGGGGGAACGCTGCCGTGGACTTCCGGCTTGTACTTGCCCAGGCCCTCTATTGGGATGAAGTCTACGCGGTCGATCAATTTGCCTAGCTCGATGCGCGCCTCCTTGCCGTTCTCGTTCTCGTTCTCGTTCTCGTTCGCCTGGAGCAGCTTCTCGCCAAGCCGGCGGTAGGCCTCCGCTACGCCCAGGTAGAACTGGGTCACGGAAGAGGCGGCGTCAGCCGCCAGGCTGGTCAGGATCTCGCTCAGGCGGGTTTTCAGCGGTGCGCTGAACCGTGATGAAAATATCTCATTTTGTGAGTGCGGTCCTTGAATGAAAGGGCCAATGGCTGACATGATTGACGGCGGTCGGATGCCGTGCGGACTTGCTCGTCATGCGGCGACAGTCGGCGTTGAGGACGCGCAAGACAGCATTGGGACGGTATGACGGAAGAGGCTCTTTTCGATAACACCCTTACGCGTATCCGTATCGCCTACCCGGGTTTGGCGAAGGGCGCGCGAAGGATCGCGGACTTTGTCCTGAAAAATCCGCAACAGGTCATCCGTATGTCGGTGACGGAGTTGTCGGAAGCCACGTCTTCCAGCGAAGGCAGCGTCGTCAACTTCTGCAAGAAGATGGGCTTGTCAGGTTTTCAGAAGCTGAAGCTTAGCCTGGCGCAGGAAGCGGTGCAGCCGGTCCAGTTCATCCATGAAGACCTGGTCGAGGGCGATGACGTCGCAACCACGTGCCGTAAGATCTTCCATTCGGGAATTCAGACCTTAAGGGACACCCTGTCCGTTCTGGATACTCAGGCCATGCAGAAGGCGGTGCACGTCCTTCGCGCGGCCAAGCGTATAGAGATCTATGGCGTCGGGTCGTCGGCGTCGGTGGCCGAGGACGTGCAGTATCGAATGCTGCGTATCGGCCTGGAAGCCAAGGTCGTGACCGACAGCCACATCCAGGCGATCAGCGCTTCGCGCACCTCACCGGATGTGGCGGTGCTGACCATTTCGCACACCGGCGCGACGCATGAGACGGTGGTGGCCACCAAGCTGGCGAAGGCGGCGGGCGCCCAAACGATTGCGATCACCAACTATGGGCGCTCGCCGTTGCAGGCGCACACTGACATCGTCTTGTTCACCATGGCGCGCGAGACGCGGTTTCGGACCGAAGCCATGACCAGCCGCATCGCTCAACTGTGCGTGGTCGACGCGCTGATCGCCGCGTTGGCGATGGCGGACTACGAGACCTCGGTAGCGGCGTTGCAGTCGACGTCCGACATCCTGTCCATCAAGCGTTTCTAGGGGCGTCGGAGGGCGACGGCATGGACGGCAGGCAGGCGCAAGTCCAGCGCGGACATATCGCCCTGTGGTCCGATCAGTACGGCGCCCATGCCCAGAGCGCGCGCGCCTTTGATGTCGGTGTCGGGGTTGTCGCCGATCATGACCGCTTGATCGGGCGAAATCCCCAGCACTTCGCACGCGCGGTGAAACAGCAAGGCCTGAGGCTTGCCGACGATTTCAGGCTCGGCGTGGGGAAGGCATGACCTCAGGGCAGACAGCAGAGCGCCGGTTTCCGGCACGAGCCGGCCGTTGCGGCCGGGGTGAGTGTTGTCGGCGTTCGAGACGATAAGTCGTGCGCCGCCGCTGACGGCGTCCACAGCGCGTTGCAGGTCGGTGAAGCTGAAGCGCGTATGGCGCATCAGGATGACCGCTTCAGGCCGCTCTTTCACCAGCGTCAGGCCCAGGGCGCGTGCGTGGGCCTTCATGCGGCTGCTGGCCAGGACCGTGACCTGTCGCAGGCCTGAGGCCGCGGCCTGACGCAGGGTTTCGGCTCCGGCCAGTACGATCCGCTCGATCGGCAAGGTCACGCCCGCACGTTCCAGGATAGCGGAGAAATCCTGCGGCAAGGCCGTGGAATTGTTGGACAAAATCGCCACGCGCGACTGGTTCGCCTGTAGAAAGCGTATGGCGCCGGGCAGGGGGGCGTCGCCCAGAGCGATGCAGCCGTCCCAGTCGATCAACAGGCCGCCCGCCGATGCGATGAGGTCGTGCCCCGTCGCCATATTTGCGGTGTTCGCCTTGCTAGCCTCAGAAAACACGCCGCCTCCTCGCGGTGAATTCAGTTCAATATTTGTCTAGATACATAAGCAAAAAAATGAAATCCATTCATTTTTGTGTCACATAAACGCGGTAGCGGGAGGGGTGAAACTGACGGATTTAGCGTCCCATGTTGATCGGCGCCGCTGTCGGCCAGCCATCGGCTGAGACCGTTTGCGCGCCGATGGGGTCCGACCTGAGGGGGCGGCTTGGCCCGATGTTTCGAGGTTTGGATTCAGGTCGAGGGCGGTCAGTGAAGGTTCGATTGATAGCGGGAGGGCTCGCCCTCGCCGGGATGGCTGCGGCTGCGTTTCTGATCATGGGGCGGCCGGTCGTCTCGGATCAGCAGGTTCAGAGCCTGAATGTCGTGCTCATCCCCGCCGACGGCGGTACGGAGGACGGCACTCGGGCGGACTATCAGCCGATCTTTGACGCCGTGGGACGGGCGACCGGGCTGCAGTTCAAGCTCACCGTCGCTCAGTCCTACGCGACGGTCATCGAGGCGCTGTGCGGGGGCAGGGCCGACATCGCCTTCGTCGGCCCCGTCACCTATATCCAGGCGCGTGAACGCGGCTGCGCCGAGCTGCTGGCGGTAGCGGAAGAAGACGGCGCCTCGACCTATTACGCTGGACTGTTCGTCCGCGCGGGCTCCGACATTCGCTCCATCGAAGACCTGAAGGGACGCCGAGCCGCGTTCGGGGACGTCAACTCCACTTCGTCTTTCCTGATCCCCATGGACATGCTGGCGAAGGCGGGGCTGGATCCCGCCAGGGACTTTTCGCAACTGCGGCTGGCGGGTAGCCATACGAGCAGCCTGGCGGCTCTGTTGAGCGATCAGGTCGACGTGGCGGCCCTGTCCTTCGACAGTTTCGACAAGGCGGTAGCGCAGGGCGCTGCTCGTCCGGAAGATGTCCGCATCATCGCCCGCAGCGAGCCCATCCCCTATCCGCCTCTGGTCATGCGTTCGGCGTTGTCGCCGGCCTTGAAGAGCCAGTTGAAGGCGGCCTTCGCGGGCGTCGCTGACGCGCCGGGCGTCCGGCCGGAGATGATTCGGGGCTATGGCGGCAAGCAGGTGGACGGTTATCGCAGCGATGTAGAGGCCGCTGTTTTTGACCCCGTGGCCGCGACCATGGCGCGTCAGTCCGATGCGATGAAGGGCGAAATCCTACAGGCCGCCTCAAGGCGATAGGGGGCGGGAATGCTGGCTTTTGATCAGGTCGAGAAGACCTATCCGGATGGAACGCGCGTGCTGAACTCGGTCTCGTTTGCGGTTCCGGCGGGGCAGTTCTGCGTATTGCTGGGGGCGTCGGGGGCGGGCAAGTCGACCTTGCTGCGCACGGTAAACGGCCTTGTTTCGCCGTCGGCGGGACGCGTCTGCGTGGACGGCGTCGAGGTGTCCGCGGCGACGTTGAAGACGCTGCGCCCGCGCATCGGCATGATCCATCAGGCGTTTAATCTGACGCCCCGCACCTCGGCCGCCGTCAACGTCATCAGCGGGGCCCTGCCGGACATTCCGGCGTGGCGGGCCGCCCTGCATCTCTTTCCCGAACACTATGTTCGCCGGGCCAGCGCACTGATCGAGGCCGTCGGCCTGGATGAGGTCCATCTCGCGCGTCGCGTGGAAGGCTTGTCCGGCGGCCAGCAGCAGCGCATCGGCATCGCCCGCGCCTTCATGCTGGAGCCGAAGCTGATCCTGGCCGACGAGCCCGTGGCCAGCCTGGATCCGAAAAGCAGTCGGGAAGTCCTGGAGCTGCTGAAGGCTCAAGCGGGTCTTTCGGGCGCGGCGGTCTTGTGCAGCCTGCACCAGATCGACCTGGCCCGAACCTATGCCGACCGTATCGTGGCGCTGAGCCGGGGGCGCATTGTTTTCGACGGCGCTCCCGAAGCGCTTGAGCCGTCGATTCTGAACGACATCTACGAACAGGCCGCCACTGCGACGGCCGAAAGCTCGCGCCATGGATCGTGATCTGACTTCCGTCTCAGGGGGAGGCGCCGGCGACTGGCGTTTTCCGCGCGTATGGAGCCTCAAGACGCTGATCATCCTGCTGATCGCTCTGGCGGTTCTGGCCCATACGGGGCGACGGGTCGAGATTGATCGGATGGCGGGGCTGTCCATCGACGCGGTTCTGCACACGGCGGGATTGAAAGCGGAATCGCCTGTCGCAGCTGCGGTCGATACGGTGGCGCGTTCCCTGTTTCCGATCCAGTTGGCGGAAGAGACGCCGATTAGCCGGATCGAAGGCTTCGACCCGGATCGCAAGCCGTTGTTCAGCCGCGTTGAAACGCGGACGGTTCGGTCTGAACGGATTGATCCTGTCACGCTCGAGACGCGGGTCCAGACTGAAACCGTCGACTATCTGATCGAGCCGTTCGGCTATGTCGTCCGTGTTTTCGGCAAACTGCTGGAGACTCTGGAGATCGGCCTTTGGGGAACAGTCATCGCCGTGGTGATCGCGGCGCCCCTCGCGCTGGCGGGAGCCGCGCCGCTGACGCCGCATCCGTGGCTACGGACGCTGGCGCGAGGGCTGTCCAGCCTCTTGCGAGCGGTGCCCGAACTGATCAGCGCCCTGTTCCTGGTTCTGGCCTACGGTTTCGGACCGATCGCCGGGATTCTGGCGCTGGGGCTGCACGGCGCGGGCTTCCTTGGAAAATTCTATGCCGAGGACATCGAGAACGCGGATGTGAAACCCCAGGAAGCCCTGCGCGCCATTGGAGCGAGTAGATTGAAAATATTTCAATTTGCGATCTTGCCGCAGGTGACGCCGCAGTATGTCGCCTACACCCTCTACATCCTGGATCGGAACGTGCGGATGGCGACCGTCATCGGCCTGGTCGGCGCCGGCGGCATCGGGCAGGAGCTGAAAGGGCGCTATGACATGTATGACTACGGGCATGTCGCGACCATTCTGATCGCCATTTTCCTGCTTGTTCTAGCGCTTGATCACCTCTCGGTTTGTATCCGCAGGAAGTACCTCTGAGGGCGCGCGGCGTTCGGTGATTGCGTCTATATGAGCAACGGCTAGCTCAATAATTGTTCGCATAAAAATGAGATTTATTCACTAAACTGTCGCTTCGCGCCGCTATGGACTTGATGGTCAGGCGGCGCGGTCCGTCCTGACGAAAGCCTGTTCGATGGCTGGGAGGAGGGGAGCCGATGACGTCGAAGTCGATGCCGGTCGTGGCCGCACCATCCGCCGCGCCGTCCTCCCCGAAGTCAGCGACAAGGAGTGACCCTGTGTCTCCGCTCAAGAAGTATTGGCCGTCCATGACGGCGCTATTATTGGCATCATGTGCTCTGCCGGGCGCCACGATGGCGCAGCAGGCCGCCCCGCGCGGGGAGGCTGCGACGGTTGCCGATGTGGTGGTGACGGGCGTTCGTGCGTCCCAGAAGGCCGCCGAGGCTGTTGAGTTCGGCAATCAGGTCCAGGTGATCCGCGCAGAGGAAATCCGCGCGAGCGGCGCCACCAACATGGCCGAACTGATGCAGTTCCTCGCCAAGGGCGTTAACATCGGCTACTCGCCCGATGAGGGTGAATACACCATCCGCCTGGACGGCGGCGGCGACCGCGACACCCTGGTCGTTCTTGACGGGGTGCCGCTTTACGATCGCGGCCCGGCGCTGGAAGACATCTGGGGCTCCACGACGATCGATCCGCATATGATTGAGCGGGTTGAGGTGTTCCGGGGCGGGAACTCCCTCTTCTTCGGATCGAACGGCGGCGTGGGCGTCATCAGCCTTGTGACCAAAAAGCCTGACGGAACCACCAAGGGCGAGATCGGCGTCACCTACGGCTCGTTTGAGACGCGCGAACTTTGGGCCAACTACTCCTTCCCTCTAGACAAGGATGGACGGCATTCGCTGATGGTCTACGGCTCCGAGTTGGCGACCGACGGGCCGCGCATCTTCGATCCGACCAAGTTCGTGGACAACGTCGCCCTGGCCGGCGGCATCCAGACCTATGCCCTGAACCGCAACAATATCGGGGCGAAATATCTCTGGAAGATCGACACGGACACCGAGCTTCTGCTCAACGCTCAATATACCGAGCTGTGGTTCCAGGACGCCTTCCCGAACACTGAGGTCTTCTCTCCGAACACGACGCGCTACCCGATCATCGACGCGGCCTTTTCCCATCGCTGGAACGAGTCCGTCCTGACCGAGGTCAACGCCTATTATTCCAATCCGACGCTTTACAATACGGAGCTGTATCCCGAAGTCTGCCTGATCGATGCGGGCTGCGTGGATCCGAACAACCCGCAGGTCGTGATCCCAAAGGGGGCCTGGACCGGCGCGGTCGAACCCTTCCTGCGCAAGGGCTTCGGTGAAGGCAACCAGAACAAGGGCGGCTTTAAGGAGTACGGCGCCACGGTTCGGAACACGCTGAACTTCGGCTCGCATTTCGAGATGGTGGCCGGCGCCCAGTGGGTGCGTTTCCAGAACGACTCCGATCCGGTCTATTTCGTCGGCAATGAAGCGACGACGGTGACCGGCCTGTTCGTCGATGCGCGGCCGCGTCTGCCCTTCAGCCCGGACACGGCCATTTCTCTGGCCGTGCGCACGGACTTCTCGAACGCCTTCGACAGCAAGACCATCTGGAAATTCGGCTTCCGGCAGCCGCTGCCGGGCGGCTTCTATGTGCGTGCGAACGGCGGCACCTCCTACAGCCTGCCGCGCAATACGGAGCTGTATCGCAACTTCGACGTGCCCGAAGGCACGCCGATCACGGTGATCGGCAATCCGAACCTGCGTCCCGAGGAGACCGAAAGCTACAGCGCCGGCGTAGGCGGCACCCGAGTTTTCGGCGATGCGGTGATATCGGCCGAGATCGGCGGCTTCTGGACCGACATCACCGACCGAATCCAGACGACCTCGGGTCTTGAGGTCAATACATACTTCAACAATGACGCCGTGACGGAAATCCGCGGTCTGAATGCAGAGCTGGACATCAGCATCGGCGATCAGTGGCGTTTCAATGCGGGCTACACCAAGCAGGACTCGTCTCTGGCCGAAGGCCCCATGGCGGGCGTCCAGACCAATGAGACGCCCACCTGGTTCGCGACAGCTACCGCCAGTTGGCAGTCGCAGGACGGCAGGCTGCACCTCCAGGTGAACCCGCGTTTCCAGGGCGACGAGTTCGCTACGGGCGGTCCGAGCGTGAACGGCGTGCCGATGTTTCGGCATAACTTCGGCAACTATACGGTTGTGAATGCGACGATCGCCTATCTTCTGGGGGAGGATAAGAACAAACGTATCCAGCTTCGAATCGCAAATATATTCGATGAATATTATGCGGAGCGTTTCGGTTACGGAAATATGTTCTATAGCTCGGCCTATAATCGAGGCGAGATTGTTCGCAACTCGGAAGAATATTTCTTCGCCTATCCGTTCGAAGGCAAGCCGAGAAGCTTCTACCTCTCGTTCTCCAGCGATTTCTAGGGTGATTTCGGCGGGTCGGATCTGTTGGCCCGCCCCGCCGAACTCTGACATTCCGCCCCGAGCTTCGGGGCGCTCCGGCACAGAAGGATAGACGCCATGCCTAACCCCGACCGCCGCGGTTTCCTGCTCGGCGCGACCGGCAGCGCCGCGCTCGCCAGCCTGCTTCCCAGCATCGCGCGGGCGGCGGCGATGCCAGCCTCACGGGTGCATGGCTCCATTCAGGACGTTCAGCACATCGTCGTCCTGATGCAGGAGAACCGTTCGTTCGACCACTATTTCGGCACCATGCGCGGCGTTCGCGGGTTCGGCGATCGCCATCCGATCCCGCTGCCGGGCGGAAAGTCGGTGTGGAGCCAGTCGGACGGCGCGAAGGACATTCCGCCTTTCCATCTGGATACGGCGCGGACCGACGCCATGCAGGTGCCGGGCACGCCGCACAGCTTTTCGGACGCCCAGGCGGCCTGGGGGCAGGGGCAGCTGAAGGAATGGCCCCGCTTCAAGACCAAATATTCGATGGGCTACTATCGCCGCGAGGATATCCCCTTCCAGTTCGCCCTGGCGGAGGCTTTCACCTTGGCGGACAGCTATCACTGCTCGATCACGACGGGCACGGACCCGAACCGGATCGTCTTCTGGTCAGGCTCGGCCCAGGAGCCGATCAGCCGCGATCAGGGCGTGCCGGGAGTCGAAGGGAACTCGGAGCCCAACAATCTGCGGTGCTGGGTTAAGGGCGAGATGCCCGAGCCCGGCTATACCTATCAGGGTTCGGCCCTGACCTGGCCTACCATTCCCGATGTGCTGGAGGCTGCGGGGGTCGACTGGAAATTCTATCAGGATCCGAACAACAACTGGACCGGCGCCATGCACGGCGGTCTGGCGTTCGACAGCTTCCGCACAGCCAAGCCGGGTTCGCCCCTTTATGAAAAGGGGATGCGTCACTGGTCGCTGGAGCAGCTGGAGGCGGATGTGAAGGCGGGAACCCTGCCCGCCGTTTCCTGGATCTTGCCGCCGCGCATCTATTCGGAGCACCCCTCGGCTTCGACGCCGATTCAGGGCGCCGAGTTCACAGCGCGGGTTCTGGACGCCCTGACCGCCAATCCCGAGGTTTGGAGCAAAACCGTCTTTTTCCTGACGTTCGACGAGAACGACGGGCAGTTCGATCACCTCGCGCCGCCCAGCGTCCCGTCCTATCGCGCGGACGGCACGCTGGCGGGCAAGAGCACCGTCGATGTGAAGGGGCTCTATTTCAACGACGATCAAGGCAAGTACCTGCACCCTGACGACAAGATCAGCGGCGCGGTGCGGCCTTGGGGCTTGGGACCGCGCGTACCGCTCTACATCGTCTCGCCCTGGAGCAAGGGCGGATGGGTCAACTCCGAGGTCGCCGATCACACCTCGGTCGGACAGTTCATTGAGAAACGCTTCGGCGTGACCATACCGGCCATCAGCGCCTGGCATCGGTCGGTGTGCAGCGACCTGGTTTCCGCCTTCGACTTCGGCGGGCCGTCGGACGCCGAGTTTCCAGCATTGCCGGACGTTTCGGGTTCTTCCGCAGCCCTACTGGATCACCTGCAGCGGCCCCGTATCCAGCCGCCGTCGACGCCGCAGCCGCTCTTTCAGGAGCCGGGCGTGCGGCCCTCGCGCGCCTTGCCCTATATGCTGGAGGTCGGAGCCGGCGTGTCGCGCAACGGGGTGACGTTGAACTTCGTCAACACGGGCGCTGCGGGCGCCGTATTCCAAGTCTACGACAAGCTGCATCTGGACCGCATTCCTCAGCGCTACACGGTGGAGGCGGGTAAAGCGCTGGACGACCAATGGGCGTTGACGGGCGAGGATGGCGGCTACGACCTGTGGGTTCTGGGCCCCAACGGCTTCCTGCGATCCTTCAAGGGACAGGCGTCAAGCGTCAACGCGGGCCTGCGTCTCGACGTGCGTCAAAACAAGGCGGACGCCAGCCTGACGGTGACGATGCACAACAAGAGCCGAACCCCTGCTGTCATCCAGATCGAGGACGCCTATCGCAAGGAGGAAGACGTTGTGCAGGTCATCTTGCGGCCTGGATCTCAGCGCACCCATACTTGGCGGTTGCAGGACTATGGGTCGTGGTACGACTTGGTCTTTGTCGCCGAAGGTGGTTTTGAGCGCCGCTTAGCGGGCCGTTTGGAGACGGGCATGGACAGCATGTCCGACCCTCTGATGGGAAGCGAGACAGGGCCCGCCTGATGAGGTCGTGAAGCGGATCGCAGGTGTGAGGTATCGCCCAAATCCTGCTCCGGCACCTAGCACTGCCTCACACCCGGACGTGAGGTTCTGATCTACAGAAACCCCATGGCTCATCGCCGTGGGGCTTTTTGCATTCCGGGCCTGGCTCATCGCCAGCAACGCCGTTCGGCTACCGTGCACCTTTCACTGGATTCGTTTCGGCGGGTCTTCAGCGGGGCGCTGATCGTTTTGAGTTCGTCCGTCTCGACCGCGCCCTCCAGGCACCTAGTTTGGACGAACTTCAGCAAGCAGCCTCGCCCTCATGGCGACCAGCGCCGATTCGAAGAGGCGCAGTTGACGATACAGAACCACGAACTGGGCGCAGACTGCCTGGGTCACAGGCTATTTTTTGCGGCGGAAGTCGGCGATGGTCTTGTGATCCGGTGTCAACTGTCCCGTCAGTTTGAAAGTTCTGGTCAATCCGCTGCTACATCGATAGGCCGGATGTGAGAGCATTCGGGGGCATGATCATGCGTGGTGAGGTTCTGACATTCGATCAGGCGACCGGGATGGGGGCGATACTGGGCGATGATACGGCGCGTTATCTGTTCAATGTCACGCAGGTACGGACATCCTTGCCGCTAACGCGCGGGCAGAAGGTCGATTTCGTGCCCAGCGCGGATTTGCAGGCGACCGAGATATTCATACTTCAGGCGGTCGCTCCGCCGACCTGGTCGGGGCAGGCCGTCAGCCGGGGCGGCCAGTTCGACCTCGGGCGGGTGATCCAGCGCACCTTCACGACCATTCGCGAAAACGCAGCGATCTTTTTCGGCGCGTCGACGGTCATGGTCGGGGCGCCCAGCGCCGTCATGGGCCTGGGCCAGAGCACGGCCGTCACCGGCGGCGCCGCCGTCGGATTCCTGACGATGGCGGCGGGCTGGGTGTTCTATCTGGTGGGGCTTTACATGCTTCAGGGCATGGTGGTGAAGGCGGCGGTCAACGGCTTCAACGGCAAGGCGACCTCTTTTGGCCAGGCGTTTGATGTCGGCGTGAAGATGTTTCTGCCGCTGCTGGGGTTGGCCATCATCGCCGCGCTGGGCGCGGGACTGGGCTATCTGGCCCTGATCGTGCCGGGCGTGATCATTTCGGTGATGTGGTCGGTCGCATCGCCCGCCGTGGTGGTCGAGAAGCGAGGCGTGTTGGAGAGCCTGCAGCGCAGTCGCGATCTGACGCGCGGCTATCGCTGGAACGTGTTCGGCCTGATGGTCATCTATATGCTCCTGTCGTGGATCATCGGGGCGGCGGTCGGCGCGCTCGGCCTGGCGACCGGCGGCGGCTTCCTCGACGGCAGCCCGAATCTGTGGGTCAATGCGGCGTCCGGCGTGGTGGTCAACATCCTGTCGGCGGTGGTCGCTTCGGCCGGGGTGGCGGCGCTCTATTACGAACTGCGGACCGTCAAGGAAGGGGCGGGGCCTGAGGCCCTGGCCGCCGTGTTCGACTGATGGGCCGCGGCGTCAGACGTCGTGCTTGTCGCGACGCCGTACGCCCATCAGCAGCTTCTGCTCCAGTCGCCCGCGCACGGCGGCATAATAGGCGCTGAGGAAGTCGCGGTCCGTCTGGTGCGGATCGCGCGACCATCCGATCTTGCCCATGATGCGGTCGGCGACGGCGCGCATGGTCCTGCGCTCGCCGGTGCGCAGGACGGATTCCAGGACGTGCAGCTCCTTGGCTCCATAGGCGTCCAGCTGCGCCAGGGTGAAGTCATATCTCGCCAGTTGTTCCGACCCGTCATCGGCCATGTCGCGGGTCAGCTTGCGACGCGGCGTGCGCACCACCCACGTGCCGCCGACAAGGTCGCCCAGGCGCAGGCGGTCGCGGTTGAACAGGGGGAAGAAGACGAAAATCGCCGCCCAGACGAAGGCCAGCAGATACATCCAGCTGTCGACTCCGCCCTGACCCGCCTGCGTCACCAGAAGGGACAGCGGCAGGAATACCTCCAGCTCGCGCATGGCGTTGCGCGCGAACACCGATTCCGCCCGCAGCCGCCCGCCGTCGCGCGAGGCGACGCGCAGGCCCATCGCCCGTTTGCCGGGCGTGGCGGCGGCGGCCGACAGCTCGAAGGCGGTGAAGTAGAAGTTCCTCAGCAGGAAGAAGACCACCAACCACAGCACGGCGACCAGTTCTGCGCCCGCCAGGCCGGCCGCGCCTATGGCGCCGACGCCGGTGAAGATCAGGGCCAGGGTGAAGGCGATCAGCACGCCGATGATGATTCCAGCGTCCAGCAGGAAGGCCGCCGCCCTTTGCCCGGCGTCGCCGATGTTCAGCCGCAGGTCGACGCCCTCGGGCGTGATGAAGGGGCGCTCGGTCTTGTCGATCTTCGCGGCGTCAGCGGACACGAAACGTCTCCCGTCTCGGACCATAGAAGTAGAGCCCCCAGATCAGGGCCGTCACGGCCGCCACGGCGTAGCGCAGGCCGGTGTCGGCGATCAACTGCCGCCCGAATCCTTCCAGCAGACCGGCGAGCAGCAGCATGACGATGACGCCGCCCATGACCACGCCGGCGGTTCGTCCGGCTTGAACGGCGGCGTCCAATCGGTGCGCCCGGCCGGGGAAGGCGACGGCCCAGCCGATTTTCAGTCCCGCGGCGCCGGCCAGGACGACGGCGAACAGCTCGGTCACGCCGTGGATCAGCAGCCAGCCGCCCAGCTCCACCCCCAAGCCGCGACTGGCGAACAGGGCGAAGAAGGCGCCAAGCGTCGCGCCGTTGTAGAGGACCAGCAATCCGGTCGGCAGACACAGGGCGAAACCCAGCGCGAAGGCGAACAGGGCCACCTTGGCGTTGTGGGTGAACAGGAAGGCCGCGAACACCGACAGGCCGTCGGCGCTCCCTGTCCCGTCCAGGGTGGCGCGCAGGGTGGCGGTCGAAGCGCCTGGATCGCGTCCGCCCGCCAGATCGCCCGGCACGAAGGCGTAGAACCATTCGGGATCGTACATCACCAGCCAGCCGCCGACCACGGCGCCGAGCAGCATCAGGGCGGCGGACACCAAGGTCTCGCGCCACAGGCCTTTGACCGAGGCGGGCCAGTCATGACGGAAGAAGGCGGTCAGCCGGTCGCGCAGCGTCGCCCGCGAGCCGTAGACGAAGAAGTAGGCCCGCGCCGACAGCGTCTCCAGATAGTCGATCAGCCCCTGGTCCAGCGAGGTCTCGCGCGCCACCGACAGGGCCGACAGGGTCGAGCGGTACAGCACCGGCACGGCCAGGATCTCTTCATCGGTCAGTTTGGACGCCGAACCCTTTTCAGCCTTGTCCATCAACCGCTCCAGGCGGCGCCAGTCCTCTTCGCGCGCCTGGCGGAAGCGTTGGCTTTTCAGCCGCGGGGCGTCGGTCACAGCAGATCCCTCCGCTTCAAGTCCAGATAGGCGTTGACCGCCTCGGGCCCGACTTGATCGGCGGGGGCGTCGACGATGTGGGCGCCCATGCGGCGCAGGCGGTTGATGACCGTCTCGCGTTCGCGCAGCAGGCTGGCGGCGACGACGGCGCGCGACACGTCCTCGGCCGTTTCCGGCGCGGCGGCGGCGAGGGTCTCCAACTCCTCGTCGCGTAGGACGACGAACAGCACCAGGTGGCGTTTCAGCAGCCGACCCAGAGATTCGATCATCAGTTCCGCGGCGGTGGAATCGGTGAAGTCGGTGAAGACCACGATCAGGGATCGGCGCTGGAGCTGTCCCGACAGGGTGGCCAGGGCCAGGGTGTAGTTGGTCTCGTGCGTCGAATAATCGACCCGGCCGACGACGGTCTGCAGGGTGCGGAAGGCGTTCATGCCGCCGACGGCGCCGGTCGACAGGCGCGGCCGGGAATCGAAGGCGAACAGACCCGCCCGGTCGCCCGAGCGTAGGCAGGCGTAGGACAGCAGCAGGGCCGCGTGGATGAAGCGGTCCACGCGCGGCATGCCGCCGACCGGCTCGCAGGCGGCGCGTCCGCAGTCCAGGGCCATGATGACGTTGTGGTTGCGCTCGGTGCGGAATTCCTTGGCCAGAAGGGCGGCGTGGCGGGCCGACTGCTTCCAGTCGATGGCGCGTCGGTCCATGCCGGGCTGATAGTCGCGCAGGGCCTGGAATTCGGCGCCTTCGCCGATGTCCAGCTGGGCCTTGGTTCCGAACAGGGCGTCGCGGGCGAACAGGCGCACCGCCTGATCGCGCACCCACTGCAGGTCGGTCAGCACCGGCGCCGACAGATCCAGGCGGAACGTCTTCTGCTTCCAAGCCAGATTCATCGGTCCGCGCCAACGCACCCAAAGCTCATGCAGCGCCGCGTCGCCGCGTCGTTCGGGCGTGAAGGGGAAGGCGAGGGAGGCGACATGGCTACGCACCTCGGCCTGGCGCGGGGCGTCGGCCACGCCCAGTTTGGCCTCGCCCGACAGGGCGGCTTCGACCTGATGCGGCGCGCGGCCTTGCGCGGCGAAGCGCGCCGTCAGTCCGACCAGGCCCGGTCGTCCGACGGCGGCGCGCACCGGCTCGGGCGGGTCCAGCGTCAGGCTAGAGCGCGAGCCGGTCAGCAGGGCGTCCGCCGCGAACAGCAGCACGACGCCGGCGATCCAGACCGGACCGGCCAGCCAGCCGACAGGCGTCAGCACGCCCGCCAGCAGGGCGACGGGCGCCCCCGCCGCCAGGACCGTCACCGCACGTCGGGTCGGATAGATCACCGGGGCGCCGCCACCTGATCCACCAGGCCGGCCAGCACCTGCTCGACGCGACGGCCTTCGATCTCGGCCGCGGGCGACAGCACCAGGCGGTGACGCAGGGCCGGGACCGCCAACGCCTTCACGTCGTCGGGGATGACGTAGTCGCGCCCGTCCAGGGCGGCGCGAGCGCGGGCGGCGACGGCCAGCATGGCCCCCGCGCGCGGCGAGGCGCCGGTCTCCACATCGGCGGAATCGCGCGTGGCTCGCACCAGGGCGGCGACATAGCCGACGACCTCGTCCGTCAGCCGCACCTGCGCCACGGCGTCCACGGCGGCGGCGATGGCGGCGCCTTCGGCCACGGTCTCGACGCCCAGGGCCACGGGATCCATCTGCCCGGTGCGCGACCCGTGGGCGGCGATGATGGCGCGCTCCTGCTCCAAATCTGGATAGTCGAGGACGTGCTTGAACAGGAAGCGATCCAGCTGCGCCTCGGGCAGGGGATAGGTGCCCTGCTGCTCGATCGGGTTCTGGGTGGCGACGACGGTGAAGCGCGGGCTCAGCGCATGGGCCTGGCCGTCGATGGTGATGTTGCGCTCCTGCATGGCTTCCAGCAGGGCGGCCTGGGTCTTGGGCGGGGTGCGGTTGATCTCGTCCGCCAGCAGCAGCTCGCAGAAGATCGGCCCGCGCGTCAGGGTGAAGCTGGACGTCTGGAAGTTGAACAGGTTCGACCCCAGGATGTCGCCCGGCATCAGATCCGGCGTGAACTGGATGCGGCCGTAGTCCAGCCCGACCGAACGGGCGAAGCTGTGGGCCAGCAGGGTCTTGGCCGTGCCGGGCGGGCCTTCCAGCAGGACGTGCCCGCCCGCGAACAGGGCGGTCAGCAACAGGTCGACGGCGCCGTCCTGGCCCACCACGGCCTTGGCGATCTCGGCGCGGATGCGCTCGGCGATCGTCTTCACCTCATTGACGTGCACGGGTCAGCTCCTGGTTCCAGCGATAGAGGGCGGCGGCGACCCGCATCAGGTCGCCTGGGGTCTTGGCCGTCCTGGCCTGATCGGCCAGGGCGGAATAGGTCGCGTGCGCGCCGGTGGTCCGGCTGACGCGGTCGAGGAAGGCGTCGAGTTCGTCCTCGCTCAGGCGGCGCGGGGCGCCGATGGCGCGGGCGACGGCGGCGCGGGTCAGCAGGGCGTAGGGCGCGGCCATGTGATGCTCGCGCCGGGCCAACCGCACCAGCCCCGCCGTATTGTCGGCCAACCCGCGCTTGCCCAGGGCGATGACGCGGCCGCTCTCGCGCGCGGGGCCGAAACGCACGACGGCCTGATAGCCGGCGAAGACCGCCAGCGCCGCCAGCACCAGCGTCATGCCCAGCAGCGGCGGCTCAAGCATCAGCCGCAACAGGCTGCGCGTGCGCTGCATCCCGTGCAGCGTCAGATCGAAGATGACCGGCGCGTCCTTCGCCCGCACGACGTCCAGCAGGGCGATGGCCGTGCGCGCGCCGTTCAGCGTCTTCAGCCCGTGGGTGCTGAGCAGGTCGGCGTCGGCCAGCACATAGACTCGCGTGGTCGCGTGCATGGCCAGAACGGGGCGACCCTGATCGTCCGTCACGACAGGAACCCAGTCGGGGCCGGACAAGGTCTTCAGCGCATCGACATCCACCGGCGCGCCGAAGGGCGTGCCGTCAGGGCGTTTCAAGGCGACGCTCGCGCGGCCGTCGCGCGATTGCAGGCGGGCGCCCTGACGCAGGTGCTCGCTCAGCGGCGCCAGCGAGGCCTGGTCAGGCAGCAGGCCCGTCGTGCGAACCCAGCCAGGGTGCTTGGGGTCGGGCGTCGCGCTCCACTTGGGCAGGACGATCAGGGTCGCGCCGGCATGGTTGATGTCGTCGAGCTGCTCGGGCGGGGCGCCGGGCGGCGGCGTCAGGACCAGCAGGCTTTCGTCCGAGGACGGCGTCAGGCGGCCTCGGCTCATCGTCACCGGCACGCCGAAGTTTCGCAGCAGCACCGGCATGGCGCCGAAGCCGGTCGAGCTGCGCGACAGGCCGTGGCCGCCGCCGTCGTCGCCGGACTTCAGTTCGGGGGCATAGGCCGACAGCACGCCCAGCCCGGCCAGGGCCACGACGCTGACCAGCAGCAGGCTGATGAGGACGACGGGTGAAAAGGCGCTCCCGGCCGCCTTGGCGGAACGGCTCATGCGCGCCAGCCTTCGGGCAGGGCGAAGGCCTCATAGGCCTGGCGACAGTCGGCGAAATCCTGGGCGTCCACGGCGGCGCCGCCGAACAGGCTGCGTTCGACCACCCGGCCGATCCGTTCAAAGGCGGGGCGCGCCGCCTCGGGCAAGGCTTTCAGACGGGCGATTTCGCGCGCGGTCAGCGACACCCGCAGCGCGCGCGGCTGGCGTTTTTCAATGTCCTGCACGCTGCGCAGCAACAACAGGTGGGCGGCGTCCGCATATTGTCCGCGCGCGGCCAGGGCGTCGGCCTCGGCCAGCAGATCGCGGGCCGCCTGAGCGTCCGGACGCCAGTCGGCTTCGACCGGCGTCGCAGGCTTGTCTGGCTTGGCGGCGGGCTTCCGCAGTCGCAGGATCTCGCGCACGATGGCGTAGAGGATCAGCCCCGCCAGCAGTGCCAGCCCGATCCAGAACACCCATTTCAGCACCGGCGCCAGGAACTGCAACGTCTCGCCGATCCAGCGCAGCCAGCCGGGAGTCTGCGGCGGGTCGAAATTGGCGCGGTCGAACTGAAACGACGGATCATTCAGCAGGATAGCGTGGGCCTGGGCGGCTTTTTCGTAGGAAGCCGCAGCCTCGCCTTGCATTCCAACGCCCCTTCGCTTCGTTATTCAAGCCATAGAGGGGGGGCTGCTCAAGTCAATCGCGAGAAACGCTTTGGCTGTCCGTTCATCTCTTCGGCGATCAGGTGCGCTGTTGGCTGATGGTGTTCTGTCGTCGGCCAATCCGGGGCGTTTGCCTCTGATCTCCCGTTCAGGGCTGTGGTCCGAAAAACTCGTGGGCAGCCGTTGTGAGGCGTCGCCCAAATCCTGCTCCCGCACTTAAGCCTACAAAGCCCCGATGGCATACGCCTCGGGGCTTTCTGCTGTTTGGACCACTTCAGCGTCAGAAGCGTCAGCCAGGTTGACGTGTCCTTGCTACTAGGAAGCAGTCAACGCGCCCGTCAGTCCCAGAGCGGCAAGGCGCGCCCCGAGACCGGCGGGGTTTGGATGCCGATGACAGTCGCCAGCGTCGGGGCGATGTCGATGGTTCGGATGGGGAGGAAGCGCTCCTGAGCCGGCGCGCTTGGCGTCCAGAAGAGAATGGGCACGCGTCGGTCGTAGTCCCAGGGCGTGCCATGGCCCGCGATATTGCCGCCCACCCGTCCGCCGCCGGTCACGTTCGGGGCGCGCACCATGATGATATCAGGTGACCGCACGGCTACCGTCGACAGGCGCATGCGTTCGCGAAGGGAAAGAATTTCAGGCTGCTCGCTGACGGGCAAGGGATCGGTCAGAAGGCGGTCGCGCGCTTCAACGAAGACGATGTCGGGCAAGTCTCGAAGCAGGGGGAGGGCGGCCTCGATGATCTGGCTCCGCAGCGGTTCGGGCAAGCTCATGCGGGCCCGGTCCGCCACGATCAGGCCGTTGCGACCGGACTGAAGCGGAGAGGCGTCTAGGTTGAAGCGCTGACGCAAGGCGGCGTTGACGGCCGCGAGCGGGGCGGAATCGATCCGATGGGCATGGGGATGGCCGCGTTGCGCCAGCCGCTCGACAAAGTCAGAGCCGCCATGGTCCGCCGTCAGGGCCAAGACAACGCCGCCGGGGATGGTCTCCAATCGGGTCAGGAACTGGCCCAAGGCCTGATCAAGGCGGTGCATCTGCTCGCACATTTCCGGTCCCTGAGTGCCGTAGGCGTGGCCGATGCGATCCGTCGCCGAGAGACTGACGCCGAGAAGGTCCGTCGTCTCGCTCTGGCCCAAGCGCTGGCTGTCGATAAGGTAGGCGGCGGCCTTCAGCGTTTCTTCATCTAGGGCGGGAGAGGAATCGAAATCGTCCTGGGCCGGCGGGACTTTGGAATGAAACGTCCGCCCGCCGACTTCCCAGTCGGATTCCAACGCGCGGCACTGGGGCTGGCTGTAGGTCCAGGCGTGGGGCGTCGCGGCCTGGCGGCGGCGGAACTCGACGTTGAAGGCGTCGACGGCGGCCAGACGCGCCGGGGCGCTCTGGTCCGGCTCGACATAGGTCGTCAGGCCGTAGTCGTCGGTGAACCAGTAGGCGCCGTCGGGATGGTGGCCGGCCAGATTGATCGCCCCCCGGTCCTTGCCCGATACGGCGAAGACGCGCGAGGCGGGGCGTTGGTCCTTGAGCCAGTCACCCAGGCTGGAGGCGCGGATATTGTCGGGGCCGACGGGGCCGTTATCGCTGTTACGGCCATGCGCCAGCGTGTTGCGCGGGGCGGACAGGCAATAGACTTCCTTCCCCGTCGTCGGATCGATCCAGTCATTCGAGGGGATGCCGGTCTGGGCAGGATGCATGCCGGTCAGGACCGTCGCGTGGCCGGGACAGGTCTCGGTCAGGCCATGGGTCTGATAGCCGTTGGTCGACACCAGGCTCTCGTCCGACAAGCGTCGCAGGCCGCTGGTCCAGCGGCTGCGATACTGGTTGAACAGGTTGGCGCTGAACTGATCGACCACGACAACGACGACCAGTTTCGGAGGATGGGATGAGGACGCAGCCGTGTCCTGAGCATGGACGAGGGTCGACGAAGCGCAGAGCAGCGCGGTCAGCGCGATTGCGAAGCGTTTGGACATGACTGATCCTGAAGGAGAGTTGGGCGCGTTGAACGCGGCGGAGATCGGCGACGCTCGCGCGAGCGTCGCCGGACCCGTCGTCGCTTTAGAACTCGATCTGGACGCCCAGGGTGAAGGCGCGGCCGATGACGCCATAGGCTGAGCTGTAGTTGTAGGCGTTTCCGCTTTCGGTGCCGTCCGGCAGGAAGGGGCCGTAGTCGTTGAAGATGTTCTTCACGGTGCCGAAAATCTTCAGGTTCGAATTGTTGATGTTCGGCTTGAAGCTGACGCTCAGGTCGTGGCGCCAGTACTCATCGAGGTAGAGATAGAGCGGGTCCGCCCAGCCGGCGGCGACAGCTTGCTGCTGGCGTTCCAGGCTGTCGACCACCTCGCCGATGAAGCGCGAGGACCAGCGCACGCTCCAGGCGTCATCGTACCAGGACAGGCCGAAGCGGGCCTCGTTCTTGGCTGTGCCGACCTCGCCGACCGTTTCCACCAGCTCGACCTTGTCGATGCTGTCGTACTCGGTGCTCAATTCAAGGCGGCGGCTGTAGTTGACGCTGGCGCGGAATGTGCCGGGCACCTTCCACTGCTCCAGATCGAAGCGATAGGAAGCGGCTACGTCCACGCCACGGGCGCGGGTTTCGTTGAGATTTTGCTCCTGGTTCAGGATGCGCGCCAGCTGCCCGTCTTCGTCACGGGTGATGGTGTCGCAGAAGACGTTGTCGGCGCCGGACGCATCTGAATAGCAGCCCAGCAACAGGGCCGAGTTGCTGAGCGACGCGATCACGTCGCTAATCTTGATGTCATAATAATCGACGCTGGCTTCGAAGCCCGGCAGATAGCTGGGACGATAGACCAAGCCGACCGTCAGGGTGTCTGCGGTTTCCTCGAACAGGTTCGGATTGCCGGCGTTCGGCGCCTTGATCTGCGTGTTCAGCTGGCGGAACGTCCCGTCGGGCGCTGCGGCGATGGCGGCGGCGATGCGGCTGTCGGCGCGGCAGTTCTGGGCGACGACGCCGGCTGTGCCGGCCGTCACCCCGCTGCAGATGTCGGCGACGGTGTCGGCGTCATCGCGCGGCGGCGAGAAGAGTTCGCTGGTGTCAGGCGCACGTTGGGCGCGGGCGTACTCCGTGCGGAGGCGTAGGTCGGAGATCGGCGACCATTGCAGGCCGGCGCGATAGCTGACGGTCGTGCCGACGGCCTCCAGGTTGTAGTCGGCGACGCGGACGGCCCCGTTGAACACCAGGCGATGCGCGAACGGCAGGTCAGCCAGCAGCGGAACCGAGGCTTCGGCGAAGACTTCGTTCGCCTTGATGGTCCCCTCGTATTCCGGGAGGAAGGACGAACTGGCCACGCCGCTCTGGATCAGCGGGTCGGTGCGCGTCTGGGTGTGGTCGCGGCGGCTTTCGAAACCGAAGGCGGTTTCGACGGGGCCGGCAGGAAGTTCGAACAGGGCGCCCGAGACGTAGCCTTCGATCGTGTCCTGACGATTGGTCGGGCGATAGAAGGTGTTGGCGCGGATGTAGTTCGCCATCTCAGGCGTGATCGAACCGACCCCGAAGATGTTCAGCGGCACGCAGCCGTCGGCGCGTGCCGCGGCGCTGCGACACTGAACGACGCCGTTGACGCGTTCGGAATCCAGAGCCCACTGAACGCGTTGCAGATTCAAGGTGTTGCCGCGGATCTGCTCGCCCGAGAACTTGCCGTAGCCGTAGGTCAACTTCCAGTCCCAGTCATTGGGCAGGCTGCCTTCGATGCCGACCCAGCTGCGGATGGTCTCGCGCTCATTGTGGATCAGGTTGGGACCGACCTCGACCACGCGGCGGCGGAAGTCGATGCCGGAGCTGGAGGCCGCAGCCTTGATTTCGGCGGGGGCGAAGGGGTTCAGTGTGCGCGACATGCGTCCGAGCGTGAACTCGTCGTTGACGCCGAACGAGGTCGTGTTGCTGAAGGTCGTTGGGGCGCGCGTCGAATCCGTCACGACGTTCGAATAGAGCAACTGCCCCCAGAGCTTGATGCCGTCGGTTACGGCGTAGTCGAACTTGACGGCGCCGTTCAGATTGTCGCGCGGGGTGATCAGCGTGCCCTCGGGACGGTCTTCATAACCGTCGACGGCGGTGACCATGTTGGGGCGCAGGCCGCTGTCATCGTAGAACCAGCGTCCGCTGACGAAGCGTCCGCCAGCGATGGAGGTCGAGCGATCCGGCGTGACGACCGTATTGCTGGCGGGCATGTACAGAATGGACTGCAGGGCGCGTTGCCGATCGGTCGCCTTCAGCTTGAACTGACGATCATAGGTCGCACCGGCCATCACATAGAGGCGGTCATCCAGAAACCGACCGCCGGCGCCGACCGAGTACTCGATCGAGTCGCCACCGCCGTCGTGGGTCGTTCCGCCGACGATGCGAGCGCGCACGCCGTTCAGATTGCGCTCGGTGATGATGTTGACCACCCCGGCGATGGCGTCGGAGCCATAGACGGCCGAGCCGCCGCCGGTCGTCACTTCGACGCGGTCGACGAAAAACTCGGGGATGGAGCTGAGGCTGACGGCGTTGCGGTTGCCGGCGTTGGAGACCGTACGGTGGCCGTCGATCAGGGTCAGGGTGCGGTTCTCTCCCAGGTTCCGCAGACTGATGGTCGAAAGGCCGTTGGCCTGGGTCGCGCTCTGGTTGTTGGCGAGAGAACTGCCTTCCTCAACCCCAGGAATGTCCGTCAGCGCCTCGGCCAGATCCATGTAGCCGCCCTCGAGCAGGGCTTCGCGTTCCATGCTGACGACGGGTGTGGCGGCGTCGAAGACGTTCTTCAGGCGCGAACCGGTGACGACCACTTCATCGACCGTCGAGGCGTGGTCGTCGTTCGCCGTTGTCTTCTGAACAGGCTGGCGCACGATGGCTAGGGCGCCGGAGCTGTCGCGTTGAACCGTCAGGCCGGTGCCCTCCAGCAGGCGACGAAGCGCGGTTTCAGCATCAACAGCCTCTCGAACGCCGCGCGTCCGAACGCCTCGTACGTCCTCGGTCCTGTAGACCAGTTGCACGCTGGCCTGGCGCGCATAGGCGTCTAATGCGCCTTGCAGCTCGCCCGATGGAACGTCGAAGTTTCGCGTCTGAGCCGCTGCCGCCCCCGCCAGTATCAACGCGCAAGCACTGCCTGTCAGCATGTGCCGCAAGAACGAGATCTTGGTCATAAACCCCCCTTGTCGTCCGGATTGGACGGCTATGGGATTGTGACAAGACGAAGGCGGAAACCCTCTACAGCTATTCTGATATTTTCACCGTTTCGTCGTCGCGGTCGATCTTCAGTCCATAGGCGCTTTGCAGCAGCCGCACGAAAGCTTCGACGTTGGTGGCCTCAAAACTCCCGCCGATGCGAATGGCGGCGGTCTGAGAGTCGAGCACTTTCAACTGGGTCTGGTTGTAGCGATTAAACTCGACGGCAGCGTCCGCCAGGGTGATCTGATCGAACACCAGAAGGCCGCGACGCCAAGCGAGTTGGTCGTCCACGTGCTGGTCCGACGTCCGGCTTTGCAGCACAGAGGCGCCCATGCCCGTCGCGACGTCGCCGCGATCCAGTACGACGGGCTTGGAAACGGGGTCTGCCTTCGAGCCGCTGAGGCGGACGCGTCCCTCAGCGACGAGAACCTGCACCTTGTCGCCGTCGCGTCGAACGCTGAAGCGTGTGCCCAGAACATGCACGCTCCGTGCGCCCATATGAACGGTGAAGGGGCGCGATGCGTCGTGGACGACTTCGAAATAGGCCTCGCCCTTGTCCAGCCAGGCTTCGCGGCTGTCGGGCGACATGGCGGTTCGCAGGCGGGTTTCTGTGTTCAGCTCGACGCGCGACCCATCGGACAAGGCCACGAGGCGGCGCTCTCCGGTGTCGGTCGCATAGTGAGCCGGTCGGGGCCAGAGCAGGGCGGCCGACGACAGCACAATCACCGCCAGGGCGGCCGCCAGGCCTGCGACCCAGCGAGGCCGGACTCGGCGGGGCATGGCGGGAGGCGGCGTTTCCGTGACGGCTTCAGCCAGGGTGTCGGGACCGCGAAGGGCGCCCAGGCGCCCAGTCTTTTCCCAAATATACTCGAGGCGCCAGAAGACGGTTTTGTGTTCGGCGGCGGCGTTCAGCCACGCGTCGAGGCGGGCTTGCTCCTCGCTTGAGAGCCCATCCGCCTGGCGCACCAGCCAGTAGGCTGCGGTATCTTCAATTTCATTGCGGGCGCTCATGGTTGAGACTCGCTTTTGGAGGCGGCCGTCTTGGGCGGAGATCGTCGTATTCGTCCTTGGCCGCCCATCATGTAGTCGGTGAGGGCTCGAAGACCATGAACCATCTGCTGTTCAACAGTGCTGACGCTGATGTTCAGATGAGCCGCCACCTCCTTGGTCGATAGGCCTTCGACGCGACGCAGCGTCATCACCTGTCGGCAACGCGCCGGGAGCCGTTCCAGGCCCGCCTGAACGCGCCTCAGTTCGTCTCTCGCCGTCAACTGTCTGTCCAGATCGGCCGACATCGCCTCTGGAAAGGAGGCTTCAAGATCGGCCACCAGATCAAAGGACACGATCTTGGCGCGTTTGGCGGTGTTGATGAGATGGTTCCGAGCCGTGGTGAACAGAAAGGCGCGAGCCTGAATCGGGAGTTGTCGTTGGGCCGCCGTGTAGACCTTGGTGTAGATGTCCTGCCTCAAGTCGGCCACGTCGCTTTCGTTGCGCCAGTTGCGACGGATGAATCGAGTCAGGGCGGCTTCGAGAGGAAACACCTCTCGAAAGAACCAGGCCCTCAGCTCTTCATCTTCGACCATCACGTTCCATTCCGCCGCGCTGGGCCGCGCCCAGGGCGATTCATCAGACACTTCAGTTCGATAATCCCCCTACAAGACCAATCCCGAAAACGAGAAGAAATCCGAGATGGTTGAGGATTCCGTCGTGCCCATGGTTTCAGCGCGTAGCAGCACCCGTTGGCTGGCTAGAAGTTCGCTTTGCGCGTCTGAGCCAACGTCCGCTGCTGGCGCTGAACAACACAGCGTTCACCGCGGAACTGCGTAGGGCTTCCTCGCCACGAGAGCCTCATTTCATGCAGGCTCGGACCGTGCGGCCTGCTGTTGCAGCGTCAGTCGATGTGCAGGGTGCGGTCGAGGCTGATGGCGCCGGGGCCGCGCGCAATCAGGTAGACGAGGGGGCCGGCCCATAGCAGGTGCGTCGGCCAACCGCCGGGCGCGACGAATATCTGGATCACCAGGGTCATCAGCAACAGGCCGAGCGCCGCCGGACGTGTCAGCAGGCCCAGCACCAGCAGGATGGGCAGCAGATGTTCGGCATAGGTCGCGAGGTAGGCCGCCGTTTCAGGCGCCAGCAGCGGCACGCGGTATTCTTCGGCGAAGAGGTAGTGGGTTGAGGGCGACAGGGTCAGCCAACCTTCGACCTTGGTGCGTCCAGACATGAAGAATGGGGCGGCGACGCCCAGGCGCAAAAGAAGCGCCAGAAACCACTCGGGAACGGCCGTGGCGAAACGACGGTGCAGGCGGGCTAGGGCGGTCATGAAGGCGTACTCGGGCGAGAGGGGGACATGAAGACGCCGAAGGCGATCAGTTCGGCGAAGAGGGCGGGCATATCCACGCCGGGCTGGGCGGCCTGGGCCGCCATGGCGGAGGCGGCGAAGGAGGCGCTGCGGCGGCCGGCGTCCAGGAAGGCCCACTGGGCGCGGGACAGGCGGTGCATCAGCACATGATCCTCGGGGCGATGGATCAGCAGCCCCTCGGGCGTCGGCCGCCAGGACAGTTCCGCCCCGGCGTGCGGGGCGCGGTGTGCGAGCCACAACGACGGCGCGCTCCAGTCGAACCAGAACAGGCGCGCGGACGGGAGAAGGCGGGCGGTCGTCCCGGTCAGCGCCAGGCCCAGGTTGGCGGCTTGGTGCGCGTTCATCACCGGGGCGTCCTGGGCCAGGTGCGCCTCGGTCCAGGCGCGGTCCAGGCGAGCGGCAGGCGCCAGGTAGGCCATCGGACGCGCGGGCTCGAAGCGGGCCAGCCAGGCGGGAAAGCCTTCTCCATAGGCGGCCATAACAGGAGACATGGCGGGCTCGTCCTCGACGTATTCGCGCGCGACAGCCCGGAACCAGTCGCGTCCGACCATGTCGACGATGGTCGGGTAGTTGGCTTCCAGGGCGTCGATCCAGCCCTTGGTCGCCGTGTTGCGATAGACGGCCAGGGCGCCGAGCGTGCGCTCGTCCGGCTCAAGGTGCGGCCACAGGTCGCCGAAACGACCCTCCAGCGCGATCGAGAAGGCGGCGTGAAAGGCGGTCATGCCGGCGTCCTTGTCGAAGAGGCCTGAGACTGCGCCTGAGCAAGGGTCTGGGCGGCGCGGGCCTGCTCGGACAGCAGTTCGGAAAAATCGGGAATCTGGCCATCGCGCTCGATCAGGGTCGGTCGGGAGCCGATGCGGGCGATCAGCCGTTCATGCAGGCGCCAGACGGCCTCGGCGACGGGGGCGTCATGACTGTCGATCAGCAGGGCCTCGCCCCATGTCGGATCGAGGCTGTGGCCGGCTAGGTGGATTTCTCCCACCAGTTCGCCCGGCGCGCGATCGATCCAGTCCTCGGCGGAAAAGCCCATGTTGGCGGCGCTGACGTGGACGTTGTTCACGTCGATCAGCAGACCGCAGCCGGTGCGACGCGCGATCTCGGTCAGGAAGTCGACCTCGTCCCAGTCGTGGCCCGCCATCGGCAGATAGGCCGTTGGGTTCTCGATCAGCAGCCGGCGCCCCAGAGCGTTCTGCGCTTCGTCGATGTGGCGGCAGACCAGCGTCAGCATTTCGCGGCTGCGCGGAACGGGCAGCAGGTCAGGGTGATAGACCCCGCCCCGTTGCGACCAGGCCAGGTGCTCGGACACCACGAAGGGCTCGAAGCGGTCGATCAGGGCGCGATATCGGGCCAGATGCCCGCGATCCGGGCGTTCGTCCCCGGCCAGGGACAGGCCGACCCCATGCAGGGACAGCGGCCGGCGCGAACGGATGCGCTCCAGCCAGGTCAGGCGCGGCCCGCCCGCGACCATGTAGTTCTCGGGGTGGACCTCGAACCACAGGCCGTCCTGGGCGCCGACCGCCGGGCAGGCCTCGGCCTCGGCGTAGTGCTGGGGCTTCAGACCCAGCCCGGCGGTCGGTGCGGCGGACATCAGCGGTTCGGGATCGGGCTCAGCGAGCCGTTGCCCTTAGGCGTCTTGATCGCGGTGCAGGTGCCGCGCGGGGTCAGCTTCCAGGCGTTGCCCTGATAGTCGCGGGTCGACGTGCCGGCGCAGGTGGTGCCGGGGCCGGCGGCGCAGTCGTTCTGACCGGCCTTGGCGACGCCGTAGCACTTCTCCATGCCGCGTTCCTGCTCGGCCGTGGGGATGGTCTGGGCGACGGCGGCGTTCGCGCCCAGGGCCAGCAGGGCGCCGGCGGCGACCAGAAGCTTGGCGGGGATATTCATCGGATCGTCTCCTGTGATGGGCCGCCCGGGATCGAGGCGGCCTGACTCAGGAGGGTTCGACGGCGAGGGGCGGCAGGTTACGAAAAATATTTCGACGTTCGGGGCCTGTGGGCGTGTAACCTTTGACCCGGCCGACGCGAATGGTGGAGGGCGTGGTCGACAGAGAAGCCGAACTGAAGAGGTTGATGGTGCGGGGGCTCGACGGCGACCCCGTGGCTTGGCGCGCCCTGTTGATGGAGATGCGCGGCGCTCTGACGCCCTTCTTCAAGCGCCGTCTGATCGGTCGCGAGGCGGATACGGAGGATCTCGTGCAAGACTGCCTGATCGCCATTCACGCCAAACGGGCGACTTATGACCGGTCGCTGCCGTTCACGGCATGGGCCTATGCGATCGCTCGCTACAAGCTGATCGACCATCTGCGCCGTCAGGGGCGTCGGCACGACGTTCCGCTGGAGGACGCCTCGGTTCTGCTGGCCGAGCATACGGTCGAGGACGGCGCCGTGCGTCGCGACCTGCGGCGCGTGCTGTCCATCCTGCCGCTGCGTCAGCGCAGACTGATCGAGGATGTCCGCATCGGCGGCTACAGCCTGGCCGAGGCGGCGGCGCGCAATGGATTCACCGAGGGCGCGGCCAAGGTCAGCGTCCATCGCTCCATGAAGACCCTGACCGCCAGCGTGTCCGCTGATGAAGACTGACGACCTGATCGACGCCCTGGCCGTCGGGCTGGAGCCGGTGAAGCCTGCGCGCGCCAGTTCGTTGCTGCTGGCCGCCGCCGTCGTCGCGTCAGTCGTCGGCGTGGTCGTGCTGTTGGGCGTCCGTCCTGATCTGATTCAGGCCATGGGCGGACTGACGTCTTGGCTGAAAGGCCTCTACACCCTGGCGCTGGCGGCGGCCGCTCTGCGCCTGACGACGCGACTGGGGCGGCCCGGTGCGGACGCTCGCCCGGCCGCGATGCTCCTGTTCGCTGTCGTGGCGGTCGTGACGGCCGCTGGCGCGATTGAATTGGCGCTGACGACGCCGGACCAACGTATGGCCGTATGGCTGGGCCGGACGTGGGACGTCTGCGGCCGCAACATCCTGTTGATCTCGGCCGTGACAGCCCCGTTCGTCTATCTGTCGGCCAGGCGTCTGGCGCCGACACGGCCGTCGGCGGGCGGGGCGGCGCTGGGCATGATGACCGGCGCCGTGGCGGCGACCGCCTACGGTCTGTTGCACTGTCCCGAGGCCACGGTCGCTTTCGTCGCCACCTGGTACACCCTGGGCGTGGCCGCCGCCGGCGCGATCGGCGCTCTTATTGGGCGCTTCGCCCTGCGCTGGTGAAACAGCCTCATGAGGTCTGAGACATCTGTCCGCTGGTCAGAGCGAACGGCTCTTTGAGTGGAGGGAGCATCGTCTTGAGGTTGGCTGGATTGAATATCCAGAACTTCGCCCACGCCGACTGACGCATATCGGCGAGCGGTTTGGTTTGCCGCCGTTGCCATCATCAGAGATCGTGTTTCACTCGACGCTGACGGCCCCGAAATCGAAGGCCGTGTTGCGAACCATCGTCTGCGCTTTTCGGGAGCAGGAAGGCCTGAAGAATCATGAATTGCCTAGTGTCCCAAAAATGGACGGTAATTCAGATTGTTATCTCATTTCTGAACGCTGCCTTTGGTCGCTGTCAGAGAGGCTCTCGGGGGCCATTTGGGATCACTTAGGACGACTTACGACCACTGTTAGTGGCACGGTGGGTGGTCTGTCTGGCGTGGGAAGTGCTGCTCGAACCTCGAACTTTGAACGAGGTAAAGAATGACAAACCACAAGAACAGAAAGGGCAATCGCGCCCGCTTGACGCGCAAGCTGATCGACAAAGCGCAAGCCGATCATGTGCAGGGAAAGCGGGTGCGCCTATGGGACACAGACGTGCCCCAACTGTACGTCCAGATTACGCCCGGAGGGTCCGCCAGCTACTACATCCGCTATCCGAGGACTGACGGCAGCAAGAATGACTTTCGGCTGTGCGCAGCTTCCCTTCCGCCCGAAGACGCACGCCGTGGAGCGCTTCAGCGGTTGGCTGCGCTGCAACTGGAAGGAATTGATCCCGCCGTTGAACGTCGTGACGACATTGCAGCCGCGAAACGCGGAAAGGTGGAAACGGTCAGCGCCCTGGCGGAGTTGTTCGACGAGGCCCACCCGCATTTTTCGGAGGGGGATAAGAAGGCGAGAAGCTACCTGCTGGGGCGCTTCGTGTTGCCACGCATAGGCGATCGTCCCTTCAGGGAAATTTCGAAACCTGAGATGAAGGATTTGGTTCGCAGCATCCAAAGCCAGATTGCGATAGATGCCCGCCATCCCCGATTCAATGGGCATTCCACGGCCAACCAAATCCAGTCCATTGTCCGCAGAATGTACAACTGGGCGATCTCTGATCGGGAGTGGTTGTCCGAAAACCCCGCGTCGTTCCCGGCCCTCTTTGAAGACAATCTGGAACAACGTCCCGAGTACTTTGATCCGGATTCATTTGCCAAAATCTGGCATGCGAACGTCGCACGCGCCACCGGTAAGGACACGCGGATCAGTGTCGCGCTTGCGACGCTGATCTATCTGGTGACACTCCAGCGACCCGTTGATGTTGCTCGCGCGCAGCGGGAGCATATCAATTTGTCGGAGGCCACCTGGATTGTTCCGAAACATCTGACCAAGAAAAAGCGGAAGCCCTACTATGTGCCTCTGACTCCGCTGGCTATGCGGTTGATCCAGACGCAGATGGAGCGCAGTTCCAGCACGTATCTCTTCCCGACATGTGGGCGCGGCGACCACCTCTTGAGGGGGTCGATGGGAGGTGCCTTTATGGCCATGCGCAACCAGATGGTTGAGGCTGGCGAACTTCCGTCGAAAGAACTGCAATTGTACGACGGTCGACGATACGGACGCACTGTCATTGAAGAAGACTTGGGCTTTCCGGAGCGTGTCGCAGAGCACGTCATCAACCACTACGATGAAAACCAGCCTTCGCGCCGCTACAACGTTCGTACAATGCGCGAGAAGGTGCGGGCCGCTCAGAATGCCTGGAGCGATGAAATCGCTCGAATGGTGGGGCCGCACGCGTTTAGCCCTGCGCCTTCGGATAAGCAGTAACGTCCCGGAAGCACGTTTCTCCTGCCGCAAATTCCGACAATAACTGTCAATGCATTTGAGGCAGCCCCAGGCGCCGCGTGTCAGAGATTCTGACATGCGGCGTCTTACAATTGGTGAGGCCTCATCCCTTCAATTTGGCAACGTTCATATGGGCCCAAAGCCCCACATCCACGAGCGCCGATCGCGCTGCCAGCGCCTGACGGCGCGCTGATGTTTAGGCCGGCGGGGTACGAGGACGCCGCCTCTCAGGTATGCGAGGCGGCGTGAAATTGATGGAGCCGTCGAGTGAAGGGTTCGCGCGTCGGGGAGACTAACCACGATCCGTGGATTGCACCGATCGCAACGGGCGCATCGGTCGCCGTAGCGTCATCGGGGAATGGTCAGCGGCATAGGAGATGCGAACGGTGCGCGCTTCGCGGGTGTTGGACACCATTTGAGCGGCCATGTGTTCCATGAGGTCGGACAGGCGATAGCGCGGATCGCGCCGCAAGGCGGCCGAGTAGCGAGGGCCGTGGCCGCGAAGGCGCCATTTCGAAAGCGTCTCGACCTTCACGCCGATGTAGGCGGCGGCTTCTTCGGCTGTCAGCCAGCGGTTCTCCAGCGGGCTCAGGCTGGGCGCATCACGTTCGTCGTTCTTCATGGTTTCTCCTTGCTTCGTTGCACATCTCCTGTGGGTCAGTGCGAGTTAATAGTGAGATTTACGAAAACTTAACCGAAAACATTAGTCAAGAAAAAAATAGCAAAAACTAGACGATTTGTTGGTTAATTCAGTATTAGCGTAAACAAAATCTACATTGAATCGTGATTATCGTGGAATGTATTCGCGAAAGCGGTTCTCCAAGAAATCAGCAATCACCTGCCAAGGCTTACTCGGCGACGGGTCAATAGCCGCCTTTCGCTTCACCTCAGCCAAGAGCGCTTCCCGCTCCATGTAGGCCGCAACGGCAGCATATTGCGCGCGTCGTTCAGGCGCCCCTCGCTGGCTCAGTCGGACGACCTCTTCAAGACTGCGGTTACTTTTCAAGCGATTAGCCTGGTCGCTGATGACCCTGACATTGCCAGGCTGATAGCCTTTGGCGGGATTGATCCGATCAAGAGAGGGGGAACTGGCGGACCTCGCCGTACCCACGGTCAAGGGCAGACCAAGAACGGGGCAACGGCGCGGCATGGAGATGTCCTGACGCCGAAGCGTATAGGGTACGCCCTGACGGACAGCGCGCTGACGTGCTCGCGTCAAAAGCGCGGAAGTGGGACGAGTTTTACGCGCAACGCTAAGGTAGCCGCGCATGTAGGCAGCATTGCAGCTTCGGCAGGTTCGGCGTTGGCTCGGCTTTCCATGGAGCGGACAAGTCGGTTGATCCGGTTTAACGTCATTCATAGAGGCACCTCCCTTCATGTATTGGTGCTATTTATCAAATATGGTGCTATTGGTCAATCATGAATTCTGAGCGCGACACAAGCCCCTCCGGCGCCGTCGTTACTGGGGCGCAGTTGCGCGCAGCGCGCGGGCTTTTGAATATGTCCGTGTCCGATCTGGCTGAGCGTACGGGGCTGGCGCTGAACACCGTTCGAAAGGCCGAAAGCACCAACGCCGCTGCGCCCGTCACAACGGCAAATGCACGGTTGCTTGTTGCAACTTTGGAAGACGCTGGTGTCGTATTCATCCCTGCAGGAATGCTCGGAGCCGGAGTGCAGCTACGCTTTCCGGACCAGGAGCCACTGAAGCGACGGCGCGATTATAAAGGCGAGTAGGGCCAAACCGCTGCGACCTTCACGCAGTTGCATCGTGGACGGTTTCCCCGTAACGAAATTCGATCGGGGAATTTCGATTTGCCACGCTTGTTCCGTTTCCTTTGCGTCTGCCTGGGCGTGACCGTCATGGTCGCGGTGCAGATGCATGGCGTGCAGAATAATCAGCACAGGATCGAACACGGCCTTCAGTTCCCTGGCGTTTCCTATGAAGACACAGCCGATCTGGCTCACGACCATGACCACGGTCACAGCCATGACGCGGCGACGAACGACGATGGCTCGGCTAACGCTCAGGCGATGGATGTCGCCGATGAAAGCGGCAAATCCCCTCTCAGCCATCACCATCACAGCGGGGGCGACATTCATGTGGCCCTGGCGACGCCTGTCCATCCGATCGGCGCGGGCGTGGTGACCTCGCTCGACCTTGGCCCGGCGCCCGACGCCGTGCCGCCCGGCGCCGTTCTCGACGCGCCGCTCCAGCCTCCCAGACAGAACGCCTGATCGCCTGAAAAGCTGATCCTGCGCGGCCTTATGGCCGTGCGCGTCCTGTTGGAGACATCTCTTGAAACCTTCCCAATCCGGCGTTGCCGGATGGCGAGGGCGAGGCGCGGCCGTATCCGCCCTCGCGCTCGCCCTGGCGGCGGCATGGTCGCCGCCCGCCATCGCGCTTGCCCAGTCGCCGGCTTCTGCTGAAGCCGCCTCTGGTCCGGCCCTCACCCTTGAAGGCGCGCTGCGGCGCGCCGCCGCCGCCGATCCGGCGCGACCGGGTCTCGACGCGCGCCTGCGCGGCGTCGAGGCCGGAGTCCGCCAGGCCGGCCTTCGTCCCAATCCGACCCTGGGTCTGATGGTCGAAAACCTGCCCACCCTGGGCGGAGGCGACATTCTGGGGCGAACCGAAACCACCCTGACCTATGAGCAGAAGCTGGAACGGGGCGGCGATCGATCCGCCCGCACCGGCCTGGCGCAAAGCGAAGGCCTGCTGATCACGGCCCAGGCCCAGATCGCGCAACTGGATCGCCTCGAACTGGTGCAGCGCGCCTGGGTCGACGCCATGGCGGCAGAAGCCCAGCTGGAGATCGCGCGGGAGCGGCTTTCGCTCGCGGAACGCTTCCAGACGGAAGTTCAGCGTCGCGTGAACGCGGCCCGCGATCCCCTGTTCGCGGGGGCGCGCGCCGAGGCCGAACTAGCTCAGGCCCAGATCGATTTCGATCAGGCCGAGATCGCCGTTCGCGTCGCGCGCATCGTCCTGGCCAAGTTCTGGGACGGCGCCGCCGACTTCCGAATGGGAGCCTCCGACTTCGAGGACACCAGCGCCGCTCGCGTCGCCGCCGGCGCTGTGGCCCAAGCGGACCTCGAAGCCTTCCGCGCCCGCCAGGCTATCTCCGACGCCCAGGTTCGCCTGGAGCAGGCGCGCGCCGTGCCCGATCCCACGGTCAGCGTCGGCGTCCGGCACATCTGGGACAATGAGGTGGCTCTGGTCTTCGGCGGGTCCGTGCCGCTGCAGCGCTACGACCGGAACCAGGGCGCCATCGACCGCGCCCGCGCTGACGGTCTGGCGGCCCAGGCCGATCAAAACGCCCTGCGCCTTGAGCGCGAGCGGGAAATCGCCCGCCTCCAGGTGCAGCTTCTGGCCCGCGCCAATGAAGCCCGGCGCATCGCTGAGGAAACCCAGCCCCAGGCTGAACGGGCCGTCGTCCTGGTCCGCGAGGGCTTTGCGCGCGGCGGCTTCACCTACAACGACGTGATGAGCGCCCATGCGGCCTTGCTGCAGACCAAGGCCCGTCGCGTCGCGGTGCTGCAGACCTTCCACAACGACCGCGCGCGGCTCGACCGCCTGACCGGCGCGCACGCCGACCTGCTCGGCCTGGAGACCCAACCATGAAGACGTCCCGCACTTCCGCAACCGCACTCGGCTGCGTCCTGGCCGCCGTCGCCCTGACGCTGGCCGCCTGCGGCGGCGGCGACAAGGCCGCCAAGCCCGAAGGCGAGGCGGCCGCCGCCGCCGACTACGAACGCGGACCGCACAACGGCCGCCTGCTTCGCGACGGCGACTTCGCCATCGAGGTGACCATCTACGAGGAAGGGCCGGAACCGCTCTTCCGCCTCTATCCCTACCTGAACGACAAGCCGCTCGATCCCAAGCAGGTGCAGGCGAACATCGCCCTGAGCCGCCTGGGGCCGAAGGTGGATCGCTTCGTCTTCACCCCCGAGAACGACTACCTGGCCAGTCCGGGCGTCGTGTCCGAGCCCCACTCGTTCGACGTCGCGGTCAGCGCCGTTCGCGCGGGCAAGCGCTCGGCCTGGTCCTATCAGTCCTATGAGGGCCGGACGGTCATCAGCGCCGACGCCGCCCAAGCCGGCGGCGTCACCACCCAGCAGGCCGGCCCCGCCGTTCTCGGCGAGAGCCTGCCGCTCAGCGGCCGGGTCGAGATCACGCCGGAGGGCCAGGCCGAGGTTCACGCCCGCTATCCGGGTAGGGTGATGTCCATGACCGTGGAACTGGGCCAGCGCGTCTCGCGCGGGCAGGTCGTCGCCCGCGTGGAGTCGAGCGAAAGCCTCCAGACCTATTCGGTCACCGCGCCCATCTCGGGCGTGATCACCGCCAAGAACGTCAATCCCGGCTCCATCACCGGCGGCGGCGCCCCCATGCTGACGATCGGCGACCCGACCCGGCTTCACGCCGAGTTCTTCCTCTATCCGCGCGACGCCGAACGCGTTCGCGTCGGTCAAAGGATCGAGATCAAGAGCCAGGCGGGCGAGCACACGGCCAGCGGCGTCATCGAGGCGATCCTGCCGGCCGACGACGTGCTCAGCCAGACCCTCGTGGCCCATGTCGAACTGCCCTACCAGGGCGGCGTCTGGCGGCCGGGCCTCGGGGTTTCGGGACTGGTGCAGGTCGGCCAGGGCGAGGTGCCGCTGGCGGTGCGCACCAAGGCGCTGCAGCCGTTCCGCGACTTCACCGTGGTCTACGCCAAGGTCGGCGACACCTATGAGGTGCGCATGCTCGACCTGGGCCGTCGCACCGAAGAGTGGACCGAGGTCCTGGGCGGCATCGAGCCGGGCACGACCTATGTCGTCGACGGCGCCTTCCTCATTCGCGCGGACATCGACAAGTCCGGCGCGAGCCACGACCACTAGGGGGATGCGTCACCATGCTTGAACGCATCATCAGCCTGTCGATCCGGCATCGCTGGGTCGTGCTGGCGCTCGTCCTCGTGGCGGTCGTCATCGGCGTCTGGAGTTTCCAGAAGCTGCCGATCGACGCCACGCCCGACATCACCAACGTCCAGATTCAGATCAATACGGAGGCGCCCGGCTATTCGCCGCTTGAAGCCGAACAACGCATCACCTTCCCGGTCGAGACCGCGGTCGCCGGCGTGCCGGGCCTGTCCTACACCCGATCCGTCTCGCGCTACGGCCTGAGCCAGGTGACGGTCGTTTTCGAGGACGGGACCGACATCTACCGGGCGCGGCAACTGGTCAACGAGCGGCTTCAGACCGCGCGCGGCCAGCTTCCGTCCGGCCTGTCGCCCGAACTGGGGCCGATCGCCACCGGCCTGGGCGAAATCTTCATGTACACGATCGAGGCCAAGCCCGGCGCCCGCAAGGCCGACGGCACGCCCTACTCGCCTGAGGACCTTCGCACCCTGCAGGACTGGGTCATCCGTCCGCAGATGCGCAACACGCCCGGCGTCACCGAGGTCAACACCATCGGCGGCTTCGAGCGCCAGTACCACGTCACGCCCCGTCCCGAACGGCTGGCCGCCTTCGGCGTCACCATGGACGAGGTCGTTTCGGCGCTGGAGCGCAACAACGCCAACGTCGGCGCCGGCTATGTCGAACGCTACGGCGAGCAGTGGCTGATCCGCGTGCCGGGTCAGGCCTCGACGACGCAGGACCTGTCCAACATCGTCATCACCACGCGCGGCGGCGTGCCCATTCGGATCGCCGAGGTCGCCGAAGTCGGCCTGGGCGAACAGCTTCGCACCGGCGCGGCGACGGAGAACGGCAAGGAGACGGTCCTGGCGACCGTCCTGATGCTGGCCGGTGAAAACAGCCGCGTCGTCGCCCAGGCGGCGGCGGCCCGGCTGGAGGAAGCGGCCAAGGCCCTGCCGGACGGCGTGGTCGCCTCGCCCGTCTATGACCGCACCGACCTGGTCGAGCGGGCCATCAAGACGGTCGAGAAGAACCTGCTTGAGGGCGCCCTGCTCGTGATCGTGGTGCTGTTCCTGCTTCTGGGGAACTTCCGCGCCGCCCTGATCACGGCGGCGGTCATCCCGATCACCATGATGATGACCATCACCGGCATGGTGCGCACCGGCGTGTCGGGCAATCTGATGAGCCTGGGCGCGCTGGACTTCGGCCTGATCGTCGACGGCGCCGTCATCATCGTCGAGAACTGCCTGCGGCGCTTCGCCGAAGCCCAGCATCAGCAGGGCCGCCTGCTGACCCGTGACGAACGCTTCTCCCTGGCGGCGCGCGCGTCCAGCGAAGTGATCCGGCCGTCCCTGTTCGGCGTCCTGATCATCACCCTGGTCTATGTGCCGATTTTCGCCCTGGACGGGGTCGAGGGCAAAACCTTCCACCCCATGGCCATCACCGTGGTCATCGCCCTGACCGCCGCCCTGGTCCTGTCCCTGACCTTCGTGCCGGCGGCGGTGGCGATGTTCGTCACCGGCAAGGTGCAGGAGAAGGACAGCTTCCTGATGCGCTGGGCGCGCACCGGCTATCAGCCGGCGCTCGACTTCGCCCTGAGGACGCGCGTGGCCATGGTCGCCGTAGCCGTGGCCCTCGTCGTGGGCGCGGCCCTGATCGCCTCACGCATGGGTTCGGAGTTCGTGCCGAACCTGGACGAAGGCGACATCGCCATGCACGCCCTGCGCATCCCCGGCACTAGCCTGACCCAGGCCGTCGAGATGCAGACCGCTCTCGAAGCCCGTCTGGCGAAGTTCCCGGAGGTCGAACGCGTCGTCGCCAAGATCGGCACGGCGGCGGTCGCCACCGACCCTGTGCCGCCCTCGGTCGCGGACACCTTCATCCTGCTGAAGGACCGCAAGGACTGGCCTGATCCCCGCAAGCCGAAACTCCAGCTCGTTCGCGAGATGGAAGAGGCGGTGAACGCGGTGCCGGGCAGCAAGTACGAGTTCACCCAGCCCATCCAGATGCGGTTCAACGAACTGCTGTCCGGCGTCCGGGCCGACGTCGCCATCAAGGTCCACGGCGACGACCTGGATCAACTCGTGGCGCTCGGCTCCCAGATCGAGGAGATCGTCGGCTCCGTGCCCGGCGCCGCCGATCCGCAGTCAGAGCAGGTCACCGGCCTGCCCATGCTGCAGATCACGCCGAACCGGGACGCCATTGCGCGCCTGGGCCTGAGCATCGACGACGTTCAGTCGGTGATCTCGACCTCCATGGGCGGGGCCACGGCGGGGCAAATCTTCGAGGGCGACCGACGCTTCGACATCGTCGTGCGCCTGCCGGAAGACCTGCGGCGCAACACTGACGCCATCGGCCGCATTCAGGTGCCGCTTCCGGGTGCAAACGGTCAGCCGCGCGGCTTCGTGCCGCTCAGCGAGATCGCGACGATCGCGCTGGAGACCGGCCCGAACCAGATCAGTCGCGAAGACGGCAAGCGCCGCATCGTCGTGACCGCCAATGTTCGGAACCGCGACCTCGGCTCCTTCATCGGCGAGGTGCGCGAGCGCGTCGAACAGGAAGTCGATCTGCCCGCCGGCTACTGGATTTCCTATGGCGGCACCTTCGAGCAGCTGATCTCGGCGGCCAAGCGGTTGCAACTGGTCGTTCCGGCGGTCCTGCTGCTGATCTTCGGCCTGCTGTTCGCGCTGTTCCGCTCCTGGCGGGACAGCGCCATCGTCTTTTCCGGCGTGCCCCTGGCGCTGACCGGCGGGGTGGCGGCGCTGGCGCTGCGGGGCCTGCCTTTGTCGATCTCGGCCGGCGTCGGCTTCATCGCCCTGTCGGGCGTGGCCGTGCTGAACGGCGTCGTCATGGTCAGCTTCATCCGGGGCCTGATCGAAGAGGGCAAGCCCGTGGGCCAGGCCATTCGGGAGGGGGCGCTGACGCGCCTGCGCCCGGTGCTGATGACCGCCCTGGTCGCCAGCCTCGGCTTCGTCCCCATGGCGGTGAACGTCGGCGCCGGCGCGGAGGTCCAGCGTCCGCTGGCCACCGTCGTCATCGGCGGCATCGTCTCCTCGACGATCCTGACCCTGCTCGTGCTCCCGGCGCTCTACAGCCTGGTGCACGGCCGGGACGCCCCGACGGATCGGCCCAGGCCCGCCTGGCTGGACCACCTCCCCTTCCGCCGCCGTCGGGCGCTCTGAAGCGGTCGGCCGCCCTGTTTCGGGGCGGCCGCTCGTCAGCGCCTCAACCCATCACCGATGCCCGCCGATGACGGCGGACGTCGCGCTTTCCCTCCAATCGCAAGGATGCACATGACTTCCGCACCCTGCCGCGACCGACTGTCGTGGCTTCGATCACCCTGGACCCTGGCGGTCCTGGCGGTCGGCTTCCTCTTCCTTGAAGGCCTGCTCAGCCAGGTCCTCGCCCACGGCGTCGCCGCAGGCGACAAGGGCTACATCCAGGAGACTTCAGGCTTCCTGTTCTGGCCCTTCGTCTATCTGGGGGCCAAGCACATGGTCACCGGCTACGACCACCTGCTGTTCCTGTTTGGCGTGATCTTCTTCCTCTACCGGATGAAGGACATCGGCATCTATGTGACTCTGTTCGCCATCGGCCACTCGTCGACCCTCCTGCTCGGGGTGCTGATGAACATCAGCGTCTCCAGCTATCTGGTCGACGCCATCATCGGCCTGTCCGTCGTCTACAAGGCCCTGGACAACATGGGCGCCTATCAAAGGTGGTTCGGCTTCCAGCCCTCCACCAAGGCGGCCACGATGATCTTCGGCCTCTTCCATGGCTTCGGTCTCGCCACCAAGCTGCAGGACTTCCAACTCTCGCCCGACGGCCTGCTGTGGAACCTCGTGGCCTTCAACATCGGCGTCGAAATCGGACAACTGCTCGCCCTGGGCGGCATCCTCATCCTAATGGGCTTCTGGCGCCGCACGAACGGCTTCTGGAAACACGCCTACCTCACCAACGTCGTGCTGATGACGCTCGGCTTCATTCTGACGGGCTATCAGCTCGTCGGCTTCTTCGTCATGTGATCGGAGACACCCTCATGTACAATGCAAACCGCCCCTCCAAAGCCGACCTGCCGACCACGGGCCAACTGTTGAAGTCGACCGGCATCGCCGCCGCTGTGGCCTCCGTGCTCCTGGTCACCGTCGTCCTGCCCGCCGAATACGGCGTCGATCCGACCCGCATCGGTTCGGTCTTCGGTCTCACCGAAATGGGCCGCATCAAGCAGCAACTCGCCAAGGAGGCCGAAGCCGACGCCGCAGCTGACGCGGCCGCTGTAGATGCTGTCCCTGTGGCGGCGTCGCCGAGCCCCGTTGCGCCAGCCGCCACCGTTCCAGCCGCCGCCCCGACGGCCACGCCCAGCGTCGGCCGCACGGACGAAACCGTCCTGACGCTGCAGCCTGATCAAGGTGCCGAGATCAAGCTGGTCATGGAAGAAGGCGCGACAGCGCGCTTCACTTGGACCAGCAGCGGCGGCAAGATCAACTTCGACACCCACGCAGACCGACCAGGCGTCTCCTACCACGGCTACGGCAAGGGCTCCTCCCAAAGGGAGGAAGGCGTTCTGACGGCGGCCTTTACCGGTAGCCATGGCTGGTTCTGGCGCAACCGCACCGGTCAGCCCGTAACCATCACCCTTAAAACCATTGGCGCCTATACCGAGATCAAGCGCGTCGTCTGACGTAAATCCCGACACCTATAGACAGGGCGCGCCGTTGCACGGCGCGCCCTGATTTCTTTACGGCGTCACACGCGATTCTTGGGCCACCGGCGGTGATTGTCATCAATCACAACAGGGTGGGCGTGTGCTACGCCTTCCGCATCGGGGCGCATTCCCTCGCTCAGGTGCGCGTGATCCGGCTCCATGTCGTGGTGGTCGTGCAGCAGGTTCAGCGGATCGTGCGCAGGCCAGACGAAGAGCGCCAGAAGGGCGCCGAGGCCGCACAGTCCCGCCAGAACGACGAAGGCCATCTGAGGATCAGCTTCGGCCGACACCATCCCCGCGACCGGATAGGCGATCAACCAACAGGCGTGCGACAGGGCGAACTGGGCCGCAAACAGGGCCGGCCGTTCCGCCGCCGACGAGGACCGCCGCAGGGCGCGGCCCGCAGGCGTGATGGTCAGCGAGTAGCCAAAGCCCATGACGATCCACAGACCGATCAGCACCGGATAGCTGCGGGCGAACAGCGCACCGGCGATGAGCACGGCGGTCATCAGGACGGCGCCCGACACCATGGCGCTGCGATCCGTCACCCGCTCCAGCGTCTTGGGAAGCAGGAAGGCGGCCGTCATCGACCCGCCTCCGAATGCCGCCAAGGCCCAGGCGGTCGCCTGCTGCGACAGGCCGAAGTTCGACTGCACCAGGACGACAGTGTTGACGAAGACCATGGCGCCGCCCGCCGCCGTCGCCAGGCTAACCGCCAGCAGGCCGCGCAGGCGTGGCGTCAGGGCGAACAGCTTCACGCCTCCGGTCAGACGACGCAGGAACGGCAGGCTCTGCGACGCCGACAGCTTGGGCAGGACCGCCGTCACGACGAAGCCCGCTGACAGGATGAAGCCCAGCGCGGTCCCGACGAAGAGGTTGTGATAGCTGATGAAGGCCAATAGCACCGCCGCCAGCACGGGGCTGGCGACGCTTTCCAGATCGGCCGCCAGTCGGGACAAGGACAGGGCCTTAGTGTACTCGCCCTCGTCCTCCAGCAGGTCGGGGATCATGGCCTGGAAAGCCGGGGTGAAGGCGGCTGAGGCGACGTAGAGCACCGTCATAAGTCCGTAGACCTGCCAGGCCTCGTTGACGAAGGGCAGCGAAGCCGCAACGCCAGCGCGCACCACATCCAGCGAGACCAGCAGGGTCTTGCGCGGCAGGCGAGACGCCAGGGCGCTGGCGAAAGGCGCCACCCCGACATAGGCGATCATCTTGATCGCCAGGGCCACGCCGAGGATTTCACCCGCGCTGGCGCCCGCCAGGTCATGCGCCAGCAGGCCCAGGGCCACGGTCGCCATGCCGGTTCCGAGCAGGGCCGCCACCTGGGCGATGAACAGGTGACGATAGGCGGCGTTCCTGAGGGGAGAGAACATCACGGGCCTTTCGATGCGGCGTTTTCGCGTTTGACCTATCCCCACCAGGGGGATAGGTCAAATTGCATGGCACACATCTCTCACGCGTCTCATCCCGAAGTCATCAAACGCCTGAAGCGCGCCGAGGGGCATATGCGGACCGTCATCCAGATGATGGAGGACAGGAGGGCCTGCGTTGATCTCGCCCAACAGCTTCACGCCATCGAGAAGGCGGTCGCAGCGGCGAAGAAGACCCTGATCCACGACCACATCGACCACTGCTTGGCCCATGCCGCTGACGGCGACCCTGTCGAGGCGAAGCAGGCGATGGCCGAGTTCCGGGAAATCACCAAGTACCTGTGACGTCAGCTTCCAACCGGCAGGACGTCGCCCTGCCAATCCGCCTCCGGTAACGCTATGATCGGCGGGCAGGCAGTCGCGGCTGCCCTGCTGGTGCGATGCGTCAAACGCACGTCGTCGTCCGCGCGACCCGTGAGGCAAGGCCATGACTACGTCGCCAGACACCCTCGGTCCGCCCCGCCTTTCGCTGGCGGCGCTGTTTCTCAAATTCCTGCGTTTCGGTTTCCTGGCGTTCGGCGGCCCCGTCGCCCAGATCGCCATGATCCGCCGCACCCTCGTCGATGAAGAGCGATGGATTTCCAGTCCGCGCTTCAACCGCCTTCTGGCGGTGATGCAGGTGCTTCCCGGACCTGAAGCCCACGAACTGTGCGTCCACATGGGCATGATGGCGCGCGGTCGGATCGGCGGTCTGCTCGCGGGCCTCGGCTTCATGTTGCCCGGCTTCGTTCTAATGCTGGCGGCGGCATGGCTCTATGAGCGCTTCATCGCCGGGCAGTCGAGCCTGACCGGCTTGCTTTTGGGCGTCCAGATCGTCGTGGTCGCCATCATCATCCGCGCCGTGCATCGGATCGGCTCCCACGTCCTGGAAGACCGTTTGTTGTGGATGCTGGCGATCGGGGCCTTCATCGCCTCTCTCCTCCATGCGCCCTTCTGGATACCGCTTGCCGCCTGCGGCCTGATCTACGCCCTGGAGCAACGGCCGTGGGCAGGCGTCGCCATCGCCGTTGTCGCCGTCTTCACCGCCATCCTGTTCGGCCTCCATCTGGAGATCGCCCCGTCTGCGGTCGCGATCTCGGCCGAGCCGTCGCCTCAACTCGCCGCTCTGTTCGTCGCCGGATTGAAGGGCGGCCTGCTGACCTTCGGCGGCGCCTACACCGCAATTCCCTATGTACGCGCCGACACCGTCGGACGCGGCTGGTTGCCGGACGGCGTCTTCCTGGACGGCGTGGCGCTGGCCGGCGTTCTGCCGGCGCCTCTGGTGATTTTCGGCACCTTCACGGGCTATGTGGTCGGCGGCTGGGCGGGCGCGCTGGCGGTCACTGCCGGCATTTTCCTGCCCGCCTTCGCCTTCTCGATGGTGCTGTTCAATCACCTGGAGGCCGTGGTCGAGAACCCGGCGTTGCACCGCCTCCTGGCAGGCGTGGCGGCCGCCGTTGTCGGCGTCATCGCCGCCACTTCGCTTCAACTGGCCTGGACCACAGCCCAATCGGCGCCGTCGTTGTGGATCGCAGGTTTGATCTTCATCGCCGCACTGGCCGCTGCGTGGCGGCTCAAGCCGCGCTGGATGCCGCTGCTGATCTTAGGGGGCGCTGCTGCTGGCGGCCTTGCTTTATACTGAGGTCGTAGGAGATCCAGCGCCACGTCAAGACCTTTAGTGGGCTCTAAACTTGGACACTCCTAGGTGCGCACTAACGCCTGACGTGGTTTCAGTACCGCACAGCCACTATGCGGCCGGGCCGAAAAACTCGACCGCATGGTCGTTGTATAGGTGCGCTACGATATCGAGCATCCCGCGAATTATGATATTCCAGTCTGCATCGTTCTTCTGCACTGCCTCGTGCGCTGGGCGGTAATGCACTATCATATTCCTAAGGCCATACAGCTCCTCCGCCATTCGCGAATAGCGTTTGTCATGCGTGTCTGCCTGCACAGATAGTCCGGTGCAAACCGTCGACACCAATGCCTCGCCGCACAATGAGGCGAGGCCCACAAAGGCCTCCGACTCCTTAGGGCGCCAAGAGAGTTGATCTTCAATAATCTTGGCCAACTCGCGCGGTGATGCAGCGATATTGAGCTGCGCCTTCAGCGTACTGAAACGCTTCATGCCGTAGAGCTGTTCAACGCAGCGGTACGCCTCAAGGAACAGGTTTTCCCAGGAGATCGACAGCACTCCTTGGACTAGATTGCGATAAGGAATAAGCGGCGAGTCCGCTTCGAAAACCCGCGTTAGGACTTTTACCGTCTCCGGTTCGAGCGAAATTGGTCCATCGAAGTAGGTCCGAACTAGGATCGATCCGAGGACCCTATCAGTCAAGTTGTGATAGTCTGCCACGCCCGTGGCGCGGTAAACGCATAGTGACGGGAACAGGGGTGCGATGTCAGACAGTTCGTGCCCCCCGTAGCCTCCACCATTGTTGATGAATTGCTCGTCCAAAGCCTGCTTGATGGCGGCCGCAGTCACGCTCGTTGGCGGCCGCACCTGAGCCTCCAACACAGCCAAGGCGAACACTCCAGGCGTAGCGTCAACCGTTTCAAGGTCTGGCGGAATCTCATCGGCTTCCGGCAAACCAAAGGTGCAGAAGTAAAGAGCTCCCTCGTGCTCGATGCGGACCAAGCGAATTTGGCGAGTCACGATCCGCACATCGGATTCGGCGTGGGACATCAGCCTCAAGTCGCCCGCATCTTCGTTCTTGATCCATCGCCCTGCCTCAGGATTGATGACAGGATCATCGAGCTGAGCAGCGAAATCTGCGAGGCGACCGAAGAGGGCGTTGCTCATGTCGATACGATTGCGGGACACGTCAGGCTCTCCAGCACACCCCCATTGAGGGGACGGCGAAGTTCTCCTCGATCAGCACCTTGAACGCTGTCTCAAAGAATGCCCGCTCGTGCCGTCCCACGGCCGATCGCTTCTGCCCACCAAGCTTTTCCCGTAGCACGTCAAGCGATAAGAAGGCCGTCAGGTCTTCTGGCGACATATGCTCGAGCTTTTGCACGAGTTCAGCGGCAGCGCTTTGGATCGCCTCCAATGCCACTTGGCTGTCGGCATCTGTTCGATCCATTCCCAACCGCCCGAGGACCGTCAAGGCGCAGGCGACGATGAAGCCGATGCGCGCTGGTTGGCTGTCAAAAATATTCCGGCCGATAGTGAATTTCGAGCTCACGGTCTCGTCCGAGCCCTCGGTATCGGAGGCCTCCAGCCGCGAGAACGCCTTGTCCACGTCCACCAGAATTTGGACAATTGGATAGAAATAATGATCGTATTTCTTGGAGGCGATCGCCTCTGCTATGTCCAAGCGTGAGAATTCGTCGGCTAAGGTCTCCTGAGTGTCGATCTCCGTCCGCCGGATGCCGAACGCCAGATACGCTTCAACTAGGCTGTCAGCGCTGAACTCGCCGCCTTTGTAGCGCCGCTCCGCCTTCTCCAAGCTAAGCAGTCGTTCAAAATTGATCTTCGCCTTCATTTGCTCGACCAAGGGCGCATAGATCACCAGCAATTGGCGCTTAATGTTCCAAGGAACCTGCCCTGTGTTCAGCACCAGCATGCGATAGATTAAACTGTCCGTGCTCTGGGCTAACCAGCATTCGACGCGCACGGTTTGCTCACCGACTTTCGGATCAGCCTCTACGGCATCGAGAAGCGCCGTGGTCCGTTGCATGCCGTCGATTATTGAGATGGAGTCGATCCAGTCTGCCGTCACCCGCGCGATTACCTCGTCGGGGCTCATGGCTTCAATGGAATCCAGATCATCGGTGATCACGACTCCGATCACAACCGGCGGTAGAATGGCGCCTCGTCTGATATCCTCGACCATCCTCCCGCGGATACGGCGTCCGGTCGTTGTCTTGAGCGGTTCGCGTTGGCCCTTCAAGCCCCCACGTTTTCGGTACGCGCCCTCAACCAAGGCAAGGTAGTCATCGACGGTCATGCCGGTCATGACGGACCAGCAATCCACGCGATAGTCCCGGAGTTTTTGTGTTTGCGGTGCTTCTGCCACTTGGTTCTCCCCCAAGCAGGGACCGTAGCCGATCACGCGAACAGTCGAAAGACCAACTCCTTCCTCAGTTTCGTCGCGGCGGTTGATAATGCTCTGCTCATGGCCGCAGGGACAGTTTGCAATAGCTACGTCGGGGGATGGCCAACGGAAGGGGGGCCTTCTTAAGACGATCCAGAGCCAGGAGCCCTCTTTAGGACTTGGGGCGACGGCCGCTCCGCAGAGACTGCGGGGCGTTCTCGTCTTGCTCAGGCCGCACGAAGAACGCCGAAACTGACACTCCCAACACACCAGCGAGTCGATCCAGAAGATCGACAGACGCGTTGCCTAACTGGCGCTCAATCTCGCTCAAGTAGGCGCGATCTATGCCTGCGTCGGCAGCTAGACGCTCCTGCGAGACGCCGCGTTCGGTCCGCAGCTTCTTGAGATTCCACGCCACCAGCGCCCGTCCGTTCATGGCGGCAAGCGACAGCTTCACCGCTCGTTAAACCACGGGATATATCCTACATATTAAATCTGGAGGGTTCTGATGAAGAAGATTGTCTTCGCCATTTCGGTTCTGATTGCGGTCGTTTCGTTCGGAGGCGCCGCATCTGCGCAAGCCGACGCCTGTTCCACGAATGGCGGCTACCCGCCCGGTAGCCCCAATGCGGTCATGGCGCGGATGAGGAACATCGCCAGCGGCGCCTATGCGGCCTGCGTTGAGGCCCAACGCGCCCGAACGCCGCCCGTGAACTGGACGCCGACGCGCATTCGTACGGCAGCGCGTCAGGCGGTCACGAACAAGCTGCGCGATCCGTCGTCAGCCCAGTTCCGGAATGTACGCCGCATCGAGCACTCCAACGGTTCGACGATGTTCTGCGGCGAAGTGAACGGCCGAAACGCCTATGGCGGCATGTCAGGTTTTCAGCGTTTCGAGGCCGGCGTGGATCGTGCAGGCGACGCCTCCGCTTTGATCGACGGCGGCGAAGAACTGAACACCGCCTACTTCGAAGGCGCCTGGAACCAGTTCTGCGGCCGCATCGCCGGCACGCCGGTTCAGTTCTGACAGAAGGGGACAATCGTGAGGATGAAGTCGATGTTTCCGAAGACTGCGGTCGTAGCTGCCATGGCTGTCCTGGCCGGTTGCGCCACCACGCCGCTACCGGAGGTACGGATGATCCCGACCGCCGATCACGGCGTGGGCGTCCGCTTCTCGCGCGGCAACGCCCTGATGGTGTCGAATGGGCCGTCCGGAGCGATCATGCTGCTGCCGGTCAGGTACAACGACACCCAGAAGTTCTTCTTCTCGATCGCCGCCTTCAACACCTCGGGCTACCCGATCAACATCGGCTCGGAGGACGTGCGGCTCTATCTGGATGGGCAGCCCTACAGCGTTCAGGACTTCGACTATCTGCGCCACAGCGCGCGCACGACCGCCCAGCGCGAGATGAACCTGGCCTGGGCCGACGCGGCGGTGGAGTATTTCCTCACCGTTCAGGAAATGGAGGACCATCCGCGCCGCCACGACATCGCCTACCGCAGCGCCTCAGGGCAGTTGCAGGCGTCGCACGACCACATCCAGCGACGCCTGCGGCAAACTATCTCCACTCTGGGACGGACCATGCTGGAGACGACGACCATCGATCCCGGCACGGCCCACGGCGGCGCCATCCTGGCCGAACAGATCGTCATTCCTGACGGCATGGTCCGCGACATGGTGATCGAAGTGCGCTTCGGCGGCTTCCCGCATCGGTTCCGATTGAACCTGGCTCCGTCGGGCACCTACGCCCCGACGCCGGTCGACATCCCGGCCGTCCCCGCCCAGATCACGCAGGAGCTGATGCGCACCCGCCAGACTTGGCACTGGACCGACGGCCCGCCGCCGTCGCCGGCGATCTTCAAGGGCATGCCGGTGATCGAATAGCTGCAGTTCGCACTGCAGTACGTTTTTGTGCTACAGTTAGAACGTTGTCGTTCAAGGATTTTCCCGATCTTGTCGCAAAGTGGCACCTTGGGTGGCACGACATTTAGAGCGGGCGCTCCTTGTCGATCAGCGATCTGAAAACCAAGAGGTTCTTGCTCACCTACCCGCCCTACATTCCCTATTCTGGGAGCATCGTTCCTAGCGGGCTTCTGTTTTGACGACCTCAACCGGCGCTTGTTGGAAGGGGGAGGCGGGCGGCCTTGATGTTCGCGGCTTCTGATCGGAGCCAGTCGACGACCGCCTGGACATTGGGATGGGTTGACCGGTCCTGGCGCATAACAAGGTGATAGGTGAAGCCCTTCAGCACCGGACCAAAGGGAGAGATGAGATGGCCCGCGGCGAGTTCGTCGGCCACGAGCGGCAGGCTGAGGAGGGCGACGCCCTGGCCCGCCACCGCAGCCTGGATGGCATGGCTCTCATCGTTGAACTTGAGATGGCCGAGGTTTGACGGCGGGGGCGAACCGATCGTTTCAAACCAATGCGGCCAGGTTGGATTGAGGGGGTGCTTTTTCTTCCATTCGAAGTGGATCAAGGGGGCTTGTTCCAGATCTTCCAGACCTTTGATCCCAAGAGCGGGGTTGGCCAGCGGAGCGTATTCATCCGCAAACATCGGCTCTGAACAAAGGCCGGGATAGGGGCCGACCCCGTATCGGACGGCGATGTCGATCGAGTGAGCCTCAAGATCGACCGTTTCATCTGACGCATGAAGCCGCAGGTCTATGGCCGGCTGCAGGCTCCTGAAGCGAGCGACGCGCGGGACAAGCCATCGGGCGGTGAAGGCATTGGTCGCCGAGATGGCTACCTGGGCCCTGGGCCTAGTCTGCAAGACGTCTTCGAAGGCGGCCTCAAAGGCGTCAAAACCCTTTCTCAGGACGGGGTAGAGCTGCCCTCCGACTGCGGTGAGACTGACCTTACGAGCGCTGCGTTCGAAGAGCGCCTGACCGGCGTGCGCCTCCAATGATCGTATCTGGTGGCTGATCGCTGTCGGGGTGACGGCTAATTCGTCGGCCGCCTGTTTGAAGCTGCCGTGCCGGGCCGCCGCCTCGAAGGCGCGCAGCGAAGAGAGGGGAGGAAGGCGTCGCACAGGTGCTGCTCGTTGGATGAATTTACCTCATCTCATGCCTGATTATTCAGCGTTTGTCGCGCTGCGCCGAAATCGTCAATCTCTCTCTGTTGGATAGGTGAAGCTGAAAATAGCAACTTATCAAAGATAAATAATGAGCAATCAGCATGTTTGAACGTGTCGTAACTAAGCCTGATAACTATGAGCCGTTTCTAATTTCTCAGGGTATAAGGTTTGGGGATTTTCTGTTTATTTCAGGTCAGGCTGGAGCTGGCGAGGACGGAAAAATCGTAAAGGGCGGCTTTCGCGCTCAGGGCGAGCAAGCGTTCGCCAATCTTCGACGTGCCTTGGAGGCAGGAGGGGCCAGTCTTGACGACGTGATCAAGGTGACGATTTTCGTCACTGATATGAATAACTTCAAGGATGTCGTGGAACTGAGGCGGGAGTTCTTTTCGGAGCCTTATCCCGCGGACACGATCGCGCAGGTGAGCGCCCTTTACGATCCTGAGGTCGAGATTGAGATTGAAGCGATCGCGGCCGTCCGCCCGCGCAGAGCATGATGATCATGAACGCTTTACTGGAAAATCGAAAAGATGATCCGATTGAAACGGATGCTCTGTTCTCATCTATGAAGCTTGGGAGCCTCACTCTTCGGAACCGGTTCGCTGTCGCGCCGATGACGCGGGTGAGCGCCACTGCGGAGGGCGTGCCGACGCAAAGAATGGCCGACTACTATGCGTCTTTCGCCGATGGCGGATTTGGCTTGGTCATTACGGAGGGCCTCTACACCGACAAGGCCTTTTCGCAAGGATATCTGTTTCAGCCTGGGCTGATTGATTCAACTCACGAAGGCGGCTGGCGGCCGATCATCCAGCGTGTCCGCGGCCAAGGTGCGTTCATGATCGCCCAGCTCATGCATGCCGGGGCGCTTTCACAAGGCAACCCCCATCGTGGCGATACGCGAGGGCCTTCGGCTGTGCGCCCCAAGGGGCGGCAAATGGCCTTTTATCGCGGCGCCGGCGATTATCCGCTTCCGAGCGCCATGTCGTTCGCAGAGATCGGCGAGGCGGTGGCCGGCTTCGTTCAGGCGGCGTGTCTTGCGCAGGCGGCGGGTTTTGACGGCGTGGAGATCCATGGCGCCAACGGCTATCTGCTCGACCAATTCCTGTCGCAAGGCGTCAATCACCGCGACGATCGCTACGGAGGCGATCTTGAGGGAAGACTGAGGCTGATCGTCGAAGTCGTGCTGGCCGTGCGAGCGGCTGTCGGTCCAAGCTTCATCGTGGGGTTGCGCATCTCGCAAGGCAAGGTGAACGACTTCCTGTACAAGTGGGAGGGAGAGGGCGAGGCCGTCGCCATCTTCGAGCAGTTGGGGCGCTTGCCGATCGACTACCTCCACACAACGGAGTTCGAGGCTTGGCGTCCCGCCTTCGATGCGGGTGAGAGCCTCGCGGCTCTGGCGAAGCGGCACGTCTCCGTTCCAGTATTGGCCAATGGATCGCTACATGACCTGGATCAGGCGGTCGGCTTGGTCGAGCGCAAGGAGGCGGACTTCATCTCGCTAGGGCGGGGCGCGCTCGCTTATCCGGATCGTCCCCGTCGGATCGCGGCGCACATGCGCTTGGACCCGTTTGATCCCGGCGTCTTGTCTCCGATCGCAGATCTCCAGAATGCGGACCGATATGGTCGTGCGACGCTTTCCTGCTGATCACGGAGGTGGCGGGATAGGTGTTTCGGTTCAGGCTGAGATGCTCATCGCGCCGCCGATGCTGTGCTGACCAACACGAATTCCCGCACCCAAACTTATAAAGCTCCGATGGCATACGCCTCGGGGCTTTCTGCTGTCTGGAATCCCGCGTCAGGCGGCGAAGGCTGAGATTCTAGTCGCGAGCGTCGTTTGTCAGAAGCGATGTCCGCAATGGGGCGTTTGAAAAATGGGCTGATGACTGAAGAGCGGATCTTCCGCTCATTTTCTACGGATCGGCAGGCCTGCCAGGTCAGATTGGAAGATCGGCCAGGGTCGACAACTCATTGTAGATCGCGTCGCCGGTCCGCTTTTCGGCGTCCCGCCAACTGGTTGCGGTGGTGGGATTCACCAGAACCCCGTCACCCGTAAGCACCAGCACGTTCGGCAGACCTGGCAACTCCGAAACCCCGAAGCGACGCGCGATGCCCAGATTGTGTCCATCACCGCTGCGGGGCATCCCGATGTTCACGAAGACGAGTTCGTATTTGCGTTCGATCAGTTCGGCGAAGCGGTCGGTCGCCAGCCAGCCGGCAAGAGCGCGACTGTCGCTGCACCAGTTGGCTCCCATCACCAGCAGGACTCGCTTTCCCGACTGTCTGGCGCGTGTCAGCGCAAGGTCCACGTCGGCCGACGCATTGTCGCTTACGTGATAGGAGCGGGCCTCAGGCTTTGTCTCCACTACGGGCGCAGAAGCAGGCGTAGGCGCGGATGCGCAGGCCGTCAGGGCCATCGCCATTGAGACGATCAGCGTAATTTGTTTCACCAAGCGGTCCCCCCATGGACGGCGCTGTGAGCGAGGTCATTCATGTGATGTCGCCGACGCCGAAGCTTTGCTTCGCCACGAATTCGGGAATCAGTCAAGCTGCGGTAGCCTCTGTCGGGCAGAGGCGGCTTGCTGAAGCGTCGGGCGTCAGCCTCGCGCGCGAAGCCGAACTGCACGTCGAAGCCGACATTCCAGCGGCCGTGGTGGAGGACGGCCGTCTGCACCGACCGAAAGACCTGAGGCGCGCGGCGGCGCAATGAGCAGGCGAAAGTTCAAGTCTAGGAAGAGAGCCGAGTTTGCGTGCGAGCCGGATGCCCCGCGATACGGCGACGATATCCCGCGTCGGAGAGACGGCCAGACTTTGCCTTGGGCGCGGGACCGGCGTCCCCTGGAGCCTGCAGTGGAGGTCTGTGACTCTCTCGCGGAAGAGCGAGCGTCGATAGCAGGTATCCGACAATGGCGCTTCCGCCGTAGGCGACCACCGGGGTGGGGTAGTCGCCGAAAAGGGCCGCCGCCATGATCGCCAGCCAGGCCGCGCCGAAGGCGGTGTGAGCCGCTGCCGCTTCTCGATCTCGTCGGAGGCCCGACAAAGACGGCAGCAGCAGAAGCAGGGCGCCTATCCACACCGCGAGGCTCGCGACGCCGCCGGCTGCTGAGGCGGTGCGGAACACGCCGTCCACAAACTGTGCTGCGGGGACCGCGTTTGGCTGAGCGAGCGCTACGATGAAACAGGCCGAGGCGACAGTCAGCACGATCAGGGATGGCCGGTCGCGTCTCGTCAAGGCTGCGGCGCCAAGGGCGGCGACTGCGGCTCCGACCATTGCAGCGTCGGGCTGCAAGGCGAGGGCGACGACCGTCAGAACGACGCCTGTTGCGGTGAGGATGTTTCGAGTTCGTGCGAACGCCACAAGAAGGAAGGGGAGGCCGATAAGGCTCGGCTGAAGAACCACGTCGCCCAGGGATATCCAGCGTCTTGCTCCTGAGGCTTCATCGCCCAAGGCTGCGGTCAGGAGAAGGCCTATGCCTAGCGCTATCGAAATCACGCCGATGAACGGGGGCCAGACGGGGTCGCGCCGGCGGAAGGGCAGGACGAGGATCAAGCCTGCGATCAAGGCCGTTGCGTTCAAGGTCAGGTGGCGCATCGGCGCGCCGGCGACCGCGAGATACACGAGGCCCAGCCCCGTCGCCGCGATCGCGCAAGCCAGCGCCGTCGTGCGAGATCGCGACGGTTGGTCGGAAGTCGCCTTTGAAGGCGTCAGCGCTGATTGCAGCGCCTGTCCCAGAGCTTGACGGATGACCCAGGCCACGCAGCCGACAGCGAAGATCAAGGCGGCGCTAGGCCGCTCGATCGAAGCGGCTTCCTGAGCCATCGCCTCGCCCCAGTCGGTCAGGCGTGGGGGAAGCAGGCGACAAATCCGCCGGACTATCCACTCGGCGGCTGTCATGCCGGGCGTTCAACCGGCGTCGACGAGGGGGAAGCACGCGGAGGATTCTCAATCGCCAGGCGGCGTCCTTCGGCAGTGAGCCTGTAGGCATGTCTGGGCGGACGTCCGGGCTCCGCCGGCAGCCATTGCGCTTCCAGGTGTCCCTGTTCCTCAAGGCGGATCAGCAGGGGATAGAGGGTGCCGGATTTCACATTGGCTCTGCGGCAAAGGTCATAGCCATGGGACCAGCCGGCGCCTGCTTCGGCGAGCAGAAACAGGACGGCCCGGGCGGCAGGCGACAAGGATCGGGAGCGGCTCATCGACCAATTCTATATAGGTTGAATTGAAATCGGACCATAGCTGGGTTCGCGGCATTGACTCTAAATCTACATAGATAGATTTATCTTGAATCGCTCGTCGAAGGTCGTCGCCGGGGCGAGCGTCGCTGATTTCAAGAAAGCTGAACACATGTCCAAAACTGTCCTGCGCGTTCTGCGCCGCCCCTGGCTGTGGGGCCTTGCCGCGTTTCTCGTGATCGGCCTGATCGCCCACAATGGATGGTCGCGATTGACCCGCCCCTGGGGGGATCAGGCGGTTCACTTCGAGCCCGCTGCGGCGACCTGCGACGCCTCGGGGGCGCTTCGTTATTGCGTTTATCGGGCCAGGCAGGGGACGAACGGCGATGTGCTCTACCACCTGCACGGTCGCGGTCTGGATGAGCGCATCTGGAACGATGACACCTACCTCACGGCCATGCTGCAGGCGCAGTGGCGAGATCGCGGGACGCCGCCCCCTACGGTGGTGACGCTTTCCTATGGGCCGACCTGGCTGCTGACGCCCAAGGGAGCGCGTCCCGAAAGCGGCTTGTTGGACGACATGATGAGCCGCCTGCCCGAGATCGAGACGAAAATCGGCGCGCCACGCCGTCGTCTTCTGATGGGCGAGTCCATGGGCGGTCTCAATGTTCTGGTGGCGGGGCTGTCCCGACCGCAGTCGTTCGACAAAATCGCGGCCCTGTGCCCGGGAGTGTATGTCGCTTCGCCGTTCGGCCCTCTGCCGCAGACGAAGGCGGCGATCGAGCGCACGGGGGCCAACCCCAAGATGGCCTTTGGAATCTGGCTGTTGGCGCGAAAATACCTCGCCGACGAAGCCGAGTGGCGTCGCATCTCGCCGCTGGCGCTGATCGAGCGTGCCGGGCCGGACTTCCCCGCACTCTATCTGTCCAACGGTCTCTACGACGCCTACGGCAACTATGAGGGATCTAGACTACTGGCGGAACAAGCGGCCAAGCACGGGGTGCAGACAGAGTGGCGCCCGATCTACGGCGGCCACTGCGCTTCAGACATGGCCTCGCTCGCCGGCTTTCTTACAGACTGACCGGGCTCGGCGCGGAGCCGTAAGCGGCGGTCGAAAAACCTGATATGGCGTCGCCATGGTCGAAGACGCTCCCATGGGATCGATGTATGGCCTGGCGCCGCGCTCCATCCTGACCGTACGCACTTACGGCCAAGGAGAATGCTCGCAAGATCGTTCGCCTGCAACGCGCCCGGATCATGATGCGCTCAAAGAGCGACTTGCGCGCCGGGGCTTCTTCCAACTGATCAGGGCGACGGGTGATCTCTCCCGCCTCACGGTCCAACTCCTCGGCGACCTCGGCGAGGGTCGAGGCGATCGCCGGACCTGGCTGAGGCGGCGGGGGTCTCCTCGCTCAACGTCGCCAGCCTGATGCCCCACGGCGAGCCGATGAAGCGGCGTACCCAGCAATGGCTCTATCTGGGTCTCGGAGCGCCCTCGCCGCTGAGCGGGCCGCATCGCGGCGAGGGCGAAGGGCGTTCTAGTCGTGGCGCAGGGCCCATGCCGGGGCCGCGCGGCTGGCTCGAACCGATTGGCTGAGCACGGTCAGCACGGCGATGAACACGGCCACGACGCTGGCGCCGATGAAGTAGGCCGGCGACAGGGCGATGCGGTCGTCGAAGCCCGCCAGCCAGGTGCGCGCGGCGAAGAAGGCCAGCGGCCAGGCGAACAGGTTGGCGATCAGCACCGGTCGCAGGAACTGGGCCACCAACAGCTTGACGATGTCCGAGGACGAGGCGCCCAGCGTCTTGCGGATGCCGATCTCCTTCACCCGCTGCTGGGTGCTGAAGGAGGCGAGGCCCCACAGGCCGACGCAGCCGATCAGGATGGCCAGCCCGGCGCCCATGCCGAACAGGCGCGCGGCGCGGTCGTCGGCGGCGTAAAGTTCGATCAGGCGGCGGTCGGCGTGGGCGCCGTCGAAGGGCGTGCTGGGCGCCATTTTCCGCCAGACGGCGCGCGTCTGCTCCATCACCTGACGGGGATCGCCCTGATAACGCAGGGTCGCCATCGGCCAGTCGGGAATGCGCGCCTTGTAGACATAGACCGCCGGGTCGATGGTCGCGCGGGGCGAGAAGAAGCGGGCGTTTTCGACCACGCCGACGATGGTGCGGGGACGGCCGCCGCCGACCGTCTTGCCGATCGCGTCTTGGGGCGAGGCGAAGCCGAGGGTTTCGGCCGCCTTGCGGTTGATGACGATGTTGAAGCCGCCGACCCGTTCGGTCTCGGTGGAGTCATCGCTTCGATAGTTCGGGTCGAACACGCGGCCGGCGACTGGCGTCATGCCGTAGGTTTGGAAGAAATCCGGCCCGACGGCGATCTTGCGCAGGCTCGGGCCGTCGCCGGGCACGCCGGGAAGCTGAATGTTCTCGGCGGAGTGGCTGTAGGAGCCGCCGGCGGCGAGGGTGCCCGTGGTGACATGGGTGACGCCCGGAATGTCGCGAAACGCGGCCAGAAGCGCCAGGCGCTGACTTTCCGACAGGCTGGAATCCGTCATGGCGGGCACGATCAGCAGGCCTTCGCGCTGGAAGCCCAGGTCGGCGCTGCGGACGTGCTGCATCTGGGCGAACAGCACTCCGGCGGCGATGATGAACCCGGTGGCCAGGGTGAACTGCAGGACGACCAGGGCCTCGCGCACGCGGGCCCCTGCGCGTCCGCCCCCGGGCGAACGGGCCGAGGCCAGCACCAGGGCGGCCGGATAGCGCGACAGCAGAACGGCCGGATAGAAGCCCGCCACGGCGCCGATGACGACGACCAGTAACGCCAGAACGGGCAGAACCACGCCATAGGGCAGGGTCAGGGACAGGTCGGCGGCGGCGTTGATCAGCGGTAGTCCCAGCTCCGCCAGGATCAGCCCGACCAGGGCGGCCAGGGCGACCAGCACCATCGCCTCGCCCAGGAACTGTCGGATCAGCGCCCCGCGCGAGGCGCCGACCACCTTGCGCATGGCCACTTCACGCGCACGCAGCCCGGCGCGGGCCACGGCCAGGTTCACATAGTTGACGACGGCGATGACCAGGGCCAGCAGGCCGACGAGACCCAGCATGGCGATGGTCTGGCGCCGACTGTCCGAAGCCCTGCCGCCGGGGGCGAGGCGCAGGTCTGCGATCGGCGTCAGCAGATAGCGCAGCGTGTCGGACGGCTTTTCTCCTAGGTCGCCGCCATGGCGCTCGACGAAGGCGGGCAGCTTCTGAGAAAAGGCGCGGGCCTGGGCCGGGGTGTCGAAACGCAGATAGGTCGTAAGGGTGAGCGCGCCGAGGTTGCGCCACATCGCCATGTCGTCGGGCGCGGGGCCCTTCATCGGCGTCAGGGCGGTGAAGTCGAGCCCGGTGTTGGCGGGCAGATCGCGGAACACGCCCACGACCTTGCGCGGCTGGGCGTCTTCGCCGTCGGACAGGGCGAGGGTGCGGCCGATCGGGTCAGCGGAACCGAAATAGCGTCTGGCCGCCGTCTCGCTCAGCAGCAGATTGGCCGGGTCGCGTAGCGCCGTGCGGGCGTCGCCGCGCACCATCTCCAGACGGAAGATGTCGAGGAAGTCAGGGTCGACGTGGGCGATGTTTTCGGATGTCGCCACGCCGTTGTGGATGATCTTGCCTGAGGTCAGGATCCGCGTTCCCTTCGCTTCGGGGAAGTCCTCCTGAATCATCTCCAGCAGGCCGCTGGGCGTGTTCGGCATGACGCCGTTGAACGGGCTGCCGGGCAGGTTCCACTCGTTCTGGATCTGATAGACGGTCTGGTGCTCGGGCAGCCAGGTCTCGAAGCTGGTCTCGAACCGCACATAGAGGCCGAGCAGGATGAAGACGGCGATGCCCATCGCCAGCCCGCCGACGTTCACCGCCGTATACAGCGGATGGCGGATCAGGCTGCGGTAGAGCGACACAAGCGCGAAACGGTTCATCAACGTGTCCCTCGGGTTCAGGCGGCGCGCGAGGCGGAGGCGACAATCCGGCCGTCCAGCATGTCGATGCGGCGCTTGGCCATGTCTGCATGGCTGGGCGAGTGGGTGACCATGACGATGGTGGCTCCTTCGGCGTTCAGCCCGCTCAGGATGTCCATGACCTGTTGGCCGTTCTGGGTGTCGAGGTTGCCGGTAGGCTCGTCCGCCAGGATCAATTTGGGGGCGCCGACGATGGCGCGGGCGATGGCCGCGCGCTGCTGCTGACCGCCGGACAGCTGATGCGGATAGTGCTGGGCGCGGTGGGCGATGCCGACCTTGTCCATGGCGGCGGCGACGCGGGCGCGCCGATCGGTCTGGCGGTCCTTGCGGTAGATCAGCCCCAGTTCGATGTTTTCGGCGATGGTCAGTTCGTCGATCAGGTTGAAGCTCTGAAAGACGAAGCCCAGAGTCTCGCCGCGGAAGCGGGCCAGGGCCGATTCACTTAAGGTCGCCAAGTCGCGATCGCCGAACAGATAGCGGCCGCCGCTGGGCCGGTCGACGGCGCCCAGGGTGTTCAGCAGGGTGGACTTGCCGCACCCTGACGGACCCATGATGGCGAGGAATTCGCCCTGGGCGACCTCGAGATCGATGTCATGAAGCGCGGTGGTCTCGACATCGTCGGAGATGTAGCGGCGCTGGATGTTCTCGAGACGGATCACAGGTGGCCCTTTCCACGGATGTTCAGTTTGTCGCCCCTGATGGAGGCGGTGTTGGAGGTGACGATACGGTCGCCGGGCGACAGGCCGGAGAGGATTTCGACCTGCGTCGGATTGCGACGGCCCAATTCGATGGGGCGACGGCGGGCGTGTCCGCCGTCCTTGTCCAGCACGAAGACGTTGGCCGCGTCGCCTGCGCCTTCCAGCCAGCCGCCGACCGGGGCGACGAGGGCTGAACGTGCGGTGCCGAGCGTGATGCGCAGGTCCAGGGTCTGGCCGCGATTCAGCCCGTTCGGCGTGCGCCCGTCAAAGGTCAGCTCGACCTTGAACCGGCCTTCGGACACGGCGGGCAGAACCCGCGAGACCGTCAGCGTCGCTCCCTCTGACGTTCGGGCCTTCTGACCTGTGGTGATGCGGCCGAGGTAGTATTCGTCGACGTCGGCTTCCAGTTTCCAGGCGCCCTCGCTGTCGACCTGACCAGCGGGGTCGCCGGCCTTCAGAGCTTGGCCGGGCTGAAGGTTGAAGTTCGTCAGCCGCCCGGCTGTCGGGGCGCGGATCACCAGGGCGTCGAGCCCCGCGCGCACCGCTTCCAGATTGCCCGCCAGTCGTTGGCGCACCTCCGCCAAACGGTTCGCCTGGGCGGCGGTGATGCGGGATTCCGTCGCCTGTCCGGCCTGAAGTTGCTTCAGCCGGTTCTCCTGATAGCCGGCCTCTTCGGCGAAGGAGCGGACGCCGGCCTCGGACAGGAAGCCCCGTTCGTACAGCTGGCGGCGGATGTCGTGTTCGCGGCGCGCCCGCAGAAGGTCGTAGCTGGCCTGGTCGATCTGGGCCTCGCGGTCCAGGCGGTTGCGCTGCAGGCCCAGATCCTGCGCCGAGGCGTCGCCCAGCTGGCCGACGATCTGGGCCTCGCGGGTCAGAACCTCCAGCTTCAGCTCGGGGTTGGACAGGACGGCGAGGGGCTGGCCCTCGGCGACCATCACCCCGTCCTCGACCAGAAGTCGTTCGACCTGTCCGCCGGCCAGGGCGCCGACCAGGGTGCTGACGCGCGGCGCCGCGACGGCCCGGACGGGGATGTAGTCGTCGAAGGCGGCGCGCTGGACCACGCCCGTCTCGACATCGGCGGCGGCGATATTGGTCGAGCCGCTCGAGGGCAGCAGACGCCAGGCCGCGCCGCCGACGACGGCCAGTGCGACGACGGCCAGGACCGCGCGCCGTCGCCACCACGGCGGGCGCTGTCGCTCCAGGCGGCGGTCCATGGCGGCGCCGCCCGCGGGGCCGGTCGATGAGGTTGCGTGCTTTGCGTGTTCGGACATTATGGTTTCAGTCTCGCCCGGCGCCGCGGAGAAACCTAAGTCCCTATGATCAAAGTTATTTTTAAAGATCAGGAGGGCGGCGTGCGTCCGCGTCCGGCCACAGTGTCCGGCGATGGACAGTCGCAGGGGACGTCAAGAGGCGCTTCGGTTCTGCTGGTGGACGACAATACGGTGGTGGCTCGAGCGATGGAGATCGCCTTCCAGGTGGCGGGCCATCGTCTGGAGTTCGCGCCAGGGCCGCAGGAGGCGCTGTCGCGTCTGGCCTCCGCGCGATACGACGCCGTGCTGCTGGACATGAATTTCGGCCCCGGCGAAACGAGCGGCGAAGAAGGCCTGACCTGTCTGCGGCGGATCATGGCGGATGATCCGACGGCCTGTGTCGTGGTCATCACCGCCCACAGCGGCGTCGGCATCGCGGTGGCGGCCATGCAGGCGGGGGCGCGCGACCTCGTCATGAAGCCCTGGCGCAATCGCGACCTGATCGCCAAGGTCGAGGCCGCGATCGCCCGCCGTGCGCCCATTGAAACGCCGTCGGCGCCGCCCGTCGCGGGCGAGGCCGCTCCGGCGCGATTGCTGGGCGACAGCGCCGCCGTCCAGCGATTGCGCGATCTGATCCGTCGCATCGGCCCGACGTCGGCCAGCGTCGCGGTGGTCGGACCGTCGGGAGCGGGCCGCACCTTGACGGCCAGGGCGATCCACGCGGCTTCGCCTTTGGCCGATCAGCCGCTGCGCAAGATCGACCTGCGCGATCCGGCCGCCTGGCGCTTCGATCTGGAAGAGGGGGCGGTCATCCTGCGTCATGCGGAGGCGCTGGACGACGTGGCGCAGTCGCGGCTGCTGGATCAACTGCCCCCGACGCTGCGCTGCTTCAGCCTGCTTTCAGGAACGGCCGGCTTGTCTGCGGCCTTGCGGCGGCGGCTGGCGACGGTCGAGGCGGCGACGCCCTCCCTGGCGGAGCGCGAGGACGACGCCGTCATCTTGGCCCGCCACTTCGCGCGTGAAGCGTCCGAGCGGTTCGGCCGCCCGGCTGCGCAACTGACCCCTGGCGCGGAGGCGGCGATCCGCGCGGCCGTGTGGCCCGACGAGGCGCGCGGTCTGGCCCTGGCGGTCGAGCGCGCGGTGCTGTTGTCGGAGGACGGAAAGATCGAGGCGGCGGCCGTCGTTGCTCCGCTGTCGCCGGTGTCGGATGCGCTGGATACGCCTGCCGACAACGCTTTTGATCTCGGCGACGCCGAGAAGGCGATCATCGCCGCGGCGTTGCGTGAACATCGGCACAATGTCTCTCAGACTGCGGCGGCCCTGGGGTTGAGCCGGGGGGCGCTCTATCGGCGCATGGCCCGTCATGGTCTCTAGGCGGGCGGCGTCAGCGCTCGCCTGTGCGCTCGGCCTGACGGCCAGCGGCGTAGCGGCTGTTCTGGCCTGGCGGTCCAGCATGTGGGGCGCGCTGACCGGCGCGGCGCTTGCGGCGGTCTGGCTCGGCGTGCTGAACGCGCGGATGTGGGACAGGCGTCCGCCTGCATCTGTCGCGGCGGCGTCGCCCGACGAGGGGGAGGCGATGGCGCTGCGGGTGTTGCTGGACGCCGCGCCGACGCCCCTGGTCGGCGTCGAGGGGGCGACGGCCAGGGCCTTGAACCGCGCAGCGCGCGACCTTTTCAGCGCCGAAGACCGCATCCTGCCGCCGCCGGCGGCCCTGTTCGATCGCGAGGTCGCCCATTTCCGCCAGTCCGGTCGACGCTGGCGGCTGGATCGCGTCGAACTGGCGTCCGAGGGCGACTCGTCCTTGGCGGCCCTGATCGACGTGGAGCAGGAAGAGCGTGTCGCCGAGGCCCGCGTGACGGCCGAACTGGTCGAGGTGCTGGGCCATGAACTGCTCAACGGCCTGGCGCCGATCGCCTCACTCTCGGAAAGCGCCCTCGACGTTCTGAACGGGGCGCACGACGACCCGGATTTGTTGCGCGAAATCCTGGGCGTCCTGGCGCGCCGCGCCGACGGGCTGCAGCGGTTCGCCGAGGCCTATCGCACGCTGGCTCGCCTGCCGGAGCCGATCCGGCGGCCTGTGTCCGTGCGCGAGATGGCGGACGATCTGGCGCGCCTGTTCGCCAGCCGCTGGCCGGCAGCGACCCTGCATGTGGATGTGCAGGAAGACCTGTCCTGGGCCTTGGACCGGGATCAGATGCACCAGGCTGTGTGGGCGCTGCTTCAGAACGCCGCCGAGGCGACGCAGGTCGACCGCGCGCCTTCCGGCGCGGTTCGGCTATCGGTCAAGCGGGCCGACGAGACGCTGGTGATCGAGGTCGCCGACGACGGCCCCGGCGTATCGCCGGCCGACGCCGAACGCATCTTCCGTCCCTTCGTGACCACCAAGCCGAACGGCTCGGGCATCGGCCTCAGCCTGGCCCGCCAGATCGCCCACGCCCACGGCGGCGCCCTGACCCTTGAGCGGACTCCGGCGACCGTGTTCCGGCTGAGCCTGTCGTAGCGGTGCGCCTTGCCGTCATGCGCTACTCCATGATCTCGGGGGTCTTCCCTGACTGCCGTTCGAACAGGCGGCGATAGTGGCCGTCGCCGGCCTGGAGCAGGTCGTCATGGGTTCCGTCTTCGACGATCTCGCCGCCCGAGAAGACCAGGATGCGGTCCAGCGCCCGGACGGTCGACAGCCGGTGGGCGATGACGATGGCGGTGCGGCCGATCAGCAGCCGTTCCATCGCCTCCTGGATCGCCGCCTCGCTCTCGGAATCGAGGCTGGACGTCGCTTCATCGAGGATCAGGATCGGCGCATTCGCCAGGAAGGCCCGCGCGATGGCCACGCGCTGGCGTTCGCCGCCGGACAGCTTGACCCCTCGTTCGCCCACCAGGGTCTGATACCCTTTCGGCAGGCGGGCGATGAAGTCGTGCGCATTGGCGAGGCGCGCGGCCCGTTCGATCTCTTCGGGCGTGGCGCCGGGGCGGCCGTAGCCGATGTTGTCGGCGATCGACCGATGGAAGAGGATCGGCTCCTGAGGCACGATCGCGACCTGGCGACGCAGGGACGCCTGGGTCGCGTGGGCCACGTCCTGTCCGTCGATCGTCACGCGGCCTGCATCGACGTCATAGAGCCGCTGGACCAGCTTGACGAAGCTGGTCTTGCCTGAGCCTGAGCGTCCCACCAGGCCGACGCGCTGTCCCGCAGGAACGGCGACGTCGAGGTTTCGGAACAACGGCTTTTCTTGGCCGCCGTACCGGAAGGTGACGTCGTCGAAACGGATAGCGCCGTGCCTGACCTGGATCGGCTGCGCATCGGCCTGGTCGGGCACGCCCAACGGCTCCTGATGAAGCTGAACCAGCTCCTCCATCTCATTCACCGAACGCTGAAGCTGGTGAATGTGCATGCCGATGTCGCGCAGATAGCCGTTCAGGACCAGATAGCTGGTGATGACATAGGCCATGTCGCCGGCGCTGGCCTGGCCGCGCATCCACAGCCACAGCGCCACGCCCGTGACCGCCAGCCGGATCAGCCACAGAAGCGCGATCTGTCCCGAGCCGGCCCAGGTGAAGGCCATCCAGGTGCGGTGCGTCCGCTTGCGCCACTTGGCGACGGTCTTCGCCAGCAAGGCCTCTTCGCGCGCCTCGCCGCCGAAGGCCTTGACCACGGCGTTGGCGCCGATGGCGTCGGCCAGTACGCCGCCGATCCGGGTGTCCCACTGGTTCGACAGCCGCGCGGTCGGCGCCAGCACCTGCGTCGCCAGACCGACGGTCAGGGCGATATAGGCGATCGCGCCGACGCCCATCACGAGGCCCAGGACCGGCCAGTGCAGCGCCAGCAGAATGACCGTCCCCGCCAGCACCGTCAGCGACGGCAGAAGCGACAGCAGCAGCACGTCGTTCAGCGTGTCGAGCGCCCACATGCCCCGCGTGATCCGTCGGACGGTCGAGCCCGAGAAGGCGTTGGCGTGCCAGTCGGTCGACAGTCGCTGGACGCGGGCGAAGCCTTCCTGCGTCACGTCCTGCATCATCTTCAGCGTCAGGGGCGTGATCGCCCACCAGCCGAGGTGGCGCAGCACGACCATCGCGGCGCCCAGGGCGGTGATGACGGCGAAGGCCGCCCAGGCGGCGCCGACGTCGCCGCGGCCCGCCGCGTCGATGATGCGCCCGGCGTAGAGCGGGGCGAAGACTTCCGTGAGGGTCGCTAGCAGCATCGTTCCGGCGCAGGCGACGGCCAGCCATGGGGTTCGGCGCCACAGGCGGAAGGTGAAGGCGAGCACCTTGCGCAGCACGGACGCGCGCAGGCGCGCGTCGGCGTCATCATAGTCGGTCATGAAAAGAGCAACCGCGCAGATCCGCGCGGTCCTTGTGTCAGCAATGATCAGGGGAACGGCTCAGCACTGAGCCGAAAGGGACGTCAGCGGCCGTGGCGGCCGAAGACCATCGGGAACCCGCAGGCGGGCGTGGTCTTGTCGATCATCGTGCCCTCCTTTTCCCTGGAACAGCTGGACGCTTCACAAGTAGCAGGTCCAGATTCCGACGACAATGCTTTCCGGCGCCCTGACCGGACGTCGGTTTTTCAGCGTAGCGGGCGGCAGCGCCTCCCAGGCGCTACCGCTCTGAATCGGTGCGTTTAGCGCCGTCCGGAACCGCCCAGATGGTTCGACAGGAACAGGGCGTTGATCAGCAGACGCTCCGTCCCCAGCCAGTATTTGCGGTGGGCCGGGTCGTCGGCGAACAGGACGACGTTGCCCGCCCCGATCGGGTTCACCTGAGCCCAGACCGAGCCCGCCGCCCTGGCGCGCAGGGCTTCGGGCAGGTAGCCGTTGACCTGCGGGCTGGCCTCGATCCGCACCACATTGGCGAAGGGATCGGACACGGGCGCCAGAACCACGTCCGTCTCCTTGTTCACGAACAGGTCGCGGCGCGACAGGCCGAAGGCCAGCGGGTGGCTGATGTCGACGTCGGCCGACAGGGCGTTGCCCGCCGTGCGCTGCTCGCCCTGGATCGCGCTGCGGTCGGCGTAGTCGCGGCGCTCGACCTCGGTCTTCTTCTCATCTTCGGAAGCGGCCTGCGGAGCCAGGCCGTTGGCGGCGGCCCAGCGTACGGCGCTGCCGAACACCACCAGAGAGCCGCCCGCCCGCACCCAGGCCTTTAGGGCGTCGACCGTCGGCTGGCTCAGGTTGTCGTAGCGCCCGCCGGACAGGACGATGCTGTCATAGTCGCCCAGCGACACGCGGCCCAGTTGCGACGGGTCCAGCCGCGTCGCCGGATAGTTCAGCCGCTCGCTGAGGGCGAACCAGGTCGCGCCGATCTCGGTGGCGTTGACGCCTTCGCCCATGACCAGGGCGATGCGCGGGGCGCGCACGACTTTCACATTGTCGCTGCCCAGATCGACACCCGCGACGCTTTGGCCGGTCGAGACGGCATGGGCGACCACGCCCGCCTCGCGCGCGCCCTTGTCCACGGCGGCGCGCAGGGCGGCGGCGTCCAGCGTTTGTCCCGCCGTGGTGACGACGAGGGAGCCGCGCCCGAAGGCGCTGTCGCCCTGCGCCGTCCTTGCGGTCAGCGGCTCGAACGCTGCGCGAACGCGCACGTCCTGACGCAGCAGGGCTGCCAGAACGCGCGGGGCGTTCAGATCGCGCCAGTCGACGACATAGGCATAGGCGTCCTGAGGCCCGCTGACGCCGCCGGTTGCGACGGGCGCTTCGGTCACGGCGGACCCGTGGGCGGGGAGGCGGCGCAGGCCGTCGCTCTTCAGCCCATAGGCCAGGGCGACCGAATAGGAGGTGCTGCCGTAGACGCTGCCCCTGGTCGGGGGCGTCCGGTCGAAGATGGAGTGCACTAGACGGAACTGCGGCTGGGCCGAGGGTACGACATAGGCGCTGCCCGGTTCATAGGCGCGGCCGTTCTGCGTCACCCGCTCGGTCAGCGGGTGGACCTGGATGTGGTGGGCCAGCAGCAGGTCCAGGGTCTGGCGCGTCAGGCCGGGATCGGCCGCATCGCCGAAGACGAAGGCCTGGCTGGAATGGCGACGCCCTTGCTCGACGGCCGAGCGGAAGAAGTCGCGCTGGAAGGCCTGCAATCCGGCGCGCTCGGCCACCGCGCCTCGGATGGTGGCTAGGCCGACATTGGTCTGGTTGCGGATGGTGAAGGGGAAGGTCAGCGGGCCGTTGGCCGTGTCCTGCACCAGCCCGCGCGAACTGGCCTGTTCGACCGTCACCCCGACCCCGCCATGGAAGTCTGGATAGGTCGAGCCGTAGACCGGCGAGAAGTTGTCGAAAACCTCGCGCGTGTAATAGAGCGAGCCGAGGCTATCGAGCGCCTGGGCGTGATACTTGGCCAGCGTCACGTTCCATTCGTAGCTGGCGCGCGGCAGCAGGGGGCTTTCCATGCTGGCGGGCGAGGGCTCGAAATAATAGGTGCTGCCCGCGCCCATTTCGTGGAAGTCGATCTGGATGTGGGGCCGCCAGCGGTGGAAGGCCTCCAGCTTGGCGCGGGTCTCTTTCTGAGTCACCGCCAGCCAGTCGCGGTTCAGGTCGGTGAAATAGTGGTTGGTGCGTCCGGCGGGCCAGGCCTCGACGTGTTCCTTGTCCTGCGGGTCGGCGACGGCGGGCTGGTTCTTCCAGGCGTTGTGCCAGTTGGCGGCGCGGTCGCGGCCGTCGGGGTTCTGGGCCGGGTCGATGACGACCACGGCCTTGTCCAGCCAGTCCAGCACCTCGGGCGAGCGCCCGGCGGCCAGGTAGTAGGCGGTCAGCAGGGCCGCCTCGCCGCTGGACGTCTCATTGCCGTGGACGCTGTAGAACAGGCCGACCACGACCGGGGCGTCGGCCGTGGCGGCCGGGCCGCCGGGATCGCCCGCCGCGATATGGGCGCGCTGGATCTGGTCGATCCGGCCCTGATTGGCGCCCGAGGTGATGACCACGGACAGCAGGGGGCGCTGTTCATAGCTGCGGCCGATCTCCTCGACCGTGACCCGATCCGACAGGCGGGCCAGCTCGCGCAGATAGTCCACGATGCGGTCGTGGCGGGTGTAGTGGGTTCCGATCGGATAGCCGAGGAAGGCTTCGGGCGTCGGAATGGCGGGGTCGAAATCCCCCGCCGCCGCCTGAGGGAAGAAGTAGGCGCTCTGTGCGACGGCGGGCGCCGCTGCGGACAGCGCTGTTGCACTGAACAGAACAGCCAGAGCGGCGCCTGCGGCCAGTTTGCGGCGGGTGAACAGGGAAGGGGCGGCTCTGGCGTTCATTGTGGTGGTCTCAATCAGAAGCGGACGTCGAAGCCGACGCGGAAATAGCGTCCACGCAGATCGTACTGGCCGAAGTCATAGGGGGCGCGCACGCCGGGGAAGGAGGCGTCGTGCGGCGGCGCTTCGTCCAGCAGGTTCTCGATCTTGGCGTAGAGCGTCACGCGCTCCAGCCCGGACCACGCCGCATACAGATCGAATTGGTGATAGGCGTCCACGCGCGATTGTCCCCCGACAACCGGCACCTGATCATAGCCTGAGGTGTAATACCAGGTCAGGTTGGCGTCGAAGACGTCGCGGTTCCAGGCCAGGCGCGTCGTGGCCTTGTGCGCCGGCAGGGTCGCGCCCCGGTTCGATCCGGCGTAGTCCAGCAGCGGCCCGCCCGCCGCGTTCGGCCGCTTGTATTCCAGCAGATGCGTATAGGCGCTGGAGGCGGTGAACGTCCCCCAATCGCCCAGTCCCCAGTCCTCGGTGCGCCAGCGCTGGCTGAAGTCCACGTCGATGCCCGAGGTCTCCAGCGCCGACAGGTTGCGATAGCGGTTGTAGACGGCCTGCAGCTTGCCGCGCGGGTCGCGGATGACGTCGGCGGGGTTGTTGCCCTGGACGATGGCGGTGGTGTTTCCCGTGCCGATCAGGTTGTCGAGCTTGATCTGATACCAGTCGATGCTCAGCGCCGTGTCACGCGTCGGGGTGAAGACGACGCCCAGATTGTAGGAGCGGGTCTTTTCCGGCTCCAGATTGGTGTTGCCGACGGTGAAGAAGGTCGGGCTCTGGCGTGAATTGGGCAGGTCGGGGTCATAGGGGTCGATGACCGAGCCGTAGGAGATCATGGTCGAGGCCGAGTTCTCCGACAGCGACGGCGCCCGGAAGCCGCGCGAAGCCGAGGCCCGCAGCGCCAGCCAGTCCAGCGGCTTCCATCGCACGCCCGCCTTGGGCGAGAAGGCGCTGCCGAAGTCGCTGTATTCATCGGCTCGCGCGGCGACCTGAACGTCGAGGTTGCTCAGGACCGGAATGTTGAACTCGGCATAGGCGGCCCAGACGTCGCGTTCGCCGTCCACGGCGGCGATGGCGGGGCGGATCTGCAGCCCGGCGTCGATCTGCCACGGATTGCTTGAGACCAGGCTCTCGTGCCGGAACTCGACCCCGGCGGCGTAGCCGATCTGACCGGCGGGCAGGTTGAACAGCTCGCCCGAGATCTTGAAGTCGGCCCCATAGAGGCGCGATTCCGCCGGACGCAGGGTCGACAGGCGGATGCCGTCCAGCACGGCCTGCGGCGTGGCGCCGGGCTCATGCAGGTTCAGCGTGCCGTTCGCCAGGGCGTCGACCAGGTTCCAGCGATGGGCGAAGCCGCCCGACACCGTCTCGCGCTCGTCGCTGCCCGAGGCGAAGACGGCGGCCTCCCAGTCGAAGCGGTCATGGCGGCCGCGCACCCCGCCCAGCGCACGATAGGACTTCGACTCATTGGTCTTCAGCGTCCGACCCAGATCGAAGAAGGTGTATTCGATCGGCGTGGCGACGCCGTAGGGGTTGTAGGGATTGTTGGCGGGCAGCAGGTTCGACACCGGCTCGGCCAGCCCGGTCTCGGCGTTCAGCGCGAACCGCCCGCCTTCCAGCGTGAAGAAGGGGCTGGAGCCGAACAGGGACGCCCCCTCGACATAGGAATAGAGCACCTCGCCAAAGGCCTCGATCTGCGGCGTCAGACGCTTGGTCCCGAACAGATAGGCCTGATAGCGGTCGGTCGAGGGGATCAGGGTCGTGTGCGGCGCCAAGTTGATGGCGCAGGTGTCGCCGGCCAGGCCGTCGATCGGGGCGCTGGCGGTCAGCACCATGCCTTCGGGGCACTGGCCCTGGACGTCGAGGAAGGGCACGGACTTGCCGTCGACCAGGAAGCGCGCGCCCTTGGCCGACCAGCCGTTCCAGCGGCCGCCAGGCAGGTCGGTGTAGATGCCCGACTTGGTTAGGTCGCGCTGGTCCTGATCCAGCCGGTTGCGAGTATAAGCCTCCAGCGACAGCAGGATGTTGTAGCCGTCCGTCTCCAGATCGCCGTGGCCGACGACCAGTTTGGCGGTCGAGGTTTCCAGGCCGCCCTGACCGGCGACGCCATAGCTGGCGCCGAACTCCAGGCCCTGGAAGTTCTGGCGGGTGATGATGTTGGTGACGCCCGCCACCGCGTCCGAGCCATAGACGGCCGAGGCGCCGTCCTTCAGCACCTCCAGCCGCTGGGTCGCGACCATCGGCAGGGCGTTCAGATTGACGAAGGTGTCCGACAGGCCGCCGCCGGGGAAGCCGTAGTTCGCCACGCGCCGCCCGTTCAGCAGCACCAGGGTGTTCTTCTGAGACAGGCCGCGCAGGCCGATGCCCGCCGCGCCCGACGACCAGCCGCTGTTCTGGGTCTCGTTCGAGCCGTTGCCGGTATTGGCCGAGATCGAGCGCAGCAGGTCCGCCGTGGTCGACTTGCCCGAGCTCTCCAGCTCTTCGCGCCCGATCACCTGGACCGGGTTGAAGCCCTCGGTGTTGGCGCGGCGGATGTTGGAGCCTGTCACGACGACATCCGAGACGGAGTAGGCCGACGTCGTTGCGGATTGATCTGTTAGATTCTCAGAGACTTCCCCGTGTGCGGCGCTGCACGCTCCAGCGGCTGAGAAGAAGGCGAGAACGGTCAGGGATGGCCTGATCATGGAAATGTTGCACCGCAATAAAAGTCACAATTGGGCGCGCAATAAGGCACGTGAGCGGCGCGTTTCTAATGTAGAATTTCTAATTTCATGACGAGTTTTTGTGTCCGAGATCGCACGGCGGCGCGGTCCGCCGATCCGGGCGTGCAAGCCCTGGTCACGCGATGGAAAAAGGCGGGTTGTCATCGATTATGAACAGTGTTTAATTGTCTTCGCGCCATGCGTTGCGGCGTTAGTCGATCCCTGTCTCCAGTCGAGAAACGAGTCTCGTATGCAATCCTCAAAGACCATCGCCGCCGTGTGTCTCGCTGCGTTCGCCGTGGCCGCGGCGCTGCCGGCTTCGGCTCAGTCGCTGATCGAAATCCAGGATGTGGACCGTGACAATGTCCTGACGGGAACACCGGCCGCCTTTGTCGTCGCCTTCCCTGAGGCTCAACGGAACGAGGCGGTGCGAAAGGTCGGCGACGACGTCTACAGCTTTGTGCCGCTGGCCTTCATTCCGCTGTCCGACACGCGCGTCGCCCTGGTGAGCACGGGAGCCAACGAATGCACGGGGCAGGCCTGCAGCGGCATGAACGCGGTCCACTATCTCGACCATGACGCGGGCGCGCCGCGCTACCCCTATGCGCTTCAGGGCGAGTGGCTGGATGTCGGCGCGGCGGGCGTTGTCGGCAACCCGGCTCTGCGATGGGGCTGGACGAAGGCGATCGCGGCCAATCCGGTCCTCTATACCGAGGCTGGCGGCGTGTGGCAGGGGCGCGGGTGCGGCTATGCCGAACTGACGGAGTTGACCCCGTCCGGCCCGGTGCGGATCGCGCGCATCCAGACCTATTTCTCGGACGCCAGCGCCGATGACGGCGAGGCGGGCGTCGACGGGGTGATCACGGCCGCCGAACAGGGCCGCAGCTTCACGGTGTCCTACACCGGCTCCGCCAGCTTCAAAGAGACCTATACGCGCGGCGCCGACGGCCAGTTTCGACTGGACGCCCAGAGCCGCGTTCCCAGCTGCTAAGACGACATCAGCGTCGCTGCGGCGACGCCAGAGACCAAGGAGGTCTGCGTGCGTATTTTCATGATGAGCCTGACTGCGGCCGCTTCCTTGGCGGTGACGGGCGCCTTTGCTCAAAGCACCGTCTGTACGTCGCTGGACAAGGGCGACCTGTTCATCGGCCAGACGCTGTCGCAGGCGCAACAGCAGCAGCTTCGCGAGCAGGCGCCCGTGGGCGCGCTGCATTGCGGCCGGACGGGCTGTACGGCCGCGGCGTCGGATGGGGTGAGCTACAGCTGGCGGCGCGACGGCCGGATCGTCGGCAAGACGATCGAAATGTCCGCGCCGACGACCCTGCCGGGCTGGCGCGGCGAGATCGATCAGGCGTTCGCCGATCGCCTGGGTGAGGCGACGTGCACGCGCTTCACCGTGTTCGACGATGAACTCGACGGCGGCCGTTCGATGAAGAGCGCGCCGTTTGCGGCGTCGCAAGGGCAGATGATCACCGCCAGCCTTTTCGGGCGTGGAACCGCTGAAGAGCCGCTGACGATCGAGATGCGCGCCGTGGATCAATAAGTCCTGCCCTTGGGCGAGGATCTGTCGCTTAAGCGTCGAAGGAAATTTGCATGACCCTGAGAACCTTGCTCGCGTTCGCCTTGGCCGCGACGCTCGCCGCCTGTTCGCAGGCCGAAGAGGGGGCGGCCGCCGCCCCGACCCCGGCTGAAGCCGATGTCCCGGCGTCGTCCGCAGCGCCGGCAACTGCGCCTGACCGGAACGGCGAGGCGCCGCCGCTGTCGGCCTATGTCGGCAAGCATCCTACTGAGCCGGTGCAGGGCGTCACCTTCTTCCAGCATCCGGACGTGCGTGCGGCCATGGTCGCCTCGGGCGTGGATCGCGACATCCAGAAGTCCATCGTCTTTGACGGCAACGTCGTCGGCGTGGTGACGGAGACACGCGGGCGTCTGTTGCTTCACGGCTATGATCCGGCGGGCGCGGGGTCGACCAACTGGGCCATTCTGATGATCCCGGACGGCAGCAAGGCGGCGGTCTGCTACTCCACCGGCATCGTCGGCTATGAGAAGGGCGCTGACTGGTATTTCGAAGGCGATGTGGCCTTCACCCTCTATACGCCCTGTCCCTCCGAGGAAGGCGATATGGAATCGCTGAGCAACTGGCCGATCGGCCCGATTCCGGGCTGAGGCCGGGGAAGGCGCGTATGCATTGCAAGGGGCATCTGATGGCGCTTCGTCGTTTCGCGAGCGGGTTGGTTGCGACGCTGTTCATGAGTGCGGCCGGCGTCGCCGCAGCTCAACCCGCCGGGGCCGACGAAGAGGCCGCCCGGGCCGCCCTGAAGGAATGGATGGCGGCCAGTCCCGAGTACGCCAAGCTCCAGTATGATCTGGTCAAGGCTCAGGCGGGACTGGCCGTCCGTATCGAGCGATTGGTCATGATCGGCCTGCTGTGCGAACGTCTGTCAGAGGACGACAGTCGCCTGATCATCGACAGCGCCCGCGAGGAGATGGCGTTCGGGCAGTCCGTGCTGTCCGAAGCGCAGCAGGCGGATTTCGCCCTCTACTACGAAGGGCTGCGGCAAGGCGCGCTGGTCGCGGCCGCGCCTGAGCCTCCCCGCCCCGAAGCGTGCGAGGACTTCGCCAAGCCGGGCGGAACCTTGGTCAAGTTGCTGACCTGGACCGGGCGCCGACAGTTCATCAGCCCAGGCGTTCTCGCCAGCCCGAGGACCATCCCTTAAGGGCCGCGCGGATCATCGCGACGGGTCCGGCAGACGCACCGCCTGGAAGTAGGTTCCCGAGAGCGTGCCGCCCGCACCGCAATAGGGGACGGCGTCGGCGCCGTTCTCGATCGTCTCCTTGACGACAAGCGTCGCGCCCTGGGCCTTTACGTTCAGCGACCAGGCGGCGGCGCCGCTGATGTCGTCAAAGCGGGCTTCGTCTTCGTCGATCCAGTCGCCGCTGCCGTCGACCTCGCAGGACCAGCCATCGCCGCGCGGGTCGGCGGCCGTGGCCGTGAACGTCAGGACGCCGGTCGCCCATTGGTTGACGACGATCTCGCCGTTGAGATTGCGCCAGCGGCCGACCACGCTGACCAGCGGGTCGTTGCCCAGATCGGTCAAGAATGCTTCACGCCGCGTCAGTTGATCGGTCAGTTCTTCGATCAGGTCGGCGCCCGTCAGCCGCGCGCCGACCGCGTTGCGGGCCGCAAGAAAGGCGCGCTGGTCGCGACGAAGCGCCTCGGCGCTAGCGGCGTCATAACCCCTGATCGCCGTTCCATAGCGTTCAGCGATCTTGGCGTCCAATGCGGCGAGGGCCGGGGTCGAGCAGATGGCGGTCTCGACCGGACCGGAGGCGCGTCGGCAGTCAGCGCTTTCGGCGGCCGCAGGCTGAGCGACCGAGGCCGCCAGGGCGGCTCCGAGAAGCAGGACGGCGGTCGAAGCGGACGACGGGAAGCGAAGCGCGGTCATGGGAAGCCTCAAGGCGAATGCGGAAGGGCGCGAAAGCACCCTGTCGGGCGCAATTCATATCCTTAAATGAGCATCGATCAATAAAAAACGAAAACTGACGTTTCTTCCCGCTCTCTGCGCAGCTTCTGCTATGCAGGGTTAATGGGAAGGCGATCGGATCATACGCGGCAGGAGCTGGAGCGGCTTTTCGTGGTCGAAGGCCACAAGCACATGGCCGAGGTGGGCTTTGCGCGCTTCTCGGCGCGCGAGGTGGCCAAGCGCGTCGGCTATTCGATCGGCACCCTCTACAACGTGTTCGGTACGCTGGATCAGCTGCTGATCGCCATCAACACGCGAACCTTCCAGCTCTGGGCGGAAGAGGTGCGTCAGGCGCTGGAAGGCAGCGGCCCAGACCGCATCCGATGCCTGGTCGAAGCCTATTTCGGCTTCGCGCGCGCCAATCCCCATAGCTGGCGCGCCATCTATGAACACCATTTGCCGCCGGACGTCGCCCTGACCGACGAGCAGAACCAGCGTCGCGGCGACCTGACCCAGATCATCGTCAACGAGGTGACGGCTGTCTTGCCGGCGAAGGCTCAGCCCGGCGCACCGCGTCTGGCGCGTTCTCTGATCGCCGTCGTCCACGGCCACTGTGTCTTCGACCTGAACGGCAGCTTCGCTCTGATGAACATCGAAGAGCCTGTCGAGCTCGCACTGGAACGTGTCCGCGAAAGCCTGTCTCAGGCCGGTGCGGCCTAGCGACCGCCCGATGGGCTGCGGTGTTGGATGCGGTCTTCACGAAACTGGCGCGAGACGGTGAGCATTCTGTCGTCTCGGCGGCCAAACTCTTGAGACAGCCCTAAACGCGAAGGCGTATCGATGTCGGCGGACGGCTCATGGCTTCGAGGCCGCCAGCGGTCTGAAGCCCTAGTGTTCGATAGACTGTACGCCTGACGCGATTTGAAAGATAGGCTGTGCGGCGAGCGAATTTCGCGGTTCTGCCGTTGCAGCTTCATTCGCCCGTGACCGCCGCGTCGCGCCCGCGACATTCAGCGTCTTTAGGTCTGCCCTGCTTTCTCAGGGGGTAAGACCATGAAGCCGATCAGCCTCAAGCGTGGATTTCTGGCGGGCGCCGCCGTCGCGGGCCTGATGGCGGCGGGCGCCGCCCATGCTCAAAGCGTTTCGCCGGGCGAGACGACGACCGCCGTGGACGACATCGTGGTGACGGCCCAGCTGCGCGCCCAAGATCCGATCGAGGTGCCCTTCGCCCTGACGGCCTACAGCGGCGACTTCCTGGAAAACCTGGGGGTGCAGGAGTTCGACCAGCTGTCGGCCTTCGTGCCGGGCTTCCTGGTGCAGAACCAGTCGCCGAACAATCCGGGCTTCGTGATGCGCGGCATCACTTCGGACTCTGGCGCCGCCACCGCCGAGCCGCGCGTGTCGGTGTTCCAGGACGGGGTGTCGATCTCCAAGTCGCGCGGCTCCTATGTCGAACTGTTCGACATGGAGCGGGTCGAGGTGGCCAAGGGGCCGCAGTCGACCCTTTACGGCCGCGGCGCCCTGATCGGCGCGGTCAATCTGGTGCAGAACCGCGCCCGTCCGGGCCGGTTCGACGCCGGCGCTCGCATCGAGGCGGGCGACCTGGACTATCGCGCCGTCGAGGGATTCGTGAACGCGCCCGTGAGCGAGACCGGCGCCCTGCGCCTGGCGGCGCGGATGAAGACGCGCGGCGGCACGGTCGAGAACCTGCTGGGCGGCGAGGATTACAACTCGATCGAGACCAAGGCGCTGCGCCTGTCGGGCGCCTGGGCGCCGACCGACAATCTGCGCGCCGATCTGATCGCCAACTATCAGACGGATTCGGCCAGCGGCACCTCGTTCAAGTCGATCGCCTATGATCCGTTCGATCCGAGGACGGGCGCCTCCCTGGGCGGGCGTGCGCCTTGGGACGGGGCGGCCCTGACGTCGGGCGCGGACTTTGACGGCGGCGTCGGCCTGGGTCTGGATCGTGAGGTCTGGGGCGTGACGGGCCTGGTGAAGTGGGATCTGTCGCCGTCGCTGACGCTGAACTCGACCACGGCCTATCGCCAGTTCGACTCGACCGAGGTGTTCGATCCGGACGGCACGTCGCTGCCGCTGCTGACGGCGGCCGAGCACGCCTATGGCGAACAGTGGAGCCAGGAGTTCCGCCTGAACTTCGACAACGGCGGCCGCTTCTCGGGCTTCGTCGGTGCCGGCTATTTCAGCGAGGAAGGCTTCCAACGGATGCCGACCCAGTTCGACGAGCGTCTGGCTCTGCTGCAACTGGCGACGCCGCTGGGCGACCAGCGATTGAAGATGGTCTACGCCGCGCCGACACCGTTGCTGATGGGCGGCATCCTGCAGTCCATGCTGCCCGCTGCGGCGCATCCGCTGATCCCCGGCATCGTCGGCAATCTGAAGCCCGCTCACATCGAGACGGCGACCAACCGGGCCGACCTGACCTCCTATGACCTGTTCGGCGACCTGACCTTCAAGGCGACCGATCGTCTGGAGTTCTCGGGCGGGGTGCGCTGGACGCGCGACGACAAGACGACGGGCTATTCGGCGGCGGTGCTGAACGGCCGCTCCATCGCCGGCGGCCTGGTGGCGGTGCAGACCCTCGGCGCTCAGGCGCAACGCCTGGCCCTGGCCGGCGACATGGCCGGCGCCCAGCGGCTGCAGCAGCAGATCACGGCCATCCTGACGGGCCTGGCGACGCCGGGCGCGGCCAACCTGCCCGCAGCTTCGGGCTTGCCGCTGTTCGCCCTGACCGCCCAGCCGACTGCTGGTAACGGCGACCTGATCCAGGCGGATCACGAGGACGACGGCTTCACCTGGCGTCTGACGGCGCGCTACGCCCTGTCGGACGACGCCAGCCTCTACGCCAACTATGCGCGCGGCCGTCGCCCCGAGGTGCTGGAGGTGCGCGGCCCGTCCGTTCCGCTGGGCGCCCCGACCTTTGAAGTCATCCCCGCCGAGACCGTCGACAGCTTCGAGGTCGGCTACAAGACGGCGCTGATGGATCGCCGCCTGCGCCTGGACGGGGCGGTGTTCCACTACGCCTACGACAACTTCCAGACGACCGAGCAGGACGGCACCCGCTTCGTCACTGTCAATGCGGGCAAGGCCAACGCCTATGGGTTTGAGGGCCAGGTCGCCTTCGCGGCGACGCCGACCTTCGATCTGTTCGGCACCTACGGCTACAACCACTCGCGCTTCGACGGAGGCGCGCGCGACGGCAACCGCTTCCGCCTGTCGCCGGACCACATGGCATCGATCGGGGCGACCTGGCGCCTGCCGGTCGAGACCGGGACCATCGAGGTCCAGCCGACCTACACCTGGCAGTCCAAGGTCTTCTTCGACGACGACAACGACCGCCCGGAGTTGCAGACCGGCAACTTCGTCGCCGACACCGTGCAGGACGAGTACCAGGACGGCTACGGCCTGCTGAACCTGCGGGTGCGCTACGCCCCGTCGTCGGGGAACTGGGGCGTTGAGGCCTTCGGCGACAACATCCTGGACGAGGAATACATCAAGGACGCGGGCAACACCGGCGATGCGCTGGGCCTGCCGACTTTCATCGCCGGGCGGGGCGCCAGCTACGGCGTCGCCTTCACCCTGCGCTACTGAGGACCAGAGCCATGACCATGAACCGTCGCGGCCTTCTGGGCCTGTTCGGCGCGGGCGCGGCGGCGGGCTGCGCTACGGTCCCGACGGGCGAAGCTGTCGCCGTCGTCTTCGCCCACGGCGTGGCCTCGGGCGATCCGGCGACCGACCGGGTGATCCTGTGGACGCGCGTCACCCCGGCGGACGGTCATGTCGGGCCGGTCTCGGTCGCCTGGCGCGTGCTGGACGGGCAGGGCGACCGCGTCGTCGCCTCGGGCCGGTTCGAGGCGGGGGCTGAACGCGACTATACGGTCAAGGTCGACGCGGCGGGCCTGCGCCCCGGCCGCGACTATCGCTACGACTTCGCTGTGGGCGAGACGCGCTCGCCCATGGGCCGCACCCGCACTCTGGCGGCGGAGGGGATCACGCCGGTCAATCTGGCGGTGGTGTCGTGCCAGTTGCACCCCGGCGGCCTGTTCAACGCCTATGAGTCGATCGCCGCCCTGCCGACCCTCGACGCCGTGGTCCACCTGGGCGACTACATCTACGAATACGGGGCGGATTCCGATGCCTATGGCATGGCGACGGGGCCGAAGCTGGGTCGCGTGCCCGAACCGGCGCACGAGATCGTCTCCCTGGCCGACTATCGGCTGCGCCACGCCCAGTACAAGCGCGACGCCGACCTTCAGGCCGCCCATGCCCGCGCGCCCTTCATCTGCGTCTGGGACGATCACGAAACGGCCAACGACGCCTGGCTGCACGGCGCCGAGAACCATCAGCCCGAGACCGAAGGCGACTTCGCCCAACGCAAGGCGGCGGCGCTGAAGGCCTATTATGAGTGGATGCCGATCCGCGAAGCCGCGCCCGGCGCGCTGAAGGAGGCGATCCACCGCAGCTTCCACTTCGGCGATCTGGCCAGCCTGATGATGGTCGAGACCCGCCTGACCGGCCGCACCGAACCGCTGGCCTATGACAGGGATCTGACCGCCAAGGACGGCCCGGACGGCGAGCCGGTGCTGGACCTGGACGCCTTCCGCGCCAAGCTGAACGATCCGTCCCGCGACCTGATGGGGCCGCAGCAGCGCGACTGGCTGAAGCGCGAACTGGCCGCCTCCAAGGCCAAGGGCCGTCCGTGGCAGGTGCTGGGCAATCAGGTCGTCATGGCCCGCGTGGCCGGTCCCGACGTGTCGCGCACCCTGACCGAGGCCCAGGTCCAGGGCCTGATGGCCCAAATCCCCGAAGCCTATCGCGACCAGTTCGAACAGGCCCTGTTCCTGTTCAAGATGGGCCTGCCGTTCAACCTCGACGCCTGGGACGGTTATCCGGCCGGGCGCGAACGGCTCTACGCCGCCTTCGCCGAGGCGGGGGTGCAGCCCATCGTCCTGGCCGGCGACAGCCATGCCTTCTGGGTCAATGAGCTGAAGGACGCGGACGGCGCGCGCCGGGCGGTCGAGTTCGGGACCAGCGCGGTCTCCAGTCCCTCGATCGGCGACGCCATCGGCGGCTTCCCCCTGGGCGCGGCGCTGATGCAGGCCAATGACGAGGTGCGCTTCTGCGACCAGTCGGCCAAGGGCTTCATCCTTTTGACCCTGACCGAGAACCGGGCCGAGGCGGCCCTGATGCAGGTCTCGACCATCTTCGCCAAGCCGTTCGAGGTCACGACGTTGAAGCGGGTCGGCGTGAGCCGCGCCGATGGAGCGATCACGGGCGTCTGATCGCCGCCGGCCCCCCGCGCAACGGTTTCCTCGCGGGCGGATTAATCGCCCATGCGCGGCGAACTGAAGACCTATCAGGCCAAACGGCGTTTCGAGCAGACGCCGGAACCCAAGGGCGCCAAGCGGGCCGGAGACGGCGCGCGGCGCTTCGTAATCCAGCGCCATGCGGCGACCCGACTGCACTACGACTTCCGCATCGAGGGGGACGGGGTGCTGAAGTCCTGGGCCGTGACCAAGGCCCCGTCGCGCGACCCGTCGGTCAAACGCCTGGCGGTCGAGGTCGAGGACCATCCGCTCGACTATGGCGACTTTGAAGGGACGATCCCGGCGGGCAACTACGGCGCGGGCACGGTGCAGCTGTGGGACGTTGGAACCTGGGATCCGCTGGAGCCGGACCTGGAGGCCGCCTGGGCGCGCGGCCAGATCAAGATGATTCTTCACGGCGAGCGACTGAAAGGCAAATGGGCGCTGATCCGGCTGAAGAGCGATCGGGGCAAGCCGTCCAAGCGCAACAACTGGCTGCTGCTGAAGGAGAAGGACGCATACGCCGTGGCTGGCGAGGGCGACGCCCTGGCCGAGATCGACGCCTCGGTGACGACCGGCCGCTCGCTGGCCCAGATCGCCGAGGGGGACGCGCAATGGACATCCTCCAAGCCGACCCGCCGCAAGGCGCCGCCGATGCCCGCGCCGTCCAAGGCGGCGTCCAAGGCGAAGCAGCCGCACGCCTTCGTGCCGATCCAGCTATGCAAGGCGGTCGATCATCCGCCCTCGGCGGCTGGTTGGGCGCATGAGATCAAGTTCGACGGCTATCGGCTGCAGATCGGGGTCGGCGGCGGTCAGGCGGTGCTGCGGACCCGCAAGGGCCTGGACTGGACCGATCGCTTCCCTGAGCTGGCGGCGGATGCGGCCGGTTGGCCCGATGCGGTGATCGACGGTGAACTGTGCGCCTTGGACGAGGATGACATGCCGGACTTCAGCGCCCTGCAGGCGGCGATATCCGAGGGGGAGACGGGGCGGCTGGTCTATTTCGCCTTCGACCTGCTGTTCGAGGGGGCGGAGGATCTGCGTAAGCTGCCGCTGTCGCACCGCAAGGCGCGATTGCAGGCCTATATCGACCGCCTCGGCGCCAAGGCTGGAGGGCGTCTTCGCTACGTCGAGCATTTCGCCTCGACGGGGCAGGCGGTGCTGGAAAGCGCCTGCCGGATGCATCTGGAGGGCGTGATTTCCAAGAAGCTGGACGCGCCCTATCACGCCGGGCGGTCCTCGACCTGGGTCAAGTCGAAGTGCCGGGGGCGCGACGAGGTCGTCATCGGCGGCTGGTCGTCGGAGGGCGGCCGTCGGTTCCGGTCGTTGCTGGTCGGGGTGCGCGAGAAGGGCGGGTTGAAATACCTCGGGCGCGTCGGGACGGGCTTCGGCGAGGCGGCGACGCGGTTGCTGATCCCCGCGTTGAAGGCCGAGGCGGCGGACAAGAGCCCCTTCACCGGCGCAGGCGCGCCCGACGGCGGCCCGGACGTTCACTGGGTGAAACCCAGGCTGGTCGCCGAGATCGAGCACGGCGGCTACACCGAGTCAGGTTCGTTGCGGCAGGCGGCCTTCAAGGGCCTGCGCGACGACAAGACCGCTGAGGACGTCACCGAGTCGCCCCAGCCGCCCGCGTCGCCGTCGACGTCGAAAAAGGGCGGCAAGGTCATGGTGGCGGGCGTCGTCATCTCCAGCCCTGACAAGGTGCTGTGGCCGGCGAGCGAAGGTCGTCCGCCCATCACCAAGGCCGACTTGGCGCGCTATTACGAGGCGGCGGCCGAGCGCCTGCTGCCCCATGTGGCTGACCGGCCCACGTCGATCATCCGCGCCCCGGACGGCATCGAAGGCGAGATTTTCTTCCAGCGCCACGCCATGACCGGATCGAACCCTCGTCTGAAGTTGATCGATGTGAAGGCGCGCACGCCCTATGTCGCCGTCGTCGATGTGGGCGGCCTGGCCGCCGTCGCCCAGTCGGGAGGGCTGGAATTGCATCCCTGGGGCTGCAAGCCGGGCGATCCCGAGACGCCGGAGCAGATCACCTTCGACCTGGACCCCGACGTGGGATTGGGCTTCGACGACGTGATCGCGGCCTCTCTTGTGGTGAAGGCCAAGCTGGAGGCGCTGGGCCTCAAGCCCTTCGTCAAGACGACGGGCGGCAAGGGTCTTCATGTGGTCGCGCCGATCCGCGCCGACGGGCGTTCCCGCGTGACCTGGGAGCAGAACAAGGCCTTCGCCAAGGTCGTGTCCGAGGCGATCAAGGCCGAGGCGCTGGACCGCTTCACCACCACCCTGGCCAAGAAGGCGCGCGGCGGAAAGATCTTTATCGACTATCTGCGCAACGGCCGGATGGCGACCGCCGTGGCGCCCTGGTCGCCGCGTGCGCGGCCGGCGGCGGGGATCGCCTTTCCCCTGTCGTGGGATCAGGTGAAGCCGGGACTGAGGCCCGCGGACTACAATCTGTGGGTCTGGCCCGAATTGCTTGAGCGGCCCGATCCCTGGGCCGATTTCCGCGCCGCCGCCGTCAGCCTGAGACCCGCCCTGCGCAAGATGGGCATGGAGTGACGATCAGGCCGATTTCTTGCGCGGCGAGGGTTTCTTGGACGCCGGCTTGCGCGCGGCGCCGGCCGAACCCTTCAGGCTGTTCTTCAGCGCCGCCATCAGGTCGATGACGTTGGTGTCGTCCGGCTCGGCCACGTCGACCAGGCCCTTGCCGCCCTTGGTCTTGGCCTTGATCATCTCGCGCAGGGCGTCGTCGTAGCGATCCTTGAAGGCGGTCGGGTCGAAGTCTGCCTCCTTCTGGGCGATGATGCGGGCGGCGATCTCGACCATGTCGGCGTCGGGCTTCACCTTGGGAATGTCGTCGAAATAGTCGTCGGCGTCGCGCACCTCGTCATGGGCGCGCAGGGTGTAGGCCAGCAGGCCCTTGCCGCGCACCTCCAGCGCCAGCTGGCGTTCCTTGCCGCGCAGGACAAGCTGACCCAGCGCGACCTTGCCCTGCTTCTGCATGGCGTCGCGGATGACGGCGAAGGCCTCGACGCCCGCGCCCTTCTCGGGAACGACGAAGAAGGGATCGTCCCAATACAGGCGGTCGATGTCGGTCTCGTCCACGAACTTGTCGATGGCGATGGTCTTGGTGCTGTCCAGCCGCACCTGGTCGAAATCGGCGTCGTCGAACAGGACGTATTCGTCCTTGGACACCTCATAGCCGCGCACCAGATGGCTGCGCTCCACCGGACCGGCGTCGGGGTCGGTCGGCACCATGCGGATGCGGTTGTGGGTGTCCGGATTGATCAGGTGAAAGCGCACGTCGGCGGCGCTGGTCGTCGCGGTGTAGAGCGCCACCGGGCAGGTGACGAGCGACAGTTTCAGGTGTCCTTGCCATGTGGGGCGAGCGGCCATGTCGGTTCTCCTCGACAGGCTAAATGCCCGGCGCCGACAAATGTTCGCTATCGCGGGCAAGCGCGGGGGCTCCCCGGCTGCCCGCGACGGTTCAGGTTTCGGCGTTCGCCTCGGTTTCTTGCGAAACGGGCCGACTCTCACGGGCGTCCTTGAGGATGTCGACGCCGCCCTTCACCGCGATGGCCGCCACGATCAGCCCCACCACCAAGTCCGGCCACGCCTGGTTCAGCGCCATGACCAGACCCCCGGCGATCAGGATGCCGCCGTTCGAGGCGAAGTCGTTGAAGCTGAAGGTCTCGGCCGCGCGCATGTTGACGTCGTCGCCGCCCTGACGCCGGATCAGCATCAGGCAGATCAGGTTCACCGCCGCCGCGATGACGGCCAGGCCCATCATGGTCCAACCGACCGGCTCGGTCCCGACGATCCAGCGCCGCCCCACGTCGATCAGCACCCCGGCCGCAAAGATCAGCAGCATGATCCCCGACAGCCGGGCGGCGCCGCGCTTCCACGCCATCGCCCGCCCGACCGCCAGGAAGCTGATCAGATAGACGATGGCGTCCGAGCCGTTGTCGGCGGCGTTGGCCAGCAGGGCGCTGGACTCGGCGAACAGGCCGCCGAGTCCGAGCATGACGAACAGCAGGACGTTCAGCACCAGCACGATCAGCAGGGTGCGGCGCTGAAGCCCCTCTCCATGATGCGATCCGCTCAATCCTCTATTCCTTCCGTCTTGCGGTGTTTGACGGCCTTGGCCGCGAAGGTCGGCAGCACCAGCAGCGTCAGGGCGGTCGCCGTCAGAAGGCCGCCGATGACCACGGTGGCCAACGGCTTCTGAACCTCGGCGCCGGCCCCGGTGGCGATGGCCATGGGGATGAAGCCGACAATGGCGACCAGGGCCGTGGTCAGCACCGCTCTCAGACGACTGAAGGCGCCGAGCAGGGCCGCGTCGCGCGGCGTCTGCCCCGCCTGCAACCGCTCGCGGATGGCCTGCATCAGCACCAAGCCGTTCAGGGTCGCGACGCCCGACACGGCGATGAAGCCGACCGCCGCCGAGACCGAGAAGGGCATCCCCCTCAGCAACAGCGACAGCGCCCCGCCGACCAGGGCCAGAGGCACGCAGGCGAACACCAGTCCCGCCTCCGCGAATGACCCCAGCGCCATGAACAGCAGGATGCCGATCAGGACGAAGACCACCGGGATGACCAGGCCCAACCGCTGCTCGGCCCGCTTCAGGTTCTCGAATTGCCCGCCCCATTTGAGCGAATAGCCTGCGGGCAAGCTGACCTGCTGATCGACCTGCTTCTGGGCGTCGGCGACGAAGCCGCCCAGATCGCGGCCGCGCACATTGGCCTGAACCACCATGCGGCGGCTGCCGTCGTTGCGGCTGATCTGGTTCTGGCCCTCCTTCACCTGAATGCGGGCGACCGAGGACAGGGGAATGGTCGCGCCGCTCGCCGTGGTGACGGGCAGGGCGTTCAGGGCGGCGGGGTCGTTGCGTTCCGCGTCCGACAGGCGGACCACCACGTCGAAGCGGCGGTCGCCCTCGAAGATCTGGCCTGCCTCGGCGCCGCCGATGGCGGCCGAGACGGCTTCGGACACGTCGGCCGCCGACAGGCCGTAGTTGGCGGCGGCGAAGCGGTCGACGCTGACCGTCAGGGTCGGCAGGCCGGACGCCTGCTCTACCCGCACGTCGGCCGAACCGGGCGTATCGCGCAGGGCGTTGGCCACCTGATCGGCCGTCGCCTGAAGCTGGGCGAAGTCGTCGCCATAGACCATGACCGCCAGATCGGTGCGGACGCCCGAGATCAGCTCGTTGAAGCGCAGTTCGATCGGCTGGCTGAACTCGAAGGCGTTGCCCAATTGGGTCGAAGCGGCCTTCTCGATACGAGCGATCAGCTCCTCCTTCGGCAGCTTGGGATCGGGCCATTCCTTGCGCTTCTTCAACACGATGACGGCGTCGGAGATGTTCGGCGGCATGGGGTCCACCGCCGCCTCGGCCGTGCCGGTGCGCGAGAAGACGGTCTTCACCTCCGGCTGGGCCTTGATGACCCGCTCCAACGCCATCTGCATGGCCAGCGACTGCTCCAGCGAGGCCGAGGGTACGCGCAGCGCCTGCATGGCGATGTCGCCTTCGTCCAGGGTCGGGATGAACTCGCGCCCCAGCAGGGTGAAGGCCAGAGCGCCGACCAGCAGGGCCCCGAAGGCCGAGGCCAGCACCGTCTTCGGATGCGCAACGGCGGCGCGGATGGCTGGTTCGATCCAGCGGCGCGCGTGGCGCAGCAGGAAGGTCTCGTGCTCCTCCGCTTCGCCGTTCTCATCGACGTGGACGGTCTTGGGCTCCTTCACCAGCAGGGCGGCCATGGCCGGGACGAAGGTGAAGGAGAAGATGAAGGCGCCGACCAGGGCCAGCATGACCGTGGCGCCCATGGGGATGAAGGTCTTGCCCTCGACCCCTTCCAGCATCAGCAGGGGCGTGAAGACCAAGAGGATGATCAGCTGGCCGAAGGCGGCGGGCTTGACCATCTGACGGGCGGCGCCGGCGGCGACGCCCAGCCGTTCGTGGCGGGTCAGGGCGCGGCCCAGGTCGGCGCGCTTCTGGCCCAGGCGCAGCAGGGTGTTCTCGACCACCACCACGGCGCCGTCGACCAGCAGGCCGAAGTCCAGCGCCCCCAGGCTCATCAGGTTTCCGCTGATGCCGAAGCGGTTCATGCCGATAACCGCGAACAGGAAGCTGATCGGGATCATCAGGGCCGTGATCGTCGCCGCGCGGATGTTCCCCAGCAGCAGGAACAGCACGACGATGACCAGCAGCGCCCCTTCGGTCAGGTTCTTGGCCACCGTCTTGATGGTCGAGTTGACCAGGGCGCTGCGGTTCAGCACCGGCTCGGCCACGATGTCGGGCGGCAGGCTGGCGCTGATCTGTTTCAGCCGTTCGGCGGAGGCCTGGGCCACGGTGCGGCTGTTCTCGCCGGCCAGCATCAGGGCCGTGCCGATGACCGCCTCATGGCCGTCGCGACTGGCCCCGCCCAGACGCGGCGCCCGGCCGATCTCGACCGTCGCCACATCGGCGACCCGCACGACCAGACCGTTGCGGTTGACTACGGGCGCCTGGGCCAGATCGTCGACGGTCTGGGCCAGGGCGTCGGTGCGCACGGTCAGGGCCTCGCCCGCACGCTGGATATAGCCCGCGCCGGCTTGCGTGTTGGCGCGGTCCAGCGCCTGGATCAGATCATTCAGACTGAGGCCATAGCCGGCCAGCCGCGCCGGATCGGGGCGGACGGCGTATTCCTTCACATAGCCGCCGTTGACGTCGACGCCGGCCAGACCGGGCGCAGTCCGCATCCGGGGCGCGATGATCCAGTCCTGCACGGTGCGCAGATAGGTGGCCCGCGCCTGCGGCGTGTCCAGCCGCTCGCCCTCGGGCGTCAGATAGGCGCCGTCGGGTTGCCAGCCGGGGCGGCCCGCGCGCGCCGTCTTGGCGTCGAAGGGCGTGAGGTCGACCGTCCACATCAGGACTTCGCCCAGGCCGGTGGTGATGGGCGATAGGGCCGGTTCGACGCCCTCGGGCAGGTTCTCACGCGCCTGGGCCATCCGCTCGGCCACCTGCTGGCGGGCGAAATAGATGTCGGTGGCGTCGCTGAAGATGACCGTCACCTGGCTGAAACCGTTGCGGGTCAGGGAGCGGGTGCTCTGGATTCCCGGAATGCCCGCCATCGCCGTTTCCAGCGGGTATGTGACCTGACGCTCCATCTGTTCGGGGGCCAGGGCGGGGGCCACGGTGTTGATCTGCACCTGACGGTTGGTGATGTCCGGCACGGCGTCGATCGGCAGCTTGGTCAGCTGGAACAGGCCCCACGCCGCGACCAGGGTCGTGGCCAGGACGATGAACCAGCGGAAGCGGACGGACGCTTCAATGATGACTTTGGACATGATCGCCCTCCCTTAGTGGCCGTGCTCGGCTTCGCCCTTGGCCAGTTCGGCCTTGAGCAGGAAGGCGTTGGTCGAGGCGACTTTCTCGCTCCCGGTCAGGCCGCGCAGGATCTCGGTGGACCCCCCGGCCTGACGCCCCGCCAGCACCGGCTGGGCGCGGAAGCCGCCGTCCGCCTGGACGAAGACCACCGTGGTGCCGTCGACCGTCTGTACCGCCTCGGACGGCACGGTCAGGGCGCCGCCGGTCTGACCTTCGGTGACGACCGCGCCGGTGACGGGCGATCCGGCGGGCGGCAGGCGGCCGCCTTCGGGCCGAGCGCGGATCACGGTGGCGCCGCTGTCTTGCAGACCGGCGTCGGCGGCGACGCCCGTGACCAGGGCGTTGAATTCGCCCTGCGGACCGGTGACGCGAACGTGCGAGCCGAGGCGCACTTGGGCCGCCAGATGCGGCGGGGCGCTGAAGACCAGCTCGACCCGCGCCGGATTGGTCACTTCGGCCACCACCGCGCCTTGGGCGACGAAGCCGCCGGGGCCGACCTGAACATTGGTCACGACGCCTGAGATGGGGCTGACCACGCTCATCCGGCCCGAGGCGTTGGGCGACCCGGCCGCCGCCGCCCGCGCCCGCGCGGCGCGGGCCAGGGCCTCGGCGCTGGCGGCCTGAGCCTGCGAGGCCTCGACTTCCTGGCGGGCGACGACGCCCTGATCGGCCAGGTTGCGGTTGCGCTGGTGCGCTTGACGCGCGGCGGTCGCGGCGGCCGAGGCCGCGTCGATCTCGGCCCTGAGGGCGGCGCCGTCGCCGCTGATCAGGCTGACCAGCGGCTGGCCCGCGCGTACCGTCTGACCCGGCGCGACCAGCACACGCTCGACCGTGCCGCCGACCACGGCGCCGACGGCGGCGCGCGCGTCGACCATGGCCTCCACCCGGCCGGACAGGCGCGTCTCGCCGCCTCCGCCGCGCGAGACGGCGACGACCGAGATTCCGGCCGCCTGAAGCTGTTCGGCGGTCAGTTCGACCAAGCCCTCGGGCGCCTCGGCGGCTTCGCCCTTCGTCTCGGTCTTCGTCGCCTCGGGGGCGGGAGACGGGTCCGATCGGAAGCCGCCCAGATAGAGCGCGCTTCCTCCGAGAAGCAGCACGGCGGCGGCCGCGGCGATGTTGACCTTCTTGTTTGACGACAGCTTGCGCATCAGCGGCTTCCTTCAAAGGGGGCGCGGCCTTCCAGGCGCGCCAGATCGATCTCGGCGCGGACGCGCGCCATACGGGCGTCGACGGCTGCGGATCTGGCGTTGATCAGGGCGGCGCGTCCGGTGCGCAGCTCCAGTTGCGAGATGCGCCCGGCCTCGGCGCCGATGCGCGACAGGCGATAGGCCTCCTCGGAGGCGGTCACGCCCGCGTCGGCGGCCGATACCCGGCTGGCCGAAGAGGCCAGGCGCGCTCCAGCGGCGGCCCGGTCGGCTCCGGCGTCCTGACGCGCCTGCATGACGCGCGCCTCGGCGGCCCGGTGTTCGGCGCGCGCGGCGTCGATGTTGCCCCGGTTTCGGTCGAACAGCGGCAAGGGCAGGCTGAGACCGAAGGTCATGGCCGTCTCATCGTTCTCGCCGAAGCGGGTCACGCCGACGCTGGCGGTGACGTCAGGACGGCCGTTGATGCGCTCGACGTCGATGCGGCGCTCGGCCGCCGTGGCCTCGGCCTCGGCTGCCCGCACCGTCGGCGCCTCGCGTTCGGATCGGGCGGAGGGCGTCGTCGGCGCGTCCAACAGTCCGGCCTCGATCGAGGTGGCGGGCGTCGGCAGCATGGCGACGGCGCTCAGACGGGCGAAGGCGGCGTCGCGCTCGGCCTTGGCTTCGTCGAGGCTGGCGCGGGCGGCGGCGGCCTCGCTTTCCGCCTGAATGCCGCGCAGCAGGGGCTCGCGCCCTTCCTCGACCAGGGCCAGGGCCGCGCGGGCGTCGGCCACGGCCAGTGTCAGCGCTTCCTCGGCAAGGGCGGCGCGGCGCTGGGCGGCCTCGGCCTCGGCATAGGCCAGGGCCAGCCGCGCGGCCGTTTCGACCACGGTCAGGCCGCGGCGCAACGCCGCCGCGCCCGCATCAGCGCGGGCGGCGTTCACTCTTGCGGTACGGCGGCCCCACAGCTCCAGATCCTGGCTGAACGCCAAGCTGAGGTCGCCTGCGCTGAGACCGGAATAGGGGCCGGACCCAACGACGTTCTCAAGGTTGATGGACAGGTTGGGATTGGGCCGGACGCGCGCTTGACGGACGCGCGCTTCGGCGGCGTCGCTGAGGGCGTCGGCTTCGACGGCGGCGGGCGTTCGGCCCAGTTGGGCGAGCAGTTCGCCATAGGAGGGCGCGGGATCAGCCCACGCTGGGGCGGCGCCGAAAACGGCGACCACGGCGAGCGCGCAGCCGACCGCCAGACGCGGCCGACGACGATGTGTCGGAGACATGTTTGATTTCCAGAGATGATCAGAAGAAGGGCGCGCGAGGGCGCAGACTTCCGATCAGCTTCTGGGAGGGCGCTTCAGTCCGTCAGAGGCGAACGACACGGTGCTGTCGTCGCGCAGGATGTAGCGGCTGGCCTGGACCTGGGGCCTGGCGATGTTGAAATCGCCGCTGGACGGGCGCTCGCCGGGGTGATGGCAGTGGCCGTGAATCTCGCCGCCCATGCGGTCGTGATCGCCCTTGGATCCGTCCTGGACGTGTTCCCCATTCTCGCCGTGGGCGATGTCCATGGCCTGATGCGCGATCGCGGCGTCGGGCGCGCAGGTCGCCGCATCCGCCGCAGGCGCAACCACAAATACGGCGATGACCAGCATCAAGGCCGCGAAGAGGTTCGCCAATTTCATCATCGACCGAGGCATGGCCGCCTAGGTAGGAAAGGGCCGAGTTGAAGGCAATCTGTTATAAGGTTCGTCCGAAAGGGCGTTTTTGCGCCATATCGTCACGCCTTGAGGCTGCTCGCCGAACGGATCATGGCTCGGGCGCATGGCGGGTTTTCGGGGGAGCGCGTCTGTCCGGCTCTTGCTCGATGCCCCAAGCCATGAGAGAAACAGAACGATAAATAATATACTGTATACGTTGATAGCATGACGTTTCTTGCCCCTGCCGCCGGTCCCATCACTGCTGCCGAGCGGCGCGCTCGCATTCAGGTCTTGGCCGCACGGCTGAAGGCGGAAGGGACGGCGGCGTTGCTTCTCGGTCCTACGGCGTCGCTACGCTATTATACGGGCTTGGACTGGCATCCTTCTGAACGGCTGACCGGGGCCTTGATCCACGCCGACGGTCGGGTGGAGTACGTCTGTCCCCAGTTTGAACTGGATAAGGTCGCGGGATTGACGGCGGCGTCGAACGCCACCGCCGGCGACATCCTGACCTGGGAAGAGGAAGAGAGCCCCTACGCCTTGGCGGCGGGACGTTTGCCAGAAGGCGGCGTCCTGGCGGTCGACGATCAGGCGGCGACCTTCATCTGGCTGGGCCTCAGCCGAGCGCTCGGCGCGGAGCGAGTTATCGACGGCGCGCCGCTGATCCTGGCCCAGCGCAGCCTCAAGTCGCACGCCGAGATCGCGTTGCTGACACGCGCCAAGGCCATCACGCTGGAGGTCCAGCGCCGCACCCGCCGCTGGCTGAAGGCAGGGGTCCGCACGTCTGAAGTCATGGCCTTCATCGACGCCGAACACCGCGCCCTGGGCGGAGGGGGCGGGTCGTGGTTCTGCCTGGTCTCGTTCGGCGACGACACCTGCCTGCCCCACGGCGGCGAGGGCGACCGCGCTCTGCAGGCTGACGACGTGGTGCTGATCGATACGGGCACTCTGGTCGACGGCTATCACTCGGACATCACCCGTACCTATGTCTTCGGCGAACCGACGGACGACTTCCGCCGCGTCTGGATGCACGAGAAGGAGGCCCAGGCTCGCGCCTTCGCTGCCGCCCGTATCGGCGCGCCGTGTCACAGCGTCGATGACGCCGCGCGCGGCTATCTGGCCGGCCTCGGCTACGGCCCTGACTACCGTCTGCCGGGCTTGCCGCACCGCACCGGCCACGGCATCGGCCTGGACATCCACGAGGCGCCGAACCTGGTGCGCGGCGACGCCACGCCGCTGGCGCCCGGCATGTGTTTCTCGAACGAGCCGATGCTGGTCATTCCCGGCCGATTCGGCGTCCGCCTGGAAGATCATTTCTACATGACCGAGGGCGGGCCGGTCTGGTTCACCGAACCGTCGCACAGCCTGGACGACCCCTTCGGCGAGGGCGCCTCTGCATGAGGACGCCGCAGCGCTGGGCGGTCATCGGCGGCGGCCTGGTCGGAACGGCGACGGCTCTCAGGCTTCAGGCGGCGGGTTTCGAGACGATTCTGATTGACCGAGGCGATCCGCGACGCGGCGCCTCCTTCGGCAACATCGGCCATATCGCCGCCGAGCAGTGCGAACCCATGCCCTCGGCCGCGACCTTGAAAAGCGCGTTCGGCCGCTTGTTCGCTTTCGGCGGTCCGCTGGATTTCCGGGCGCGAGACGTGGCGTCGTGGGGGCCGTGGGCGCTGCGATTCCTGGCGGCCTCTCGCCCCGCGGAGGCCGCGCACGGCGCCGAGATCCTGGCGCGACTTCTCGATGATCCTCTGGGCGCCTGGATGCGGTTGGCGGCCCTGGCCGAAGCGCCGGACGGCCTGATCCGCCCGACCGGCCACGCGGTCGTCTGGTCCACGCCCGAGGCGGCGAGACGGGGCCTTGAAGCCTGGCGCGGCGCGCGCACGGGAAACGCCCGCTTCCGCCCCATGGAGACGGAGGAACTGGCCGCCTATGACGCGGTCCTGAAAGCGCGCCCTGCCGGGGGCATCCGCTTCACCGGCACGGGACAGGCCAGCGAACCCCAGAGCGTCCGCGACGCCCTGTCGATCGCCTTCACGAAGCAGGGCGGGCGCATCCTTCAGGCCGATGTGCGCCGCCTGAGGCTCGTAGACGACGGCGTCGAGATCGCTCTGGAAGACGGCGCGACCGTGGACGCCCAGCGGGTCGTCGTCGCGGCGGGGGCGTGGTCAGCGTCGCTGCTGACGCCGCTCGGCGTACGCGTTCCTCTGATCGGGGAGCGCGGCTATTCGCTCCAGTCCGCGCAGCACGATTGGCCTGAAGCCTTGCCGTTGACGGTGTTCGAGGATCGCGCCCTCGCCGTGGCGCGCTTCAATGGGGGGCTGCGCGCCTCTAGCCATGTCGAGTTCGGGCGGCCGTCGGCGCCGCCGGACCCGCGGAAATGGCGTCAGATCGAGCGGCATGTGAAAGCGCTGGGCATCGCCTTCTCCGACGCGCCGGACCGCTGGTGCGGGCCGCGCCCGATCCTGGCGGATTATTTGCCTGCGATCGGCAGGCTGCAGGCTCATCCGGCCATCCACTACGCCTTCGGGCACCAGCACCTGGGCCTGACCCTGGCCGCCGTCACGGCGGAGGCGATGGAGCAGATCGCCCTTGGGCGGCCGTCTCCGCGATGGATGGAGGCCTTGCGCATCGAGCGTTTCGACTGATCAAAGCGTGCGATCAGGCCCGTGCGCCCTGGCGGGCGGGTCAGCTTGTCAGGAAGTAATGGCGGAGAGGGGGGGATTCGAACCCCCGGTACGCTTCCACGTACGCCGCATTTCGAGTGCGGTACATTCAACCACTCTGCCACCTCTCCGCAGGCCGAAAGTCCCTAATGGGGCTGAGCGAGCGGCTTCTCTAATCAAAGGCTGCGATGGCCGCAAGCCATGACGGCGAAGAAATTTGAACGGCTGTTCAACGCTGTCCGGGCAGCGACAGGCCGAAGGCGCCGCCGTCGCCCGGTTCGGGGCGGACGTGGCGGAACAGTTCGGCGGGGCGGCCGCCGGTGTCGCTAGTGAAAACGCCGGTGGGCTGGACCAGGCCGGTGCGTTCGACCCCTCGGCGGAAGTTCTGCTTGTGCAGTGACAGGCCCGCCACCGCCTCTACCGCCGCCTGTAGCGCCGACAGGGTGAAGGTCGGGGGCGTCAGGTCGAACAGGACAGGCCGATATTTGAGTTTGCTGCGCAGGCGGGCGACGCCTGTGGCCAGGATTCGGCGGTGGTCCGACGCCATGGGCAGGTCGCCCGGAGAAGCGGGCACGGGACGGCCGTTGTCGCGCGCGGCCTCCTCGACCAGGCCGGCTTCATAGAGCAGCTCATAGCGGTCCAGCACGCGCTCTTCGTTCCAGCGGGCGCCGGGCGAGAGGGCGAAGAGAGCGTCCACGCGACCCTTGCGTGCGGCGTCGTCGCCCGCCCAGGCGGTCAGACCGGGGGCGAGGCGCTCCATAACGGCAGGCGGGCCTCGGCGGCGGTCTTCCCAGGGAAAGACGTGGAAGATGGGCGTCCAGGCGGCGTCGCGGCCAGAGGCGCCGAAACTGGGGTCATCGGGCGCATCGGCGGTGAGTGCCAGATAGCCGACCGAGATGTCGCGCGCCTGATCCGGGCCGGGCGTGGCGCGCGGGGCGTCGCGGCCCAGATCACCGAAGGTGTAGAGCTGCTCGACAAAGCCGAGCGGAAAGCCGGTCTGGTCGGCCACGAAGGCGCGCAGGGCCAGTTCGAACGTGCGGTCGCGGGCGGGGTCAAAGGGGCCGAAGGGCAGGGCGGGGGCG
>NZ_MTHE01000009.1:0-151084 GCF_001956865.1 Brevundimonas sp. ZS04
GGATCAGCACGTCGTAGGTCTCGACCGTTCCGTCGGCGAAGGTCACGGTCCTGGCGGCCGCGTCGATGGCGCTCGCCGTGACGCCGGTGCGCAGCGCGATATTCTGCTCGGCGTAGAAGCTCTCGGGGCGCAGCAGCAGGTCTTCCAGACCCGCCTCCCCTTTCAGCCAGGCTTTCGACAAGGGCGGCCGCTGATAGGGCGGCGCGCTTTCCTGCCCCGCCAGGACGATCTCGCCCTCAAACCCATACTGCCTCAGCAGCGCCGCCGCCGAGCCCCCCGCGTGTCCCGCGCCGATGATCACAACCTTGCTCATGACAGCGCAGATAGAGACGCCGGAAGCGAAGCGCCACCGCCTTTGCATCCATTCTGAGCACGACAGACCGGGAAGCAGGTTGACCGTTCCATTGTTACAGCATAATGGAACGCGCCATGAGCACCGACGCCGCCAGGACCGCATTGCTGGACGCCCTGCTTTCGCTGAAAACGCGGGAGGAGGCGGACGCCTTTCTGGCCGATCTGTGCACCCCGGCCGAGCTGCGCGCCATGGCCGAGCGGTGGCAGGTGGCGCGGATGCTGGACGCCGGGGACAAGACCTATCGCGAGATCGCCGCCGAGGCGCCGGCCAGCCCGACCACTGTCGTGCGCGTCGCGCGCTCCCTGAAGGACATGCCGCACCAGGGCTATCGGCTGGTGCTGGACAGACTGAAAGCCTGAGATGAGATCATGAGTACGGTTCAGGGGCGGCTGCGCATCGCCGTCCAGAAATCCGGCCGCCTGGCCGAACGCAGCCTCGATCTGGTCCGCGATGCGGGCCTGCGCGTGATCAAGGGCAACAACGATCTGCTGTACCGGATCGAGAACTATCCGATCGACCTGCTGCGGGTGCGCGACGACGACATCCCGACCTTCGTGGCGGACGGGGTCTGCGATCTGGGCATCGTCGGCGAGAACGTGCTGGAAGAGGTGAAGAACGGCGGCCCGAACGCAGAGGTCGTCATGCCGCTGGGCTTCGGCCGCTGCACGCTGAAGATCGCGACGCCGCCGGGGCTGGACTACGCCGGACCGTCGTCGTTGCAAGGGCTGCGGATCGCCACCTCCTACCCCAGGATCCTGCGCCGCTTTCTGGATGAGGCGGGGGTGCAGGCCGACATCGTCACCATGCGCGGCGCGGTCGAGGTGGCGCCGCGGCTGAAGCTGGCCGCCGCCATCTGTGATCTGGTCTCGACGGGAGCCACGCTGGAGGCCAACGGGCTGACGGCGCGCGACACCGTGCTGGACAGCCAGGCGGTGCTGATCAAGGCGCCGACCGCGCCCGAAGCGGGTCTGCAGCACCTGTTGGACTCCATCGTCGAGCGGATGGCCGGCGTGGTGTCCTCTCAGGGCGCCAAATACGTGATGCTGAACGCCCCGCGCGCGGCGCTGGATCGGATCACCGCCCTGTTGCCCGGCGCAGGGTCGCCGACGGTCATGCCCCTGTCGGGGCGCGACGACGCCGTGGCCGTCCACGCCGTCTGCCAGGAGGCCGTCTTCTGGGAGACGCTGGAGAAACTGAAGGCGGAAGGGGCGTCGGCCATCCTAGTACTGCCCATCGAGAAGATGATGTGATGAAGCGTATCGACTGGAACCAACTCGACGCCGCCGGACGCACCGCCGCCCTGGCCCGCCCGCAGCGCCGCACTGAAGGCTTCGTCTCCAGCGTGGTGCGCGAGATATTCGACGACGTGCGGGCGCGCGGCGGCGAGGCCGTGACCGACTGGGCGACCCGACTGGACGGCGCCGCCCCGCGCCGCATCGAAGTCACCGAGGCCGCCGCGACCAAGGCCCGCCGCGACCTGCCGCCCGCCGCCGCCCGCGCCCTGCGCGTCGCCGCCGACAATGTGCGCGTCTTCCATCAGGCGACCCGGCCAGAGGACACGCCCTTCATCGAGACCACGCCGGGCGTAAAGTCGAAACTGGTCTGGCGGCCCATCGGCTCGGCCGGGCTTTATGTTCCGGGCGGGACGGCGCCGTTGTTCTCATCGCTGCTGATGCTGGCCATACCGGCGGACGTGGCCAGGGTCGGGCGGCGCGTCGCCGTGACGCCGCCGTCCAAGGACGGCTCGGTCCATCCCGCCATGATCGCCGCCGCCGCCGAGGCGGGGTTGGACGAGCTGTGGCTGCTGGGCGGGGCGCAGGCCATCGCCGCCCTGACCTTCGGCGCCGAACTGGAAGACGGCGTCATCGCGCCCGTCGACAAACTGTTCGGTCCCGGCAACGCCTATGTGGCCGGGGCGAAGCGCTACGCCTCGTCCCTGCCCGGCGGCCCGGCCTGCGACCTGCCTGCGGGGCCGTCGGAACTGCTGGTCATCGCCGACCGCGACGCTGATTTCGAGATCGTCGCCGCCGACCTGTTAAGCCAGGCCGAGCACGACGCCGATGCGCAGGTGATCCTTGTCTCCGACAGCGGCACGGCCCTGAGCGAGATCATCGCCGAGGTCGAACGTCAGGTCGACAGCCTGCCGCGCGCCGCCATCGCCCGCGCCTCGCTGGCCGAGGCCCGCGCCATCCGCGTGCGCGACATGGCCGAGGCGTGCGAGGTGGCGAACCTCTATGGTCCCGAACACCTGTCGATCCAGACGGAAGAAGCCGAGCGGCTGGTCGAACGGATCAGCGCGGCGGGCGCCGTCTTCGTCGGGCGCTGGGCGGCGGAGACGCTGGGCGACTATGCGGCGGGGCCCAGCCACGTCCTGCCGACCGACGGCGCGGCCCGGACGCTGGGCGGCGTCACCACCGCCAGCTTCATGACGACCATGTCGGTGCAGACCGTCACCGAACCGGGCGCCGCCGCACTGGCCCCCGTCGCCGCCGCACTGGCGCGGATGGAGGGGCTGGAAGCCCACGCGAGGGCCGCCGATCTGAGGAGCGCGGGATGACCAACGATCTCTTCCTTCTCCCCTTGAGGGAGAAGGTGGGCGCCGGAGGCGCTCGGATGAGGGGTGTGCTTGCCTCGCCCTCCTCCCTCTCATGCGCGGACACAGCCCCCTCATCCGTCTCGCTGCGCAGGTTGCCTTCTCCCACGAGGGGAGAAGGATCATGACGCTGCCCGCCCCTTATCCCCCACTGGTGTCGGGCGGCGACGGTCTGGAGCATTATCCGGCCGAGCCCGCCGTGCTGGCGGCCCGCATGGCCGCCCTCTATGGCGTCGGCGCCGATCAGGTGCTGCCGACGCGCGGACTGACGCACGGGCTGGAACTGGTCTGGCGCGTGGCCGCGCGTGACGGGCTGAGGGTGCAGGCGCCCGACGCCGAACCCTATCAGGCGCTCGCCGCACTCTATGCGCGCCCGGCCGAAGACGCCGACACCGCCACCGTGGTCATCCGCGCCCTCGGCTCGTCCGAGGCCGTGGCCGAGATGGCCAAGCGCGTCGCCCCCGCCTTGCTGGTCGTGGACGAAGGGCTGGTCGAGTTCGCCGAGGCCCCCTCGGCCGCCGTCGTGGTGAAGGACCACGCCAATCTGATCGTGCTGCGCAGCCTGTCGCTGGCCTATGGGCTGGCCGGGGCGCGGGTCGGGGCGGCGATAGCACAGGCGCAGACGCTGGCGCGGCTGGCCAGCGTGCTTGAGCCCTACGCCCTGCCCGAGGTCTCGGTGCGGCTGGCGATGCAGGCGCTGGACCCGTCGCGGATGATGGAAACGGCCGAACGCATCAGCGCCGTGCGCCGCGAGCGCGTCCGCGTGGCCGAGGCCCTGTCGCGCATCATGACGTTGGAGGCCGGGGTCGGGCCGGTGATCATCGCCAGACCCTCCGACCCGACAGGCGCCGTAGAGGCCCTGCGCCGTTACGGGTTGAGCGCCGATCCGGCAGGCGAGCGGCTGCGCCTGCCCGTCTCGCTGAAGCCCGAGGTCAACGACCGCCTGCTGGCCGCGCTCGGCGCCGCCAGCCCCGCCGCGCGCCGCAGCCGCACGGGTCAGGCGATCCGCGACACCAAGGAGACGCGCATCGTCTGCGCCGTCGATCTGGACAGCCCCGGGCCGGTGAAGATCGAAACCGGCGTCGGCTTCTTCGACCACATGATCGAACAGGTGGCGGCGCACGGCGGGTTCTCGATCCGCCTGGCGTGCGAAGGCGACCTGCACATCGACCCGCACCACACGATCGAGGACTGCGCCATTGCGCTGGGTCAGGCGCTGAAACAGGCGCTGGGCGAGCGGCGCGGCATTGGCCGTTACGGCTTCGTGCTGCCGATGGACGAGGCCGAGGCGGCTGTGTCTATCGACCTGTCGGGGCGGCCCTATCCGGTGTTCGAGGGAACGTTCGCGACGCCGATGCTGGGCGATTACCGCACCGACCTGACGGCGCATGTCGTACGGTCGCTGGCCGAGAATCTGGGCGCTGCCGTCCACGTCCGCGTCACCGGCGACGACGACCACCACAAGACCGAGGCCGTGTTCAAAGCGCTGGGCCGCGCCCTGCGACAAGCGATCCGGGTCGAGGGCGATGTCGTGCCGAGCACCAAGGGGGTGCTGTGAACGTCACCTTGATCGGTTACGGCTCGGGCAATGTGGCCTCGGTGCGGTTCGCGTTGGAGCGGCTGGGCGCGCGGGTGCGGATCACCGACGATCCGGCCGATGTGGCTGAAGCCGAGCGGATCATCCTGCCCGGCGTCGGCGCGGCCGGTTACGCCATGCAGAGACTGCAGGCGCTGGACCTGATCGAACCGCTGCGCCGGTTTCCACGTCCGCTGCTGGGCGTCTGCCTGGGCCAGCAGCTGTTGTTCGACGCCAGCGCAGAAGACCGCGGGGCCGACCTGCTGGGGCTGATCCCCGGTCGGGTCGAGGCCATCCTTCCCGCCCCGTCGCGCCCGTCGCCGCATATGGGGTGGAGCCGTCTGACGATCCGCCGCGACGACCCGCTGCTGGACGGCGTGAAAGACGGCGACTGGGCCTATTTCGTTCACGGCTTCGTCTGCCCCGACGGTCCGGCGACCCTCGCCGCCGCCGACTATGGCGCGCCCGTGCCCGCCGTGGTCAACAGCGCCAACCGTTGGGGCTGCCAGTTCCACCCGGAACGGTCGGCCGTCCTCGGCGCGCGTATCTTGAAGAACTTCCTGGAGTTGCCCGCGTGATCATCTATCCCGCCATTGACCTGATCGAGGGCCATGCGGTTCGCCTGTTGCACGGCGATTTCAATCACGTGACCCGCTATGATTCCCACCCCGCCAACCGGCTGGCGGCCTTTGCCGCCGAAGGGGCCGAGTGGATCCACGTGATCGATCTGGATGGAGCCAAGGCCGGCGAGGCGCGTCAGTATGAACTGATCGGCGACATGGCCCGGGCCGTGGACATCAAGGTTCAGTCCGGCGGCGGCGTCCGCTCGGCAAAGGATATCGAGCACCTGCTGGGCGCCGGGATCAGCCGTGTCGTCATCGGCTCGCTGGCCGTCACCGACACGGATCAGGTGCTGAAATGGCTGGAGCAGTTCGGCCCCGACGCCATCGCCCTGGCCCTGGACGTCCGCTATGAGGACGGCCTGCCCGTGCCCGCCCTGAAGGGCTGGACCCAGTCGTCGGGCGTGGGTCTGTGGAGCGTGCTGGAGCGCTATCCGGTCGGGATGCTGCGCCACATCCTGATCACGGACGTCGGTCGCGACGGCGCCCTGACCGGCCTGAACCAAGAGCTGCTGTCCGAGGCCATCCGTCGTCGCCCCGAGCTGGAGATTCAAGCCTCGGGCGGGGCCGCCGGTCTGGACGACCTGATCGCCGCCAAGGCCATCGGCTGCGCCGGCGCCATTACCGGCCGCGCCCTCTACGCCGGCCGCTTCACCGTGGCCGAAGCCATCAGGGCCGTGAACATGGCTCCGGTTTCGGCCAATGACCGCTAGGCGCATCATCCCCTGCCTCGACGTGAAGGACGGCCGCGTGGTCAAGGGCGTGCGGTTCGAGGGGCACGTCGACATGGGCGACGCCGCCGAACTGGCCGCGCGCTATCGCGATCAGGGCGCCGACGAACTGGTCTTCTACGACATCACCGCGAGCCCGCAGGGGCGCACGCTGGACTATGGCTGGGTGCAGGACATCGCCCGGCTGCTGGACATTCCCTTCTGCGTCGCGGGCGGCATCCGCAACGTGGAACAGGCGGCGCGGTGCCTCGATCACGGGGCGGACAAGGTGTCGATCAACTCGCCCGCGCTGGAGCGGCCCGAACTGATCGGCGAGATGGCGCAGCGGCTGGGGCGGCAATGCGTCGTCGTCGGCGTCGACAGCGCCTTTCAGGACAGCGAATGGCGGGTGCACCAATACACCGGCGATCCGGACGCGCGGCGCGGCGCCGGGCGGCTGACGATGGAGTGGATCGTCGAGGCGCAGGAGCTGGGCGCCGGCGAGATCGTGCTGAACTGCATCGATCAGGACGGGGTGCGGCGCGGTTATGACAGGGCGCAACTGGCGGAGGCGCGGCGTCGGCTGACCATTCCGCTGGTGGCGTCCGGCGGGGCCGGAGCTGCCGAGCACTTCCGCGATGTATTCGTGGAGGCGGACGTGTCGGGCGCGCTGGCGGCCAGCGTGTTTCACTCAGGCGCGATCGCGATCCCGGAACTCAAGCGTTACCTGGATGCGCAAGGCGTGGAGGTGAGGATATGACCCTCGACATCTCTCAGATCGACTTCTCCCAACTGGACTTCGCCAAGGGCGGCGGGCTGATCCCGGCCGTGGTGCAGGACGCCGACACCCTTCAGGTGCTGACCCTGACCTATATGGACGAGGCGGCGCTGCGCGAGACGCTGGACAGCGGACAGGCCACCTTCTTCTCGCGCTCGCGCGGCGGACGGTGGCGCAAGGGCGAGACCTCGGGCGACTTCCTCAACGTCGTCTCGGTGACGCCCGACTGCGACGGCGACGCCGTGGTGGTGAAAGTGCGCCCGGTCGGAAACGCCTGCCACCTGAACCGCATCAGCTGTTTCGGCGAGGAGGACGCGCCCGGCCTGGGCCGCATCGGGCGGCTGGAGCGCACCATTCACGTCCGGGCGAAGGCCGATCCCAACGACAGCTGGACCGCGCGGCTGATCGCGCAGGGGCCCAAACGCGCGGCCCAGAAGGTCGGTGAAGAGGGCGTCGAGACAGCCCTGGCCGGGGCGGCGGGAGATAATACGGAACTCGCCGGCGAGGCGGCGGATTTGATCTATCACCTGCTGGTGCTTCTGCACGCGCGTCACATGGTGTTTCAGGACGTGCTGGACGTCTTGGCCCAGCGGGCGGAACCGGCCAATCACTCTGGCTGACCACGGTCACGCTTGGCGGGCCGATCTTCTGCAAGGGAGGCCTCAAGATGGCGGCTTTGATCCTGTTCGGCGGCGGCGGCGACCTGGCCATGCGGATGCTGTTGCCGTCGCTCTACTTCCTGGATCATGACGGGCTTCTGCCGCCGGAACTGAAGATCATCGGCGCCGCCCGGTCGCAGGAAACCGCCGAGGACTACATCGCCAAGGTGCGCCAGGCGGTGCAGCCCCGCGCCGAGGCCGACGGCGCCTGGAACGAGGCCAGTTGGGCGCGCCTGGCCCGGCGGCTCGATTACCTGGCGGTGGACGCCACCGACGCCGAAAGCCTGCGCGCGCTGAAGGCGCTGACGAGCGATGGCCCGATCACCTCTTTCCTGGCTGTGTCGCCTTCGCTCTACGGCCGCATCGTCACGGCGATGAAGACGGCCGGTCTGGCCGGTCCCGACGACCGCATCGTGCTGGAGAAGCCGGTCGGGCGCGATCTGGAAAGCTTCCGCGCCATCGACGACGCCGTGGCTCACGCCTTTGACGAGAGCCAGGTGTTCCGCATCGACCATTATCTCGGCAAGGAGACGGTGCAGAACCTAATCGCCCTGCGCTTCGGCAACGCCATCTTCGAGCCGTTGTGGAACAATCTGACCATCGACCATGTGCAGATCACGATCGGAGAAACGGTCGGCGTCGGCGACCGCTGGCCCTATTATGACGAATACGGCGCCCTGCGGGACATGGTGCAGAACCATATGCTGCAACTGCTGTGTCTGGTGGCGATGGAGCCGCCCAGCGATCTGGACCCCGACTCTGTGCGCAACGAAAAGGTGAAGGTGCTGCGCTCGCTTCGCCACGTCACCGCCGAGGACGCCGAACGCGTCACCGTGCGCGGCCAGTATGCCGCCGGGAAGGTCGAAGGACGCCCGGTCGAAAGCTATCAGACCGAGCGCGGCCAGCCGTCGGACACCGAGACCTTCGTCGCCATCCGCGCCGACATCGACAACTGGCGCTGGGCGGGCGTGCCCTTCTTCATGCGCACCGGCAAGCGGCTGGCCGAGAAGCGCACCGAGATCGTCATCCAGTTCAAGCCGGTGCCCCACTCCATCTTCGGTCACGGCGAGCGCGGCGACATCTATGACAACCGGCTGGTGATCGAGCTTCAGCCGGACGAGGACATCTCCCTGTCGGTGATGAACAAAAAGCCGGGGCTGGAGCAGCGCATGCAGCTTCAGCCGATCCGGATGAGCCTGTCGTGGGGGCAGGACGGCAAGGAGGCCGCCCCGCCGCGTCGCCGCGTCGCCTATGAGCGGCTGCTGCTGGACGCCCTCAACGGCGACTCCACTCTGTTCGTGCGCCGGGACGAGGCCGAGCAGGCCTGGAAATGGGTCGATGAGCTGGCGGACGCCTGGGCGTGTCGCGAGTGCAAACCGCTGGACTATGCGGCGGGCAGCTGGGGACCGGAGGCGGCCGACCTGCTGCTGTCGCGCACGGGACGGAAGTGGAACGTGAGATGAGAAACGCAAACACTCTTCCTTCTCCCCTCGGGGGAGAAGGCGGGCTGCAGCGCGGCTCGGATGAGGGGGACGCCCGATGCGGACACTACATCAAAGGTCGAGCGGGTAGACACAGCCCCCTCATCCGTCTCGCTCCGCGAGCCACCTTCTCCCCCCAAGGGAGAAGGGAAGTGTCGGCATGATCCAGAGGCTCCCCACCCGCGATACTTGGGCCGAGGCCGCCGCCGACCGCTTGGCCGGGGCGCTGGCGGAGGCTCTGACCGCCGACGGGCGCGCCCTGTTCGCCGGGTCGGGCGGATCGACGCCCTCGCCCATCTATGCACGGCTGGCGCAGGCCGATCTCGACTGGACCAAGGTCACGGCGACCTTGGTGGATGAACGCTATGTGCCTGAAGCTTCACCCGCCTCGAACGCGGCCCTGTTGAAACAAACCCTGCTGACCGGCCCGGCCGCCGCCGTGCGGTTTATCCCGCTCTACAGCCCCGCCGTGACGGTGGATCGCGCGGCCGCCCTCGCCTCTCAGGCGCTGGCCGCTGAGGGCCGCCCGCTGGACGCCGTCCTGCTGGGCATGGGCGAGGACGGGCATATCTGCTCGATGTTCCCCGGCAGTCCGACGCTGACCACCCTGCTGACCCCCAGCCTGAAACCCGCCGTCTATGGCGTGCCGGCCGGGCGTGACGGCGCGGCGCCGCCGCAGGAGCGACTGACGCTCAACCTGCCGTGGCTGGTCTCGGCGCGATGCGTGGTGCTGGCCCTGACCGGGGCCAAGAAACGCGCCGTGTTCGAGCGTGAGGCGGCCGGCGATCCGGCCGTCAGCCCCATCGCCGCCCTGGTCGCGGCGAACGCCCCCCTTGAAGTAATCTGGACGGAGGCCGACTGATGGCGCTCAATCCCGTGGTGACGGGCGTCACCGCCCGTATCGTCGAACGCAGCCGCAAGACCCGCGCCGACTATCTGCGCCGCATGGACGCGGCGACCGGCTCCGGGTCGGGTCGGGCCAAGCTGTCATGCGCCAACTGGGCCCACGCCTTCGCCGGGCAGACGGTGGCGGACAAGCTGACAGCCATGACCGGCGCCCAGCCCAACCTCGGCGTCGTCACCGCCTATAACGACATGCTGTCGGCGCATCAGCCGTTCGAGCACTTTCCGGAGATCATCCGCAAGGCCGCACGCGAGGTCGGAGCCACGGCGCAGGTGGCGGGCGGAACCCCGGCCATGTGCGACGGCGTCACCCAAGGCCGCCCCGGCATGGAGCTGAGCCTGTTCAGCCGCGACGTCATCGCCATGTCGACAGGGGTGGCCCTGACCCACGACGCCTTCGACGCCGCCCTGATGCTGGGGGTGTGCGACAAGATCGTGCCGGGGCTGTTCATGGGAGCGCTGGCGTTCGGACACCTGCCCGTCGTCTTCGCCCCGGCCGGACCGATGCCCAGCGGTCTTCCCAACGCCGAGAAGGCCCGCGTCCGCGCCGAATACGCCCAGGGGCTGATCGGTCGCGCTGAACTGCTGAAGAGCGAGATCGCCAGCTATCACTCGCCCGGCACCTGCACCTTCTACGGCACGGCCAATTCCAACCAGATGATGATGGAGGTCGCCGGGCTGCACCTGCCCTCGACCGCTTTCGTTCACCCCGACACCGGCCTGCGCGACGCCCTGACGGCGGCGGCGGCCAGGCGGGCGATCGAGCTGGCGCGCGAGGGGCGCGGACGCATGGCCGACGTCGTGTCGGAGAAGACCATCGTCAACATGATCGTCGCCCTGCTGGCCACCGGCGGCTCGACCAATCACGCCATCCATCTGGTCGCCATGGCGCGCGCGGCGGGGGTGCTGATCAACTGGACCGACATGGACCAGTTGTCCTCGGTCACGCCGCTGCTGGCGCGGGTCTATCCGAACGGTTCGGCCGATGTGAACGCCTTCCAGGCGGCGGGCGGGGTCGCCTTCGTCACCCGCGAATTGGTTGAGGCGGGCAACCTGCACGCCGACGTGACCACCATCATGGGCCAAGGGCTGGAGCCTTATTTCAAGGAGCCCCGGCTGGAGGACGGCGCACTGGTCTGGCGCGACACGGTGAAGGAGAGTCTGGACCTCAGCATCCTGCGCCCCGCCTCGGACCCGTTCGACCGCGAGGGGGGTCTGCGGCTGGTGCAGGGCGATCTGGGACGGGCGGTCATCAAGATCTCGGCCGTGAAGCCTGAGAACCGCATCGTCGAGGCCCCCGCCGCCGTGTTCGAAACCCAGGAAGACGCGCTTCAAGCCTTCAAGGACGGCAAGCTGAACCGCGATGTCGTGGTGGTGCTGCGCTTCCAAGGACCGCGCGCCAATGGGATGCCCGAACTGCACAGCCTGTCGCCGGCGCTCAGCGTGCTGCAGGACAAGGGCTTCAAAGTCGCCTTCGTCACCGACGGCCGCATGTCGGGCGCCAGCGGCAAGACGCCCGCCGCCATTCACGTCAGCCCCGAAGCCTTAGCAGGCGGCCCCCTGGCCCACGTGCGCGACGGCGACCTGATCCGGCTGGACCCGGAGGCCGGTGTGCTGACCACGGTCGGGGTCGGCGACCTGGGCGCGCGCCCGGCGGCGACGCGCTCGCGCGCCCATGCCGAGGGTTCGTCCTGGGGCTATGGCCGTGAGCTGTTCGGCGCCTTCCGTCAGGCTGTGTCGACGGCGGAGGAAGGGGCCAGCGTCTGTTTCGTCGCCCCCATCGGCGCGAACGGCCACGTCGACGGCCCGCCCGATCCCAACCTGGTCGATCGCGCCGTGGACGCCTGAAGGAGAGCCGCATGACCGATCCCCTGCTTCTGGTCGGCGACGTCGGCGGCACAAACGCTCGCTTCGCCCTAGCCCGCATGGTCGACGGTCGCCCCCGGCTGCAGCATTTCGAGGGCTTCCCCGCCGAGACCCACCCGACCTTTCTGGACGGCGTGAAGGCCTATCTCGACGGCTGTCCGGTCAAGCCGACGGGCGGCGTCATCGCCGTGGCGGGGCCGGTGACGGACGGCGCCATCGACCTGACCAACTCGCCCTGGCGCGTGTCGGAGGGCGAACTTCAGACGCTGGGGCTGAACCCGATCCGGCTGATCAACGATTTCGAGGCCCTGGCCTGGGGCGCGCCGGTCGTGCCCGAAGACGAACTGGCGTCCCTGGGCGGCCCGGCCCAGGGCGATCCCCACGCCGCCATCGCCCTGGTCGGGCCGGGCACGGGCTTCGGCGTCTCCGCCCTGGCGCGCGACGCCCACGGCCGCGAGATGGCCCTGCCCAGCGAGGGCGGCCACGCCTGTTTCGCGCCAGGCGACGAAGTCGAGGACGAAGTCCTGCGCATCCTGCGTCGCCGCTACGACCGCGTCTCGATCGAACGGCTGATCTGCGGGCCGGGCCTGCTGAACCTGCACCGCGCCCTGGCCGAGATCGACGGACGCGAGACCCATATCGACGATCCCGCCCAGATCACCGCCCAGGCGCTGGAGGATCCGACCAGCCCCTGCGGCGCCACCCTGGCCCGTTTCTGCGCCATGCTGGGGGCTGTCGCCGGGGACATCGCCCTGACCACCGGGGCGCGCGGCGGAGTCTATATCGCCGGCGGGATCGTCCCGCGCATCCTGCCCTTCATCCAGGCCAGCCCCTTCCGTCGACGGTTCGAGCGCAAGGGTCGGTTCCAGGACTATATGGCCGCCATTCCGACCAAGGTGATCCTGCATAAACACGCCGCCTTGCTGGGCGCCGCGCGCGTGGCCTTCGCCGAGGCGGGCTGAAAATGTGATCACAGGTGCGTGAACCGAATGTGATCCAGCGAGTTTCCAAGGCTCAACCATCTGGAGCACCATCATGCGCAAACTCGTTCTCGCCGCCGTCTCCATCGCCGCCCTGACCGGCCTGGCCGCCTGCCAGAACCCGGCCGAAAAGGAAGCCGACGCCCGCGCCGACGCCGTCGAGGCTCAGGCCGATGTGACGGCGACCCAGCTTGAGAACCAGGCCGACGCCGCCCCGACCGCAGCCCAGGCCGACGCCCTGAACGCTCAGGCGGACGCCGTGGAGAAGAAGGCCGATGAAAAGGCCGACGCCATCAAGGCTGAGGCCGGCAATCGCGACGGCGGCATGACCACCTCGAACACCCCGCCGAAGTCCTAAGCAGACCTCGCACAGAACAAGGGCCCCGTCGCGATCGCGGCGGGGCCCTTTTCATATCGCTTTGAAGGCGGTCAGACCTTGCCCTTCTCGAAGCCGGTCCAGCAGTCGTCGTAGTCCAGCTGCATCAACGGCGTCTGTTCCGCCCAGGCCGTGGTGCGGATCGGCATCCGCGTCTCGAACATGAAGGCCAGGGTGTTCTCGATCTTGTGCGGTTTGAGGTCCGCCTTGGTCGCGCCGTCCCAGCTGGCCTGATCCGGTCCGTGGCCGCTCATACGGTTGTGCAGGCTGGCCCCGCCGGGGGCGAAGCCGCCCGCCTTGGCGTCGTACTCGCCGAAGATCAGCCCCATGAACTCGCTCATGACGTTGCGGTGGAACCACGGCGGACGGAAGGTGTCCTCGGCCACCATCCAGCGCGGCGGGAAGATGACGAAGTCGCAGTTGGCCGTGCCGGGCGTGTCGCTGGGCGAGGTCAGGACGGTGAAGATCGACGGGTCCGGGTGGTCGTAGCTGACCGTGCCGATGGTGTTGAACCGCGCCGTATCATAGCGATAGGGGGCGTAGTTGCCGTGCCAGGCCACCACGTCCAGCGGGCTGTGGTCGAAGGTCGTGGCCCACAGCTGGCCGCCGTATTTCTGAACGCACTCAGTCGAGCGATCCACATCCTCGAAGGCGGCGACCGGCGTCTCGAAATCGCGCGGATTGGCCAGACCGTTGGAGCCGATGGGGCCGAGGTCCGGCAGGCGGAAGGGCGCGCCGTAGTTCTCGCAGACATAGCCGCGCGCCTCTCCGTCCACCTCGACGCGGAAGCGGACACCGCGCGGGATGACGAGGATGTGGCCCGGCGCCGCCTCGATCACCCCCATCTCGGTGACGAAACGCTGCGTCCCGTGCTGCGGCACGATCAGCAGTTCGCCGTCGGCGGAATAGAAGACGCGGTCGACCATCGAGCGGTTGGCGACATAGAGGTGGACGCCCACCCCCGTGCCGGAATCGGCGCAACCGTTGCCGCCGTAGGTGGTCAGCCCCTCGACCCAGTCGGTCGGCTGGTCCGGCATGGGCAGGGGATCCCAACGCATCCGGTTGGGATTGGGCGGCGTCTCGGTGAAAGGGCCGGAGCGCACGCGGCCTTGCGCGAACGGCTGATACGGCCCGTGCTGGGCCGAGGGCCGCAGGCGATACAGCCAGCTGCGCAGATTGTGGTCGCGCGGAGCGGTGAAGGCCGCGCCCGACAGCTGTTCGGCATAGAGGCCCAGCGCCGGGCGCTGCGGCGAGTTGCGGCCGACCGGCAGGGCGCCGTCCACCGCCTCGGTGGCGAAGTGGTTGGCGAAGCCTGTCTGATAGGCAGGCGCGTTGGATCGCGTCATGTCGTTTCTCCCTTGCCGGGAGGTGTAAGCGATCCTCGCCCAACCGTCACCCCGAGCCGCACGGCTTTGCCCTGGATCAAACGAGAAGCGTCAGAATCCTTGCGCGCGGGCCAGGCGTTCGGCGTAGAAGTGGGCGTCGCCGAGCAGCTCGTTCAGGACGCGGACGCGCTTCATGAACAGGCCGACGTCGAACTCGTCTGTCATGCCGACGCCGCCGTGCATCTGGACCGCCTCCTGCACCGCCAGTTCGGCGACGCGGCCCGCCTTGGCCTTGGCGATGCCGGCGGCCTGTTCGGCGTCGGGGCGGCCCTCGTCGATGGCCTGAAGCGCGGCCAGCGTGGCCGCCTTGGCCAGTTCCAGCTCAGTGAACAGGTGGGCGGCGCGGTGCTGGAGAGCCTGAAACTCGCCGATAAGCTTGCCGAATTGCTTGCGGGTTTTCAGATAGTCGAGGGTGGTCTTGAACGCCTGATCGCCTGCCCCAACCAGCGACGAAGCAGCGCAGGCGCGGCCCAGCGTCAAGGCGGCGTCCAGCGGCCCCTGTCCCTCGCCTACAGCGCCGATAACGGCGTCGGCGTCGACCTGAACCTCGCTCAGGGTCACGCGGGCGGCGTTGTGGGCGTCGACCATGACGGTGCGCTCGACCGTCACGCCCGACGTCGCCGGATCGATCAGGAACAGGGTCAGGCCCTCATCCGTCTGCGCCGCGAGGATCAGGGCGTCGGCGACATGGCCGTCCAGCACGAAGCCCTTGGCGCCGTTCAGCTTGAAGCCGTTGCCGGAGCGTTCGGCGCGCGCAGCGATCTTCGCCGGGGCGTGTTTGGGCCCTTCGTCGACGGCGAGACTGAGGATGGCCTCGCCCGCCGCGATCCGGCCCAGCCACTGCTTCTGCGTCTCTGATCCCGCCGTCTTCAGCACCGTCGCCGCCAGCACGGACGAACCCATGAAGGGCGACGGCGTCAGGGTGCGGCCCAGACTTTCGGCGATGACGCCCGCCTCGACGGCGCCGAGGCCCGATCCGCCGTCTTCCTCAGGGATGACGACGCCGGAAAAGCCCATCTCGCCGAACGCCCGCCATAGGTCGCGCGAGACGCCGTCGGGGTCGCGGCTGTCGCGCAACTGGCGCAAGTGGGCGATGGGCGCGTGTTCTTTCAGGAAGCCGTCGGCGGCGTCCTGAAGCAGGGTCTGCTCTTCGGTCAGGATCAGGGGCATGGGCTCAGGCTCCCGGCAGTTGCAGCAGGTGTTTGGCGATGATGTTGAGCTGGACTTCGCTGGTGCCGCCCTCGATGGAGTTAGCCTTGGTGCGCAGCCAGTCGCGGGCGGCCTGGCCGTCGTTCGAGCGGTCGCCTTCCCATTCCAGCGCCTCCGATCCGCCCGCCGCCATGGCCAGTTCGTGGCGGCGCTTGTTCAGCTCCGAGCCGTAGTATTTCAGCATGGAGGCGATGGCCGGATGGGCCTGCTTCGCCTTCATCTGATCGCCCGCCCGCTCCATCGCCAGACGGAAGGCGGCGGCGTCGATGTCGTAATCGGCGATGCGGGCGCGCAGCAGCGGCTCGTCCAGCCGCCCGGCCTCGTCCAGCCCCAGATTATCGGCCGCGACCTGTCCCAGCGGGCGGCCGACGCCAGTGTCGCCCATGGCGCCGATCATGGTCCGCTCATGCGCCAGCAGGGCCTTGGCCACGTCCCAGCCGCGGTTCAGCGCGCCGATCAGGTTCTCCTTCTCGACCCGCACGTCGTCGAAGAAGGTCTCGCAGAAGGGCGACTTGCCGCTGATCAGTGTGATGGGCCGTGTCGTCACGCCCGGCGTCGCCATGTCGAACAGCACGAAGCTGATGCCCAGATGCTTGGGCGCCTCCGGGTCGGTGCGGACCAGGCAGAAGATCCAGTCGGCCTTGTCGGCGTAGGAGGTCCAGATCTTCTGGCCGTTGACGATCCAGTGGTCGCCCTGATCCACGGCGCGGGTCTGGACGGAGGCGAGGTCGGACCCGGCGCCCGGTTCGGAATAGCCCTGACACCAGCGGATCTCGCCGCGCACGATGGGCGGCAGGAAGCGCTGTTTCTGTTCCTCGGTGCCGAAGGCCAGCAGGGCCGGCCCCAGCATCCAGACGCCGAAACTGTAGAGCGCCGGATGGGCCTTGATGCGGCGCAGCTCGGCGGCCAGCACCTTGGCCTCTTCGCGGCTCAGCCCGCCGCCGCCGTATTCGCTCGGCCATTCCGGCGCGGTCCAGCCGCGTTCGGCCATGCGCTCCAGCCAGACCTTGTGCGCTGGGGTCGGAAAGACGGCGTTGCGCCCGCCCCAGACCATATCCGCCTCAAGCGGCGGCGCGCCGCGACACTCCGGCGGGCAGTTCGCCTCCAGCCAGGCGCGCGTCTGCGCGCGGAACGTCTCCAGATCGGCCATGGCCGCCCTCCCTCGCGTTCTTGCTTGGGAAGGACGCTAGCCGGTCCTTTTTGAAAACGGAACCCTACTTCTTCGAGGGCAGGAAGGGCGAGAAGGTGATGACGGTGAAGGTGTCGCGGATGTGCGGGCGCGTCTGGACCTGCTTGGTCACGAAGGTGCCGATGTCGGCGTCCTTGGGCAGCTGGAACTTGGCCAGCAGGTCATGCTGGCCCGACGTCGAATAGACCTCGCTCACATTCTCGACATTATCGACCAGATCGGCCGCAACATCGTTGGCGTAGCCCAACTCGCATTTGATGAAGACGAAAATGGCGGTCATCATGGCCTTCAAGCCTCCCGTTCAAGCGGAGGTCTCTAGCGGATGGAGACGACATGGGTAAGGCTTTGTCGCCCGAGGCGACGCAGATGGAACGGGCCGCGGCCTATGAGGCGGCCTATAACAACCGCGCCCGCGTGCCGGGCCACCCCGCCATTCTGGATCGCTGGCGCAAGGACTCGCTGCGGGTGATCGACGCCCGGCGGCCCGAGACGATCGAATACGGCCCGTCCGAACGGCAGAAGATGGAGTGGTTCGACGCGGGCGCGGGCGCGCCCGTCGCCGTCTTCATGCACGGCGGCTACTGGCAGGCGCTGGACCGCGGCTGGTTCGCCTGGGTGGCGCCCGCCCTGCTGGAGCATGGGATCAGCGTCGTCGTCCCCGGCTACGACCTGGCGCCCGCCGTCACGGTCGGCAAGATCATCGGCCAGATGCGCGAGGCGACGGAGTTCGTCCGCGCGCGCACCGGCAAACGGCCGCTGGTGTTCGGCCATTCGGTCGGCGGCCATATGGCGGCGGGCATGCTGTCCGAGGGTCGGGCGCGGGCGGCGCTGGCGATCTCGGGCGTGTTCGACCTGGAGCCGCTGGTCCACACCTCGCTGAACGAGGCGCTGAAGCTGGATACGCCGGTCGCGCGCGCCCTGTCGCCGATCCACTGGCCCGCGCCGAACGGCGCGACGCCCGGCGGCACCGCCCTGGACTGCTGGGTGGGCGGCGACGAAAGCAATGAGTTCGTCCGCCAAAGCCGCGAAATGGCCGCCGCCTGGGGCGGCAAGGGCGCCGACACCCATGTCGAGATCGTCGAGGGGGCCGACCACTTCACCGTGCTGGACCCTCTGGCCGATGCGGACAGCGCCATGGTGAAGCGGCTGGTGGAGCTGGCGACCGCCGAATAGCGGCGCTTACCAGGATTGATCCCCGCCGCCCTTGACGCCAAGGGCGACGACCGTCGATCTGCGGCCGTCAGACTTGCGAAGGAGACCCCATGCGCCACGACCGCCTCAGCGTGCTCACCGCCCTTGAAACCCAGGGCGTGGTGCCGGTCTTCTATCACCCCGATTTCGAGGTCTGCGTCGAGGTGATCCGGGCCTGCGCGCGCGGCGGCGCCAAGGCGATCGAGTTCACCAATCGCGGCGACTTCGCCTGGGAGACCTTCACCGCCCTGTCGAAGGAGTTCGCGCGCACCGACCCCGACATCATCATGGGCGTGGGCTCGATCCTGGATGCGCCGACGGCGGCCCTCTACCTGGCGTCGGGCGCGCGCTTCGTCATCAGCCCCTGCCTGGTCCCAGAGGTCGCCCGCGTCTGCAACCGTCGCCAGGTGGCCTATTCGCCCGGCTGCGGCTCGGTGCGCGACATCTCCGAGGCGCAGGAGTTGGGCTGCGAGATCGTCAAGCTGTTCCCCGGCGCATCCGTCGGCGGACCGGACTTCGTCAAGGCGGTGCTGGGCCCCATGCCCTGGAGCAAGATCATGCCGACCGGGGGCGTCGACCCGGATGAAGCCTCCATCGCAAAATGGTTCGGCGCCGGCATCGTGGCGACCGGAATGGGGTCCAAGCTGATTACCGAGGCCGCCATTCAGGCGAAGGACTGGGCCGGCATCGAGGCTAAGGTGCGCCAGACCGTCGAGGCGATCGCGGCGTTCCGGGCGAAGTAGCCACGCCTCCTTCCCCCCTCCCTATCCTGCCGTCATTCTCGGGCTTGACCCGAGAACGACGGCGGAGAGGAAGCAAGTAACAGTCCCAAAAAAAGGCCCCGCCGGTCGAACCAGCGGGGCCTCTTCATATTCAGATGCAGACGCCAATCAGGTGGCGACGTCGCCCTTGGCGGCCAGCTTGGCCTGGTGGGCGGCCATGCCGGCGGCGATCAGCTCGGCGGCCTCGCCAGCGTCGCCCCAGCCCTTGACCGTAACCGACTTGCCCTTCTCCAGATCCTTGTAGCGGGTGAAGAAGTGCTCGATCTGCTCGATCAGGATGGCGGGCAGCTGACGGTAGCTGGAGACCTCGGTGTAATAGGGGTTCAGCTTATCGACCGGCACGGCCAGGATCTTTTCGTCGCCGCCGGCTTCATCGACCATCTTCAGCACGCCGATCGGACGCGAACGGATGACGCAGCCCGGCACCACCGGCGTCGGGTTCAGCACGATCACGTCGCAGGGATCGCCGTCGTCCGACAGGGTGTGCGGCACGAAGCCGTAGTTGCCCGGATAGTACATGGCGGTGTGCAGGAAGCGGTCGACGAACAGGGCGCCCGATTCCTTGTCCATTTCATACTTCACCGGCAGGCCGCCCTGCGGGATCTCGATGATGACGTTGATGTCCCACGGCGCGTTGGGGCCGACCGGGATGGCGTCGATATTCATGATACGCTCTTGTTGCAGGTGCGAACGGGGAGAATTGACGCGCGTGATAAGCTTTGCGCGGCTTTACGGCAAGCGTCGCGGCGATCACGCTTGCCTTGCGGCGGCCGACGTGGCGTCAATCAGGCATGAGTCTGTTTGATTGGATCGCCCTGTTCGTCTTTGTCGTCGCCTGGCTGGGCTACGGCCCGCTGATCCGCCTGGTGGCGCGGCGCAGCGGTTCGCTCAACATGGACATGCTGGCGGTGCGCGACGCCTGGATGCGCGCCATGACCCACCGCGAGATGCGGCTGATCGACAGCCAGCTGATGGGCCATTCGATCAACTCCGGCTCCTTCTTCGCCTCGACCAATCTGCTGTTGATCGCCGCCGTGGCCGGGGTGCTGTTCGGGGGCGAAGCGGCCATACGCGGTTTCGCCGCCGTCGGCGCCGAGCCCGTCACGCCGCGCCTGATGGAGGCCAAGCTGGCCCTGGTGCTACTGTGCCTGGCGCGCGGCTTCCTCGACTTCATCTGGTCGCTGCGTCAGTTGAACTACACCGTCGCCCTGATCGGCGCCGCGCCGGAAATCCACGAGGAAGCCGACCGCGTCGCCTATGGCCGCGCCGTGGCGCGGGTGCTCAACCCCGCCCTGACCAACTTCAACCAGGGCGTTCGCGGCTATTATTTCGCCCTGGCCGCCGCCGCCTGGCTGTTCGGGCCGCTATGGCTGATGTTGGGAGCGGTGTCGGTGTTCGCCCTCCTGGCCTGGCGGCAGCTGGCCTCGCCCGCCGCCGGCGCCATTCGACAGGCTCGCCGCCTGCTGGAGCGGGGCTGATCATCTCGCAACTGCGAAATCAACGAAGCGCGCCCGTATTTCAGGATCATGGGATTGAGCGTCGAACTTCGTAACACCCCGTGATTGTATATGATTGAATCGGGACTTGTATTTTTGTGCGCTGCAAACTAACTTGGCTTTCGACGCTTTCGAGCGTCTTGCCCTTCCTGGGCGTTTCCTCCCTATAGACTTTCCAAAGCCGCGCCGTTTGGCGCGGCTCTTTTTTCGTCTCGAGCGCCGCTCAAGCGCGCTGGTCGGCGCAAAGCTCGGCGATCACCCGCCGCAGGGCTGAGCGGCAGCGCTTCCACCCCGGCGACGGCGCCCAGGCCGCCTCATCCCAGTACAGTCCCCGGCTCAGCTCCACCTGAACCGCCTGAAAGCCCTCGTCCGGCCGCCCCCAGATCTGGGTCGCATAGCCGCCCGCATAGGGCCGGTTCAGCCCCACCGTCAGCCCTTGCGCCTCGAACAAGCGCCGCAGACGTCGCGTCAGCAGCGCCTCGCAACTGGTCCCGTGCCGGTCGCCCAGCACCACGTCCACCGCCCCGTTCGTCGCCCGCGCAGGCATGGAATGCCAGTCGATCAACACCGCCCGCCCGGACCGCGCCCGCGCCGCCTGCATCATCTCCGCCAGGGCCGCGTGATAGGGGGCGTGCACCCGCGCCACCCGCGCCTCCGCCTCGCTCCGCGTCAGCCGTCGCCCATAAAGAGGCGTCCCATCGCCCGCCAACCGCGCCAGCACGCCATAGCCGGCCTGGGCCTTGGCGCTGACGCGCGACGCGACCGCATCGACGATCAGGGCTGGATCCCACTCGTCCGGCGCCCGGTTCAGATCGACATAGGCCCGACCGATACGCGCAGCGATCAGGCCCGCCCCCTCCCCCGGCGCGCAGTCGATCAACTGATCGACCGCCGCGTCTTCGGCGCTGCGAACCGCGCGCACGGAGGCCGTCGCCCCCATGTCGTCGGGATAGAGGTCGCCCGAATGCGGCGAAGCGAACACCAGGGGCGTCGCCCGCCCGGCGTCCGCCGGAACGATCCAGAAGGGCGGCTGAGGCGCATCCATGCCTTCGCCATAGCCTGCTTCGCAGCGAAAGGCGCGTCCCGACGCCGCCGCGCCCCCGCTCGTCTTCATCGCCGGTTTACCCGGCTAGGCCTAGGTTGGCCGCCAATTCCCCAACGGTTTCGATACGATCATGGCGCGCATTCTTCTGGCCGAAGACGACAATTCTCTTCGCGGCTTCCTGACCCGCGCCCTGGAGCGAGCCGATCATGAGGTCGTGGCCTGCGAGAACGGCGACGACGCCATCGACGCCCTCGACCAGGGCCCCTACGATCTGTTGCTGACCGACATCGTCATGCCGGGCGCCGACGGGATCGAGGTCGCCCGCGTCGCCGCCGCCCGCCAGCCGGGCCTGCGCATCATGTTCATCACCGGCTTCGCCGCCGTCGCCCTCAGCGCCGCCCAGGCCTCGCCCCAGGCCAAGGTTCTGTCCAAACCCGTCCACCTGCGCGACCTGGTGAACGAGGTCGAGCGCATGATCGCGGCCTAACCAAAAGAAAAGTCGAAGAAAGGCGTCAAAGCCCCTTGCAGGCCCCGCAAACTGCGGGTTATAGACGCCGCCTTCCCGCCCACCGACACATCAGTCGGCCGGGCCGCAGAACAGGCGGACGCGTAGCTCAGCGGGAGAGCACTACGTTGACATCGTAGGGGTCACAGGTTCAATCCCTGTCGCGTCCACCATTCTCTTTCCTAGGTTTTTTGGAACTGCTCCCCCTTCGGGAGAGTGCGCCGCCCAGGAAACGCCCATGAAATGCTCCCCGCCCAGGTCATCGCCGACCAATCGCTGAGCGCGCCTCCTCCATGTAGTTCGGGCTATGGTGCCCATAGACCCTACTGATCAGCCCCTCGCTGGTGCCGGTGAAGCCCGCGACCTGCCAGGTCGGCACCCCCTTCTGAAGCAGCCAGGTGATGCAGGTGTGCTTCAGCGTGTGCGGCGTCACGTCCGCTCCCAGACCCGCCCGCTCCTTGGCGCTTTCAAAGCCGCTGCGCTGACGCTGGATGATCTCTCCATCGTATTCGCAGGGGCCGTGGATCGTCAGCCGGCGCCACCGCCGTAGGTGCGGCATCAACCGATGCGGGATCGGACAGGGCGGCCTACGCTTCCGCGTTTCCCGCTCCGCCGTGCCCCGACGATGGATGGTTTCCGTGACCAGATCGACCGAACCCGCCGCCGGGTTCCGCCTCCAGCGCAAGGCCAGCACGGCCGAATGGCGCGTCGCCGTATAGAGCGCGATCAGGATGAAACGGGCCACATGATAGTTGGGCTCGGCGACACGGCGCCACCCTTTGACGCCGCCCTGGTCGTCAACACCGACAGCCTCATACCCCAACGCCCCGCGTAGAAGTCGCGCCGCTTCCATCCGCGTAAGCCAGCGCTCATTGGGCTGTCCCGCGTCCGGCTTGGCGATCGGGATCGGCCGATCCAGTTTTCCGTGCCGATGGAGCAGGTTCAGCGCGGCCGCCAAGGTCTCGAGTTCACGCCGGGCGGTGGCCTCCACTACCGGCCTGCGCCCATGGGCGCCGCTGGTTCTCGCCTTCACATACGTGCGGCAGACGTCGATGTTGATCGCGTCGCAGGTCAGGTCTCCCAACCCCTCCAGCAGACGGTCGACATGATAGGGCTCCGGACCGGAATGATCGTCCCGCAGAGATTCCAGATAATAGGTCAGCGCGTCGGCGACGGCGACCTTGGACGGGTGGCCATCGCCGAAATCAGGCCGGTGCTTGTCGGCTAGATAGCGGCCGAACGCTTCTTCAGCGCCTCGCTGGTCCGACTCGCCAAAGCCCGTGCCGATTTCACGTCCACGGTCGAGGATGACATAGCGGGCCTCTCGGCCCTTTCGTTCGCGCAGATAGAGGCGCGGGGGTTGGGCGGGACGCGGCACAGTTCCCTCATCGCTTCGATGGCGGCCAGAGTGGTGAAATCCTTGTTGCCGATCCGCTCGATGACCAGGCGCCCCCGGCTGGCCTCCAACCGCAAGGTGCGCACCGAGACGGAGCCGTCAGGAAAGGCGAGACGCGCCGCCACAGTCAGGCGAAGCGGGGTCGAAGACGTGATGGCGTCAAACCTGCGGTCGTGAAGATAACGCTCTACATGGGACAAAACAGCGAACTCGATCGTCAAAGACGACAATCGCTAGAGGCGACCGGCGGGATACCGGGACAGACACCCCGGCGGGCGTCATTTGTCGTCGCCGTTCATATATATCGAACAGCGTTCCGATTGCAACAAGAAAAATCACTTATCTTGTTGTTTTTGTTAAGGAATGATATGCGCACATCAACAAATCACGTGTTCTGATCTTTCCGCAGCCAGTCCGCAGCTACGAAGGCCTTGTCCAGAAAGATCGCCACCTTCTCCCATTCGGCTCCTGCACGACCGCCTTGCGCGGCCTTCCGGCGCACCTCCGCCAGAAGCTCCTCCCGTTCGATATAGGCCGCGATCTTTTCTAGGTCAGGCCGACGCAGCGGGGGCGCCGACTGAGCGCGCTCCTTGGCCTGCTCCTGCGTACAGGCGCCCTTGAGGCGATTGGCCCGGTCGCTGATCACGCGAACATTCCCGCGCACATAGCCTTGGGCAGGCCTGATGCGGTCCAGCGAGGGCGATCCGCTCGACCGTTCGGAACCTGCCGCCAGCGGCACACCGAGCACAGGGCAAACCGGCGGCACCACCACATCGCGACGGTGCAGATTGAACGGCAGGCCTAGGCGCGCCGCCCTTTCCCGCGCCCGCTCCAGCAAGGCCGCCACCGGATCGCGGCGACGTCGCTGGCGCATGTAGGCGCTCATATAGAGGGCGTTGCAGCGCCGACATTTCGCGCGCTTCAACTGCGCCCCATGAATGGGACAATTCAATTCGAATTGGTTCTTCATGGACAGATAAGACTCCACGTTGATAATGAGTTCATAAATTCAAAATGAGTCTAAAGAGTCAAATTTAACTATGAAGACACCTCGAGCGCGCTCTCCCAACCACCCCACAGGCGCCCAGTTGCGCGGCGCCCGAGGCCTTCTGAATCTGTCGGTCCTGGACCTGTCGGAGCGCACAGGGCTGGCCGTCAACACCATCAAGCGCGCCGAAGCGACGAACGACTTCGCGCCGATCAACCGCGCAAACGCCAACCTGTTGGTCACAGTGCTTCAAAACTTGGGGGTGGTTTTTTTGCCCGCTGACGACACGATTGGGGCAGGCGTTCGGCTGGAGGCTTCAAACACGCCCGCGTTTGCACGACGTCGAAGTGGGGAGTGAGGCCAACCAAACGCCAGAATCGGTCATTGTCGGTGACCGTATTAAGCCTTGCCTCCCGCCTCGCTTGACTCCCCCAGGGGGTTGGCGCGCATATAGAACAAATGAGGAACACTTGTTCACAATCTGACGCTCTAGCGGTACTGAAGACTCGCCTGGAGGCCCTGGATCGGGCCGGCGGTCGTCGCGCCAGCGCAGACGTGCGCGCAGGAAGCGACGACGCCTTTGCGCCGTTGGCCACGGGCGTTCTGCATGATCTCTACGCCGCCGCCCCTGCCGACGCCGTGGCGGTCAACGCCTTCGGTCTGGGCATGGCGCTGCGGGCGGCGGCGGGACGGCCCATCGTCTGGGGCCTGCATGAGATGATGGCCCAGGAGGCAGGGCGGCCGCACGGTCCGGGTCTGCATGAGATGGGCCTGTCGCCGCGCGACCTGCTGCTGGTGAGGACGCGCGACGTGCAAACCCTGTTGGCCGTCGGCGAAGAAGCCCTGCGCAGTCCTGCCGTGGGCGCGGTGCTGCTGAGCGCCTGGGGCGAGGCCAAGGCCTTCAGCCTGACGGCCAGCCGGCGACTGGCTCTGGCGGCCGAGACGGGCGGCGTGACCCTGTTCCTGGCGCGGGCAGGCGCCCTGCCCTGCCCCAGCGCGGCCGAGACCCGCTGGTCGGTGGCGTCCTGTGCTTCAGACCCCCTGGAAGTTGAGGCGCCGGGGCGGCCGTCTTTTTCGGCGACCCTGCTGCGGCGGCGCGGCGGCGGGGCGACCGGAACCTGGATCATGGAGTGGGATCGTGAACAGCGAACCTTCCGCCCGCCCGCGCCGCTATCTGGCGGTCTGGTTTCCCTGGCTGCCCAGCGACCGGCTGCGGCGCCAGGAGCAGCGGGACGGCGCGCCGCCTGAGGATGCGTCACCCATCGTCCTGGCTGAGAAGATCAAGGGCGCGCTGCGGCTGGCGGCTGTCGATCCGGCGGCGGCCCGAGCGGGACTGACCCCTGGCCTGGCCCTGGCCGATGCAAGAGCGCGGACCCCCGCCTTACGCGTCGTCGCCCATCGACCGGACCTCGATGACGCCCTCTTGGCGCGGGTGCTGGAGGATTTCGGCCGCTTCAGCCCCATGATCGCGTTGGACCCGCCGCACGGTCTGATGCTGGACGTGACCGGCTGCGCCCACCTGTTCGGCGGTGAAGCAGGCCTGATGCGGACGGTTCAGGCGCGGGCCGAACGCGCCGGACTCAAAATCCGGTGCGCCCTGGCCGGAACGCCCCAGGTCGCTCGCGCCCTGGCCCGCTTCGGCCCCGGCGGCCGGTTCGAGCCCGGGCAGGACCGCGCCGCCGCGCGCCGCCTGCCGGTCGCCGCCCTGGAGCTATCGGACAAGGAGGACGAGGCCCTGCGTCGCCTGGGCCTGAAGCGGCTGGGCGATCTGGACGACCGGCCCCGCGCGCCCCTGGCCGCCCGCTTCGGCGCCGACTTTCCCACCCGACTGGCGCGGGTTCTAGGCGACGAGGACATGCGCATCACCCCGCATCGGCCTCCCGCGCCCGTGGTCGTCGACCGCGTCTTCTTCGAGCCGATCTCGGCGCCCGAGGACGTGGAGCGGGTCCTGTCCGACCTGCTGATCGAGACCATGGACCAGCTGGACCAGACGGGCCTGGGCGGCCGCGCCTTCGAGGCCGGCTTCTATCGCGTGGACGGCGAGACGCGCCGCATCGTCGTCCGCACCGGCCGTCCGACCCGCGACGCCCCCGCGACCCTGCGGCTGTTCAGAGAGCGGATGGCGGCGCTGGCCCCCCCGCTGGACCCAGGCTTCGGCTTCGATCAGATGCGAATGTCCGTGCCCTGGACCCAGGTCCTGGCGCCGACCCAGCAAGGGCTGGAGCGCGAGGCGCCCGGCGAGGAGGCCTTCAGTCGCCTGGTCGATCGGCTGACCGCGCGCCTGGGACCGGAGGCGGTGCTGCGCTTCGAACCCTTCGCCTCCCACATTCCCGAACGCGCGGCGCGACTGGTCCCGGCCGCCGCCCGTCATGGCGACGAGACCTGGCCCGACCTCGACCCCGACGATCCCCCTTTGCGGCCGCTGCAGATATTCGACCCGCCGCAACCGGTCGAAACCCTGGCCGAGGTTCCCGACGGCTATCCGCTGAAGTTCCGCTGGCGCCGCGTCCTGCACGAGGTGACGCGCGCCGAAGGGCCCGAGCGGATCAGCGGCGAATGGTGGCGCGCGCCGAACCAGCGCACCCGCGACTATTACCGGGTCGAAGACCGGGACGGCCGCCGTTTCTGGCTGTTCCGCCAGGGCCTCTATGGCGAGACGCCCGAACCGCGCTGGTTCATCCACGGCCTGTTCGCATGAGGAAGCTCGACCCTTGCGGCGCCTACGCCGAACTGGCGACGGCCAGCAACTTCTCCTTCCTGCGCGGCGCCTCGCATCCCAAGGACCTGGTGCTGACGGCGATCCTGCGCGGCCATGCCGGACTGGGGCTGGCTGATCGCAACACCGTGGCGGGCGTGGTGCGGGCCTGGAGCGCGCTGAAGGAGCTACGGGCAGAAGGCCTAGCCCCACCGGACAAGGTGCGCGACGGCGGCAGTCCCGGCGAGATCGCCTTCATCGAGGACCCGCTGAACGATCCGGCCCTGTCCGAAGAGGTGAAGCGCCGTGCGGCGGACTTTCGCCTGCTGACCGGAACGCGGCTGGTCTTCAACGATGGGACGCCGGACGTCATCGTCTATCCCGAGACGCGGGCGGGTTGGGGCCGACTGACGCGTCTGCTGACCCTGGGCAACCGTCGGGCGAAGAAGGGCGAGTGCGAGATCGGCCTGCGTGACCTGTTGGCTGATCCCGAAGGCCTGCTGCTGATCCTCGTCCCATCGGACCGGCTGACAGGGCTGGATGAGGTGCTGGTCCGTATGAACTCGGCGACGCCAGGCGCAGTCTGGCTGGGCGCCGCCCTGCACAGGCGCGGCGACGACCGACGCCGGCTGGCCCGGCTCAAAGCCATGGCGGAGCGGGCCCAGATTCCCTTGCTGGCGCTCAATGACGTCCTCTACGCCGCGCCCGATGACCGCGACCTGCAGGACGTCCTGACCTGCATCCGCGAAGGTGCGACCATCGAGACCGCCGGCCGTCGGCTGGAGGCCAACGCCGAACGCTGGCTAAAGCCCGTGGACGAAATGACGCGTCTGTTCAAAGACGCGCCCGAGGCGGTGGCCGAGACGACCGCCTTCCTGTCACGCGCGACCTTCGATCTGAGCGATCTGAAGTATGAATACCCCGAGGAGCCCGTGCCGCCGGGCGAAACACCTCAGGGCTGGCTGGAAGAACTAGTGCGTCGCCGCACGCTCCTCCGTTATCCGGACGGCGCTTCGCCCAAGGTCACGGCCCTGCTTGCGAAGGAGCTGGCCTTCATCGCCGATCGCAGCCTGGCCCCCTATTTCCTGACCATCCACGACATCGTCCGCACGGCCGAGGACAAGGGCATCCTGTGCCAGGGGCGCGGATCAGCCGCCAACTCGGCGGTTTGCTACGTCCTGGGGATCACCAGCGTCGATCCCGCCTGCCACGACCTGCTGTTCGAGCGCTTCCTGTCCTCCAACCGCGACGAGCCGCCCGACATCGACGTCGACTTCGAGCACGAGCGGCGCGAGGAGATCATCCAGTACGTCTATGAGCGCTATGGGCGGCATCGCGCCGGCATCGCCGCCACCGTCATCCGCTATCGCCCCCGCAGCGCCATCCGCGAAGTCGGCAAGATCCTGGGCCTGACCGAGGACGTCACCGCGCGCCTGGCCTCGACCCAGTGGGGCAGTTGGGGCTCCGAGATCAGCGGCCGCCAGATCGAACAGGCTGGTCTGGACGCCGCCAATCCCATGGTCGATCGCGCCGTGCGCATGGCGACGCGCCTGCTGGGCTTTCCGCGCCACCTGTCCCAGCACGTCGGCGGCTTCGTCCTGACCCAGGGGCGATTGGACGAAACCGTCCCCATAGGCAACGCCGCCATGCCGGACCGCACCTTCATCGAATGGGACAAGGACGACATCGACGCCCTGGGCCTGATGAAGGTCGACGTCCTGGCCCTGGGCATGCTGACCAGCATCCGTAAGGCCTTCGACCTGATGAAGGCCCATTCGGGCGTCGAGCACGACCTGGCCTCCGTCCCGCCGGAGGAACCCGAGGTCTACGACATGCTGTGCCGGGGCCAGTCCATCGGCGTCTTCCAGGTCGAGAGCCGCGCCCAGATCAACATGCTGCCGCGGCTGAAGCCGCGAGAGTTCTACGATCTGGTGATCCAGGTCGCCATCGTGCGTCCCGGTCCGATCCAGGGCGACATGGTCCATCCCTACCTGCGTCGCCGCAACGGCGTGGAAGAGGTTCACTATCCACCGCCCGGTCGCCTCTACGGTCCGCCTGACGAGTTGAAGCAGGTGCTGCACCGGACGCTAGGCGTCCCCCTGTTCCAGGAACAGGCCATGAAGGTCGCCATGGTCGCCGCCCGCTTCACGGACGCCGAGGCCAACGGTCTGCGCAAAGCCATGGGCACGTTCCGGGGCGACGGGACCTTGCACACCTACGAAGACCGCATGGTCGGGCGGATGATCGCGCGCGGCTATGATCCAGACTTCGCGCGGCGCTGCTTCGAACAGATCAAGGGCTTCGGCTCCTACGGCTTCCCCGAAAGCCACGCCGCCAGTTTCGCTCGGCTGGTCTATGTCTCTTCGTGGATCAAGCATCGCCACCCGGCGGCCTTCGCCTGCGCCCTGTTGAACAGCCAGCCGATGGGTTTCTACGCCCCCGCCCAAATCGTGCGCGAGGCGCAGGAGGTCGGCAGGGTCGAGGTGCGCCCCATCGACGTCTCGCACAGCGACTGGGACAACAGTCTGGAGGGGCCGGCGAGCGCGCCCATCCTGCGTCTGGGCCTGCGCCAGATCGACGGCTTCAGGGAGGATTGGGCCAGGGCCCTGTCGGCGGCGCGAGCCGCGGCGCCCTTCGCCGATATCGAAACCCTGGCCCGACGCGCCGAACTGCCCGCCGCCGCCATGCGCAAGCTGGCCGACGCCGACGCCTTCCGCTCCCTGGGACAGGATCGGCGCGAGGCCCTGTGGGCGGTGCGACGCCTGCCCGACGACGATCCCCTGCCCCTGTTCGCCGCCGCCGAGGCGCGCGAGCGCGGCGCCCGCGAACTGGGTGCGGAGCCCGACGCCCATCTACCCCTGATGCCCCTGGGCGAACACGTCGCCGCCGACTACCAGACCGCCCGCCTGTCGTTGAAGGCCCACCCCATGGCCATCCTGCGCCCCGTTCTCGCCGCCGACCGGGTGCTGAGCTGCGCCGAAACCGAAGCCAAACGCGGCGGCTCCATCGTGCAGGTCGCCGGTGTCGTTCTGGTGCGTCAGCGCCCCGGCAAGGGCAACGCCGTCTTCGTCACCCTGGAGGACGAGACCGGCATCACCAACGTGGTCCTGTGGGCGCGGATGCTGGACCAGTACCGACGCGAGATCATGGGCGCCCGCCTGATGCAGGTCGAAGGCGTCGTCGAGAAAAGTCCCGAAGGCGTGGTCCACGTCGTCGCCCGCCGCGTCATCGACCGCAGCGCCGAGCTGTCCCGCCTGTCAGAGGACCACGAAGCCGACATCCAGCTCGCCCGCGCCAATGTCGTCGCTAATCCGCAACCGCCGCGACGCCCGTCGCACCGGCATCCGCGCGACGTGCGCATCCTGCCGGGGTCGCGGGATTTCCACTAAGCGCCAGTAGCGGACATTGGTGCCGAGCCTGGAAGCGGACGTTTAACCGGTCTGCAAAGGTCCGCTTTCGACCCATGGCGGACATTAGCGGGGTATGCTCTCCTCCGCCCATGACCCAGAGCGAACAGGCCCGGGAAATCATTCTTGAACACGTCGTTGGCGTGTTGCGCGGCGTTACTATGTCCGAGGGTGAGGCCGTCACCGAGGCGACCGAGTTGTACTACGATCTTGGGCTCTCCGGCGAAGATTTGGCTGATGCTATCGATGAGATAAGAGCGCCTTACGGGACCGATTTCAGCGGAATGGACCTGCGCCGCTACGCACCGGGCGAGGGCTATGACCCCGGTTTCAATATCCTTCGCGATTTCCGCGAATGGCGAGGGAAACGGACTTATCGCAGCCTGACTGTGGCCAGCTTGATTGAGGCAATTCAGGCTGGTTCGTGGAGCGACCGCTAGCCACCCGTTGCGGGTATTTCGTTATCCGCATTCCCGACGTGTGCTTTGCGTAGATCGTCACACCGTCCGGTCACCTTCGGCGGGTTTCAGGTCCGAAACCATTTGCTCGGTTCGACCATTCGGATGGTGATAGCTGGGACGTCCTGTCACCGCACTGGGCTGACAGAACTGTTCACCGCGCAGACATGCCTGCAGCATCGGAAGGCTCTGCCATCACACTCCTGATCCAGTCGGTGTAACGACTGAGGCGAACATTGCAGGTCAACTGTCCATAGAGCCCCGGGTTGGTAGTCTTGACGTCGCCAAAGATGAACCCCCACGAAGCCAGCCCCGCTAACTTCCACTCGCCGCCCTCTTCAATTAACGCCGGTCCGCCGCTATCGCCGCTGCCCGTCTTGCCTTCAAGGGGCAGGGCCTTGGCAGGGTCATCGAAGACGTAACAAATCCACCGATCATCGGCGCTGGTTATGGTGTTGAAAGCACGACGCAGCGCTGTCCGGTTCGGACCTTGCGGGCTGTGGCCGGATAATCCCGTTCCCGTCGCACCCTTCCCGATAATTTTGACGACGCTGCCAACCTCGCCATCGCCATCGTAGATAGGAACTGGCTCAACGTCGGTTACGGCGTGCGTCAACTTGATCAGCGCAATATCGTTAGACGACGCAATGGAAAAGACCGCAAGGATCCAATCGCCCGTGGAAAGGGCCTGATCAATCATCCCCTGCGGCGGCTGTTTCGCTCCAGAGTGGATGAAGACCTTTTGTACTTCTCTCGGCACACCGCCGATCTCAATGTCTTTCAGGGTAGCGCTTCGAGGGACCGCGTGAGCTGCTGTAATCACCCATCGGGGGGCAATCAGTACGCCGTGACCTTCGGACGGCATGTCCGCGAGCGCCGGAAAATCGGACGCAGGTATCCGATACCTGCTGTCGTCGACATCATGCCTGATGACGATGGCCTCTGCGGAGGAGGCGACAAGAAGCGTGAAGCCTAGTAGAAGGGATCGCAGCATACCGAGATTTCTATCGGCCATGGTAACAGACCAGCGACGAGGCGGACCAGTGCCGTTCTCACGGTTAAGCTAGACGCTGTCGTTCTGGCTGCAAGTTACACTTCCGCAATCCACCTTTAAGCGAACTTCGGCTCGCGCCCCATAGCCGACCAAGCTCTCCATCAGCTACTGATCGCTCCAAAGCCCCAGTCGGCTTTGGCGGGCATATTCTTCATCGGCCGCGTATTCGCTTTGGGGCGTGGTCCATGCCCAACCCGATCGCACCATGAACCGGCTGAGGTTGAGATCCGGCGCGGACGGGACCGCTGGTATGGCCAACCAGCACCGCCCGACCCTCACGCCCGCTGCATTCACTTCGAGATGGTCACAAAACACGAACTCGCCTCCGATTGCAGCGCGCAATTGCTGGGCTGACTGTTCACCACACCGTGTAGGAGCGCCCTGTAGCTCACAGGTTTGGCCGATATCCGGACCCGTGATTCCCGCGAGCCGAACGCGTTCCCCCCTGAGCTCTATGGTGTCCGCGCTGATCGCCGTGGCACGACCCGAAATCTCAGCAACTGGGGGCTGCGGGCGTGATGCCTCACCCAAACCCTCATGACACGCTCGCCGAGCTCGATCAGGTAGATGTGTGTGCAGTGACCGACCAGCCCGTTGCGCCAAATGCCGAGGGGGTGACCGCCGGCGTCATTCCTGCGGGACGCTGCGCAGTGTTGCGCCAGGTCGGCGGCGGTGATGACCTTCGAGCGACCGCGACCTGGCTCTACGGCCATTGGCTGGTTGGAAGTGGCGAAGAACCGCGCGATTATCCGATGTTCGCGAAGCGGATCAGTTTTTTCCCTGATGTGCCCGAGCATGAGGCCATCACAGACGTGTATCTGCCGATCCTATAGTCAACAAAACCGGAGCTGGGGAGCAGGCGACTACGTCCGCTCCCCCCCTTAAGCGAACTTCGGTTCACGCCCCATTGCGGACATGAGCACAGCAATCCAATGTCGCCCGATGTCGACCCAAGATAGCCTGACTATAGGCACCACATCGCTAACCTGGAGCCGAACCAGGTCACAGGCCCGCAGCTTGGAGTCCAGGGCGCAGTTGAACATCGCAAGGTCGCGCACCCTCCTCGCGACCTTCAGGGCGGGGCTCAGACCGCCGAGACCCAGCGCTTCGATTGCTGCGATCCTGTCGGCCTCAGATTTCAGCGACCGGATACGATCAATCACCTCCCCTAGGGCGGCTTCTACCGACGAGAACGACTTGAGTTGGTCCGGCTTCAGGCGGATCAAGTTGAAGGCGTCGACAGCATCCTTTTTCACGCCCGCTGATGCTTGGGCTAGCTTGAGGGAGAACTTGTCCAGCGCCTGATCAGCATCACGAGCGGTGCCGCCCGTTCTTTCAGTCACGTGCCTCCACTCCTGAAGCGCATCTGTGCCAATCCCGATTTTCCGTGCCGTGTTGGCCATGTCGTCGGCCATCCGCATGCCCTGCAAGCCGAGGTCCAACGCCCCGGCGGCGGCCATGCCGAGGACCGTGACCAAGGCAGTGACGGCTGTCACGGCGACGGTAGCCATTCGGCCGATGCTGGCGCCGATGCTTTTTGCACCCTTGTCGGCATCGCGCTCAATCTGGCCCATGGAGGCCTTCAGATCGCGCTCGGAGGCTCGAATGTCCTCCGCTAGTTTCTTTCGGCTCGCACGCAGCTCAAAGGCTGCCGAACCCACAACGGGGGCGTCGGACATGGGGAGGCTCCGGGATTAGGGGTGGGCTGCGGGCATGAAAAAGGCCCGCCGAAGCGGGCCGCATGGGATTGCCGTTAAGGATGCTGGTGGCTTGAATCGGGTGCGGCCAGCAGCTACAGATAACGATGGTCAATAAGAATGGGAGGGACCAATGACTAGAGTATTGGCAGCTATGGTGTTCGTCGCAGCCTTGTCGGCCAGCAGCGGCGTCCATGCGCGGCCCGTAGTGAACGGGTTCCCGTCGGTCTGTGAAGGCCTGCTTTCCCCTTGGGATGAGGATTGTGCGTCGCGCTGCACCTGGACCGCGCTAGGGTGGCGCTGCTTCGTCTAAAGCCTAGACCTAATATCGGAACTGGAAGAGCCCCTGCGCCCTCGCGCAGCGACTCTTTTTCGCTATGCCGACGACAGACTGAAGTGAGCCTTGGGGCAAAGAAAAAGGCCCGCCGGAGCGAGCCTTGTTCGAATTCTGTTCAGGGTGACGAAGTTCTGCGAGCGAGGCAGCTTAGCCGCTCATACGGGGGTGACAGCGTGTCTAGCGCCTATCCAGACGACGTCTCACCATAGCTCACCAATGATCAGGTGGTGCTGAAGCGAATGGTCTTTTTCGCCGCGGGAATGGAGGCTGTTGCGGAGCATTCATTGATGGAGGCGCATGTCAGCCACCTCCTTACAAAGTTGCTTGGCAAAAACCCCGGGGCGTCGATTGCGATTTTTGAGGGCTTGAGCGGTGCGCAAGCTCAGGCAAAAGCTCTGAAGAGAGTGGCGAACGAAGCCCTAACTCCCGACGACAAAGCGCTGCTCTTCAAGATTATGGACTGCTGCAAAGCCGCCTCAACAGGGCGAGATACCATCTCTCACCGGTTGTGGCTCATGGACGACCAGTTCCCCGACGCCGTGGTGCTATATGAGCCAGCGGCTATGTGGCGCCTAAGCATCAAAAGCGAGGCTCTGAGTGATCAGGGGCCGATCTCCATTGAGGCGGCCAAGAATGTCCAAGCGCAGATGCGACAGGCCGCACAGATATGGCGAATGAGCGATTTCGACCTCGTGAAACGCCAAGCTGGCAAGGCGTCGGTGGCGCTGGTCGCATTCGGAGAAGCGTTGACGTTAGGTGTGACAGACGCCGGCCACACCAAGCGACAACAGATCGACGCGCTTCTGAAGTTCTAGCCTTTCGCGAAAACTTCCCTGACCGAGCGGACGATGCGAACACATGGCCATGTCATCCTCTCCGTTTGGCTGACGAGAACATTGCCTGCGCCGTCGAAATAGAGAGGAAGGTCGCAGTCCAGGGCGCTATGACCAGCAACTCGAGCAAGAAGGCCCTCATACCGCTCCACGATCTCCCTCGCCTCTTCCTCAGTCATGGTGACCTCCTGGGCGCGAGCCCGCGCTTGACCGACTTGGTCGCACCCCTCACTCTTTGAAGAGCCGAGGTTGCGTCATGATCCTGCCCCTTGCCCTAACGCTCGTGTTGAGCGCCCAGACAGAGCCCCAGCGCCCGCTTTACCCGCTGGTGCGATTGCAAGAATACATCCCGCTGATCGCAGTAGGCCCGCCCTCCGACGGGGCTACTGCCTTTGTGGCGGCTGGAGCGGAAGAACCGCTGCCCGTTACACCGCCCCAAGTGGAGATCTGGGCCCGCGAAGATATGCGCCCGATCTCGCTATCCGTAGCCTTCAACTGGACCTGGACAGGTCAGGCGGGGAACCGACGCCCGCACTGGGTGGCTAGGCTTAGGGCATCAGTTAATGGTCGCACCCTCGAGCGTTTCGCCGACGAGCGGGAATGTCCGGGCATCCAACAGTCCCTCGACCAGATAGCGACACTTCCGCCTGTGACACCTAAAGCGCCCGCGTTGCCTAATCGTTTTGGCGGTACGGCGCTCGATTTCGGCGGCTACCTGCACGACAATACATACCGGATAACCATGCGGGGCGTACCTGCGGGAAATGTGCACTCTGACAAATTGTCGATGACCGGAGGATCGGCCTCCCCATTGGCGCCGGCCGTGGTTGAGAGCCTGGCTCGCCTGTTACCGTGCTGGACGGAAGATCCGCCTCCCAGCTGGGGATAGGACACATGCCCAAGAACCCCGAAGACCGTTTCGGCGAGCTGGACGAGCTCATCAGCCGCCTCGAGCAGAAGACGCCCAAGCCTGCTGCCGCTGCGGCCGAGAAACCGTCCAAGGCTGCGATGCCAAAGCCCGTCGACCGCGAACAGCGCTTCCGTCATCTCATCTTTCGACTGATCGTAGCGGGTGCCTTCATCGCCTATGCGATCTGGGCAGCGTTTAACTGGCAGGCGGCCAGGCCGAGCTTGCCCTTGGTGCTCTTCGCCTTCGCTATAGCCGGCTCAATCGTGACGTTCGGCTACGACGTGTTCTTTCTGAACCTATCTTGGAATGCGTCGCCGCCCCCATCGACCAACAAGGGCGACCCGTAAGGATCGCCCTCCCCCGTTCAATGTAGGGTCTCTTGAGAGCCCGGTTTCGACCTAAGGCCGAGGTCTTCCGCGAGAAGCGTGGCGATCTCGTCGCCCCACAAACGGCGACACTCCTCGACCAACTCCCGCTTTTCGCTTTCGGAGGTCGGGAGGTTCATTACGCCGCCTCCGGGTCTCGACGGATCGCGGTGTAGGTGAACAGATCCGCTTGGGGCTGCTGGAGCATCGAAGGCGTAACCGGGAGCTTCTCATGGAAGTAGATCTCCCGAGCTGCCTGTGATCCCCACGTCTGTCGAACCTCCGTCACCAAACGGATGCTCTCTCCGAAGGTGCGGGTGCCGTCCGGCAGATCGTTGGCCGGTTCAAGCCCGCCCCGTTTGCCCGAGAAGTGGGCATGGAGAACGGCGTAACATTCCCGTTGATAGCTGAGGAGATCGCGGCCTACGATGCTCAGCATCCCGGCGCGGGCGATCACCTGACCTACATGACCACCGCCAAGGGCGCTGCGTTCACTGTCGAGGGCTTCGGCAACTTCTTCCGTGAAGCCTGCGCGGCGGCCGGGCTCAAAGGCAAGAGCCCTCACGGCCTACGTAAGGCAGCGGGCCGCAGGCTGGCCGAAGCGGGCTGCACTGAGAAGCAAATCGCGGCGATCCTTGGCCACCGCAGCCTCAACGAGGTTGCTCGCTACACCCGCGAAGCAAGCCAAGTCGCCCTCGCAGACGACGCCATGACGATGCTTGAAAAGGCCGAAACGAGAACAGGCGGTGTCTAACCGGTTAGACACTTCACCCTTATCCTCCTGATCTCAAACAGGAAAACATGAGGTGTCGTGACAATTTAAGACTGTCCTAAAAAACCACCTTAAACGCTAGTTCCGGGGCACTAGCGAAGCCGCCGACCAAGCTAAGAGCGCCACTCAAAGATTTCTGCTAAACGTCCGCCGGAAATCTGCGAGCATCTCTTTAAAGTTCAAATAATAGGATGCAACTAGATCCAATAATCCCAGCGGGATGTAGAACAGCGCAAAAGCAGCGACGAACCAAGCCCAGGCAGCTGTGCTGACTGCCTTGCAAACATGCCACCCCAAGAGCACCAGAAGCACGGGTAGAAGGATACGAGTGACCCTCTGCGCGACCCTCCAAGCAGCCACCCGGATTCGCACCAGATCTACGTTCTTCTTCTCAAATGAATTCGCCCCCTGACATTGCCAACTCGCCACGTAGTGGAACGCGCTCACAACGAGTAAGAAAGCAGCCACGTTGGCCGATGAACCTTTAGCAAATGCAGAGTCGGCCGCCCCCGCTTCCATCAGCACGCCAAAAGCGACGACCGCTCCTGTGGCTGCCGATAGCCCCTGGATCTTTACGTCCCTCAACGGCATGGGAAGTTGGTTCAGCATCTGCCGCCTCATTAAAAATTGAAGCGGGTCAGTAACTGCAAAAGCTGAACAACAACCAAAATCTAGGCGATCAGTTCTCTGGCTGAATGCGCGTGGCGGGACGATGGATACGGACCCCCGCCCCTTCCGGCTCGCCCTTTACGTTGGCGAGCGCCTCGGTCAGACCGCGCATAATGCCTTCAAAATTATCGTCACGCCGTTGCTCGGGCGTTCGCTTGTCGGTCACGGCATGATCCATTCGAAAGTGGCGGCGCACTAGGAAAAATGAGAAGAGCATCTAAATCATATCAAGCATTGAAAATAAACGACACTCTGAATGCCGCCGCCGAAAGCGGCCTCAACATAAGGCCGCAGACCTAAGGCCGACATGTGTCTTCGTTGGAGCGCCGCGGTCGACAGTTCCGTCAAGCCATAGCTTGTTGCACAGAATTCGTTACGCACACTCACGACGGCCTCATAAACACCAAGCGTGAGGAAGCTTCTTCCCTCGGAGATGGGCAATCTCCAGGTCGTTGCAGAGCCTTCGGCGGCCCCGGCATCTCCCAGACGCCCACAATCAACTGCCTGGATATCAGCGCTTGGAACACCCCGCCTCCTCGGAGATCCGCTCGGTTCCAGAATCCATTTTTGGATCTCTTCACACCCGCTTCAAGCATCATGAAGCGCGCCAGGATGGGCGGCATGGCGTAAAGCTCCGCCATCTCGCGCATGCTTATGTACTTCGCTCCAAACTTCTCCACGGAGGACGAACGCGCCATCATCGGATCGAGAGCAATCACGTCGATTTCTCCCGTAGCGACCAAGCGGCTGACCTCCGCCGGATAGCAATTCAGATAAGTCTCCACCTCAGTACGAGTCATCGCCTCGGGGTAATGCGCCCCGAGGCACGCCGTCGAAGCGCTATAGACTTGGGGCATCCCGCAGACGCCCCTTCTCCGCATGTCCTCAACGAGAAACCTATGGATATGAAGGCGCCGGAAGTTCAGTCGAGCGCCTTCGAAGCACCGCAAGCCATACGGCAGTGATCCGCCTATTGCCGCGCGGATCACCGGACCCCATGGCTTGTGGGAACCTCCGATTATCGTGAACGCCCTGGGAATAGAAACCCAATCTTCGCAGGGTTGCGAGAACTGCACACGAGCAAGAACGTCTGCCTCAAACTCAACTCGACTTTGCGTGTCGATTTGCAGCTTGGCCGGAAAAATGGCTGTCGTTATCGGATCGGCGGCAGCTTTCACCAAGCCGCTTCCTACAAGCTGACAGACGTCGATCGGATTGAGGCCGATCCGTTTGGCCCATGTCGAGGCAAACATTCGATCTGCCAGAAGCGCCTGCGCCTTCCTCACATCCTCAGCAGAGAACCAGTCGTAGCTACGCTCGCGTCCCCGCGGCGATCGAGGACCAAACACCCCAGCCTGCACCATCTGCGGTATGCGGGCTTTCTCCACTCCCAGGGTTGCCGCAAGCTCCGTCGTGGTGAGACGACCCTGTTGGATGCGAACGGCTTTCAGGCGTTGTACGCCCCGTTTCTCGGGAGCCATGCAGCTGATGACCGCCATCACGCGCTTCAGTTCACCTTCGCGGTCCAAAGCGCTCGCCGCAAACATCCTGAAAAATGTATGCTCAATAGCGTTGTCTGTGCTGTCGGCGATGGCCCTGAAAGACTTGGGATAACCGAGGGCCAGCTTTAATCCCGCGGCCAAGTCCTCATAGCAAACGCCCCGTGCATCTGACCGCAGGCCCTTCTGTCCCTTGGGCGCCGCGGCCCGCCCGCACACAACCGCCAATTCGAATATTTCTGCGGGGCTCAAGGCGGAGAGATCTGGGTGAAGAGACGAACCTAAGGCATGCCATTTAGGCATAGCCCCGGCAGCGAGCCGAGCAGCTGCGCGAAGTGGTGCCCGGAGTTCGGGCGGGACCGCACGCGTTTCGACAGTGGTGAGATCCGCCTCGCAGGACTGGCATCTTGTGAGATATGGGTGCCCCCATCGAAGCGCTTGCCCACAGTGCGGACAAGCGTCGATCAGTTCGCGCCAGGACTCGCAGCAACAGCTCAGCGGCTTCACGGCCCAAAGCGCCTGGTCACAACCTGTTTGCTTAAGCATCAGGGGCGACACACGCCGGCGCTCGTGGCTCACGAGATTTGCTGACAAACCCGATCGATAGGTTCTGTCGAACAACGCCTTAACCTGGCGAGGCCAGAGGCCGAGAACGCGCGCCAGCTGGGCCTGCTGCTGCGTTGTAAGCTGGCTAGGCGGCCAACTTGCAATACCCTCCAGAAGGACCGCTGGGCGCTCAAGGACGTTTCGCTCCGCCACGCGCGTCAGGTAGCCCAGGAGGCTTTCATTCATCTCAGGGGTCACTGGAATCGCCAGCATTCCCCTGGTGGCCACCTGCCTGCTCATTTCAGCATCGACCGAAAGGGATTGCTCTCGACAAAGTTCTGCGCGAGCGCCCACCTCTCGGTCGCCACCATGAAGTCATAGAGTTCGATCCGGTCCGCTGATCGCCTGCATGCGATCTCCAGAGCTGCTTCCGTCAAGCGAGACACACGCCCGATCACGCCAGCAGAAACCTTGTGCAGCGCCCCTAGAAATTCGACGCCCTCAAGTCCGCTTGGGCGCCGGATCAGGCCGCGCTGAACCATCTCCTGATCCAGCCGACGCCAGTAGCTGGTGAAGAGGGCCGCATCCTCGGCGACGGTGGCGCGTAAGGGCAGAAAATCACAAGGCGGCAGAAGGCGCCCGTTGAGCTGGAGGTTGCGCTTGAACATGCCCTCCGCGTCTTCTGTCCCGATGAACACGATCGGGATGACACCCGTATCCAGGAGCGACTTCAGACTGTCGGTGACATCGTTGGTGGCGGTGCTACGGAAATTGAGGTGCTGGACTTCGTCAATGATCAGCAACTGCGTTCCATAGTGTCCGAAGCACGACAGAGCCCGCTTGCGAAGCGTCTGCTCAGTGCCTCGATCGGAAAAGCCATCACCGAACTCAGCCAGGATCGAGCCGAACAACTTTTTCACGGTTGTCGCTCGATCCAGGGACACCATCAGTACAGGCTTGAAGTCGCCGGTCGGCGGTGATCGACGCTCAATGAGCTCGGCGAAGGCCCGCGCAGCAGTCGTCTTGCCTGAACCGGACGGGGCAAGAACTCTCATGCCCTTTTGCGGAGCCCCCTTGGTCGCCTGGCCCAGTTGCACCAGATAGTCGCATCGGGAATGAAACTCGACGTGGCGCGGGTACGGGATGAATATCTGGCGGAAGGACGCCACAATGTCCGCTACCCGTTTATTGGCAGCCGCCGACATGTCCTCGATCATTTCGCCGGTTTGAGGCGTCGCATCCAGGCGCCCCATCATTCGAATTCCTTCCACGGCGTATCAGCAAGCCGGGATGGAAAAGCAGGCGCCGTATCGTTCGATTTCTTTTTTCTCGTCCTTACAATTTTTGGCCGAGATGGCGGTCTCGGCGGGCGAGAAGGCCGCACACTCCCGTCAGTCCGTTCTGAGGCCAACGCCACCTGCGGAATGATCGGCGCCAGGCCATCGTGGCGAGACGGCGCAACGTCCACCTCCACTACCCCGGAGACCAGGCCCTTGCCCACCCTGTTGGCCGGCGAGTGCAGCAACCGCGCCAAGGCACGTCTCTGTCGCATCTTCAGCTCGGGAGCCAGGCGCTCGACCTGCTCGATCATCCTGGCCCGCGCTTCAAGACGGTCCTGAAGCGAACTGAAGCGAAGCCCCGCTTCTTTGGACCACTGCTTGACCCGTTCGTGGTGCCAAAGCGAAAGCCCCTGCGCATACTCAGGCTCGGTACAGGGCAAGGTCACGTAACGCTTCTGCAGATGGTGCCAGACCTGGACCTCATTCAGGTTGGCGGGATTGTATTTCACCGTGACCTTGCAGGTGATCGATCCCAAGCGCCGCTGCTCCCTCTGGGGCGCGACAACAGCCAGTTCGGTCAGCAAAGCACCGACGGCAGCCGGGTCGTGATACTGGAGACCATGCAACTCGATGCCGGAACGGCTGAGTTGCCTTTTGACTGGCACGCCCAGCATTTTTTCCAGTTCTCTCACACTGTCGTAGACGGCGATCCCGTAAGCCTCTGCATCCTTGGTCCATTGCAGCGCTGGAGGTGTACCGATGCCGGAGTGGACATCGAGGTGATAGACGGCCAGCGCCTCCCAGATGAGTTGCTCGACCTCCTGGACGGTCAGCACCGCCGTTGCTTGGGGATCGTAACCAAGCTGGCGCATGGTGTGGATGGGGAGTTTGGCGCCGGGAAGTTTCCGCACCAACAAGCTGTTTAGCGTGCCGAAAAAACGTTCGACGATCGCCTTGTGCTGGGGAGACGCCACTGGCGCCAGACGCAATGTCGTGCCCAGATCCGCCAGCGTGTGCTCCATCGCAACGCCGGCGAACTCCTTGCCATTGTCGACGATAATCTCGTCGAACCGGCCATAAATATTCACAAGGCTCTGAGGCGCGCCTCGCCGATCCTCGTAGACACTTTTGGGCAGGTTCGCCCGCCTGAGGCACTCCATGACGGAATGGATCGAGGGAGGTTCAAAGCCGACAAAGAAGCCGACTACACACCTCGTCCTCACATCGATCAGAAGGGTTAGCCATGGCGTGCCCACAGGCAGCATCCAGTCGGCGTCCAGCACGGCGATGGTGTCCAGCGACGTGTGATCCATGCAGCCGAGCGCCAGTAGGCGTGCGGCATGAAGCTGCCCCTCCACCGGTTTGAACCGGCTCGCAGCCTTCTTCACGCCCCACTTTGCCGCAAGCGCCGCTGGCGTTTCACTCTTACGGACCGTCTGCCGAAAAAGCTCCGTGCTGGGCAGCGTGAAAGGATCGAGCCCCGCTCTTACACGCCAGCGATTTAGCCGAAACAGACGGCTTGCCATCAAGGCAAAGGCGTCGGTGATCGTTAGCCCCATGCTCGACCAGTACCGAGCGGCATATCGATCCATAAGCGAATGCAGAACTGGGGGAAGACGCTGCGCGCGGGGCACACGTCCCCGCATCGAGACCATCTGCTCAAGCGGTCGATCGCCCGGGCGGCCCCGCTGCTCAAGCCAGCGAATGACCGTGCGAGGGTGAGGCTGGACGAACGCCGCCGCTTGCGCTGGCTGATCTTGCCAAAGGCGGTTCAGAGCGTATCGCACCCGCGCCTCGCTGCCATTGACCACGCCCATGGCGTCAAAGCCGCGCAGGATGAAGCTTCGGCGTTGCGCGTCCGGATCCATCTTCTGGATCGTGGCGGGATCGTACTCACGCTCCGAAGCAGCGCGCCTGGCTGCAGCGGCATGGACATTCGGGATGCGGGTCAGTTCTCCAGAACCATAGGCCTGCATCACCCATTCCTCGGTTGGAAGGGTCATGAGACCGTCTTGCTCTAGCTGGAAAGGCCCGCCGCTCGTTTCCCTGATGAAATGGAGCAAGCCATCCCCAAGCCGCGCCTCGAATCGAAGCGTCTGACCATTGAAGCGCCAGCGATCCCCATGGCTCAGTCTCAAGAACCCGCTCATGCGTCGCGCCTCCCTCGCGGATGGTGCAAGCGCACTCGGCTTTCAGCGCAAAGCGGGCGTTCGAGTTCGATCTCAACCACGCGAACCACCATGAGAGCTCGCAAAATTGCTTCGCCCCTAGGAGGCCCCTCGATAGCGGCCGCCGCCTCGCCGAACAGCGCCTCTCCACCTGCCTCGTCAATGGCCTTGCGAGCGAGATAGACATGCCTTTCATCGAAGGCGGCCAATCGGTCCTGCTGGATCAATAGAACGTTCCGGCGGCGGACGGCCGGACTTCGGATCTGCTCCGCCAACACCACTGAGAAACGCCAACCCAGCAGCCCGCAGACCTCCTTGGCCCGTTCCAGCTTGGCCGCGTAATCCGGCTCCTGCAGCTGTCGACTGCATCCCTTGATCTCGACGACTTCGACGGAGCCGCACTCGAGAAGGCGCACGCAGTCCGGGATGTAGCGCCTGACTTGCCCTTCCAGGACGAACTCAAACCGAAAGGGTTGCGCGCGATAGTCGATCACACGCGGGTCGACCTCGCATTCCTGATAGAAGTCGTGCTCATTCATGCTCTCGAACACGAGGCCTTGGCCCGCCTTTCGACTGGCGTAGCTGCCCGTCACCTGATGACGTCGACCGGTAATAATGCTCCGGATAGGCCTTCCATCAGGCGTCAGGACTATCCGGCCGGCGACGATCTGTTCGTCATGGCCTGGCTGGGCCAAAGCGCTATGGACGGCATGCATCAGCCGACCAGGCGCCGGCGCGCGGATAGGAATATTTGCGGATAGCCGGCTCGTTTCAGGCGCAAAGGCGCTCAAGCGGCTCCCGTCAGAAGGGATCGCGGACATAGAGGTCTCTCAGATATAGGCGTGCGGCTCGCACGAGATTGGCGGAGAGGACCGGGCGTCAGGCAGCCGAGTGCGATGCCCGTGCTTGGATCTGCACGGGTTTACTTGACGCTGCTGGCGCTTTGAGGGAGAGTCCGTTTGTCGGCATCTAGCGACTTCGGGCTTCGTCCCGCGAAGAGCCCGCGCTTTCCAGAGCGCGGGCTTTTTCGTTTCCGGTCTTTTGACTGAGATCGATCAGGGAGAGGGCATCGGTAGCTCCTTCAGTACTGCTGGCGTTTCTGCCAGCCCTTTGTAGCGATCAGGCCAGACATCCTCTGGCGCTTGTCCGAGCGCATCGGCGATCGCACGCTCGACCCTGCGCGATCGACGAAAACCCCGCGAGACGATCGAAACGGTGGAAGGCGTCACATCGAGCGACCGAGCGATATCGGACAAGGAAATGCGCTTGAGACCCAAGGCGGACTTGATCTGCGCGTGCTTTTTGTCGTCAATGACCATAATTGCCGATTAGCTGAACTATGAGCTTAGTATGCACGATATCGCCAATTCAGCGAATGAGACAAGCCATGCGGGGATTGGCCGAAGGTTAGAGGCCGTTCGGCACCTGTTTGGTCTCAATCAGACGGCCTTCGCGGAGCGCCTCGGCTTTCCTCGGCGCACATACTTGAGCTGGGAGAAAGGCGGCATCACCCCATCAGCCGCCTTTCTTGAACGCTTGGTGGAAGAGTTCCAGGTCGATCCGATTTGGCTTCTGAGCGGTCCTGGCGACCGCCCGCGCTACCATGGCTCCACGATCGACTGGGACCGGATGCATCGCCTGCACACGATCGTCCATGACATGATGATCGACCTGAAACGTAAGCCCACAGCGGCCCAAACTTCCATCCTGGTAAAGGGTCTGTACGAGGTTTTCCCGGTTGAGGAAGCGGACGCAGTACGACGGCTGCGAGAAGCCTTGGGGACGACCGGCTGATGACCGACACGCCTACCGACCAGGACAACGTCATCGTCCTGCACAATCGTTGGCCTGATCCGTCGCTAGTCAACGAATCTATCGACGCCGCGCTCCAAGACGCAGGCGCGATAGCGTTCGTGCCAGACGCCGGGGCCGAGAATCCCAGGGCAATTTCTCCCTTGGCCCTCTCCCCTCCACGCGAAACTAGGCACCCCAATCGCCTCGCGATTGCATGTCTGCTCACTCTAGCGATCTTGAGTTTTGTCGCTGCTTTCTGGCTTCCCCCTACGCCTGAAGGCGGCCTCCGATATGACGTAGTGTACGCCATTGTGGCTGGCGTCTTGGCATTCGTTGGCGCCCTTCTATGCAAATACGTGAAAGAGTTCTGGATCGAGCGCCCCAGCTCCTCGTTAACCGCCGAAACAGACCAGAGCGAGAAGGGTTCGCTATTGGAAAAATCAGATGAACTGACGGGAAATCAATGAGCACATCGCCCGGGCCAGACAGCCAAGAAGCGCTCGCGGAGGCACTCAACGAGATCCTTTACCGCTACGACGACAATCCAAAAGAAGCTGACCAATCCATTTGCGAACTCTTAGCCATTACGCTTCCCGAAGACGGCGTCCTATATGCAGAGGATGTGTTTGAGGCCACCAAGGCGGCAGGCCTTCGCATCCAGTTCAAACTGCTGAAGGATGGCGGCGAGGATGGCGCGACTCTCGAATGACCGGACCTGACTCATAGCCGCCGGTCGGAATGTCCGCTTCGAGCTTCGGCGCTAAGACTTGGAAATCATCGAGTCGCAGGAAGCCAGTATGCTCGACGAAACGCCGCCCGACTGGGTCGCCTTCCGCACACTGTTGGCGGATCTTCATGATGATCTGCCCACCCGTACGGAACGCCTTAGGCACCTATGGGTCTTGGAGTCCGATTTCGGCCAAGGCCGCTTGATGATGCCCGGCGGCCACGCTTCTAGCGGAGCGTACATCGAACTTCGGCACGCCTTCGTCTGTGGAAACTTCCTTTCAGCGATTCTTCTCAGCCAATGCTTGCTTGAGAACATTCTGGCGGCCCATGTGAATCTCGACCGCAGCTCCGCCGAGATCCACGGGCGGTCCTTCGAAAACCTACCGCAGCGGCCGAGTTACCTTGAGACACTGGAGGCCTGTCAGCGCCTGGGCGTGTTGTCTCCAGTTGAAATCCGTGAACTCATGAGGTTGTCTGGCCTTCGAAACGCCGTCGCGCACTTCCGATCCGTTGACCACGCATCCAACCTTGAACGACGGTCGATGGACCAGCGAAGGTCATCCACTCGCATTGTGTATGAAGATGCGCGGTTCGCCGTGGGACTTGCCGTTAGAATCTTAGCTAAGCCCCAGTTTGTCGTTGGCGGACCTCAGGGCGAGCCTCAAGTCTGACACTAGGCGACATCAACTAGCTTGGGCGGAAGCGCGCGAATCATGATCTCAGCCGGCCGCGGCAAAGGTGGACAGGACGGCATCAACGACAACTTTGATCGCCCGAACAGCAGGCCCCTCAACGAGCATTCCGCATTCAAGGTTCACGCCCTTCGACCGACGCAGGAGATTGGCAGAGCCGACATAGGCGGCAACGCCATCCGCGAGCACGATCTTCGCGTGAAAAGTTTCGTCGGAGTGTCCCTCGGGATGTCCCTCCGGCGCGTAGTCACGGACGGTCGCGAGTTCCTGGATTCTGCGGCCTGCGGGTCCGCACGTTAGCAGCTGGCTGGCATCACGCAGGACGATAATTCGCTGCGACGCAGACGTCAGCTCAAAGAGTTCGATCGCCCACTGCGCACCCACCGTGTCGATGTATGGCACCATGACGACCAAACGCTGCTGTGCACGCAGCGCGAGATGCCGGAAGGCGTCGGTCGTGTCGGTCAGTGATGAGAACTTCGACGCGATGTCTTTGCGAAGTGCTTCGCCAAGCCGGCTCGGTTCTGGCGGCAGGGTGACGACGAAGCGAGCGGTCGCTGCGGGTGAGACAAGGGAGTCCTGGCTCATGCGTCCAGCGCGGGGTCGAAGTAGCCGGTGAGGTCAGGCGCATCCGCCGCTTCCCACTCCGGCTTCGAGCCGCCTTTCAGGCTGGAGCGGGAAAGGAGAAGATTGGACGAGATGCAGCTAACTTCGCTGACCATGATGCATGCGGGGCATGCGCCACCGCGAGAGTCGCAGAGGCTCCCTGATCCGCACCGAAGCATGCGCTGATCGACATTGCGGCGGAGGAATTCGAGAGCGTGGTTGCGCCACATCGCCGAGACATTGCCGAGGTCCGGCGTCATCCCTTTTCGATAGACGACGAAGGCGAGATCGGCCGGGAACATATGTTCGCCGATGCCGTCGCGATCTAACCCTGACACCTCAGCGAGGGAGTGCATCAGCTGATGCGAAAGGCTGTGTAGAAGCAGATAGATGTATGGTGCTAGGTGCCGATCGTAGCCGCTGCGTTCGCGGTCCTTGTAGGCTTCAAGGAACGGCCCGAAATCTTCGTAGGTCTCCAAATATGCACGCCCCAGGCTGACGTCGGGCGGCGGCAGATCGAGAATGCCATTGCTCTCAAGCCAGCGGCGCGCGCGCCGTTCATCGAGCTTTACGTACAGCGCCTCGTTGTTCTGCTCAGTCACATAGATCGGATGCTTGCCGCCGGTATGCGGCAGCGTGTCGAAGGCGTTCAGCCTCACTGGCATGGCGAGCGATTGGCCATTGTGCTCGCGCTGGTAAATCGGCGTCGACGAAACGCGCGTGAAGCCGAAGCTGAACTCACAAATCGGAAGGCCCCGGATAAGCACCATCCGATCGATGCCGGTGTGCTTGAGCAGGTCGCCAACCTCCCGCTTGTAGCGATCCAGAGCCAGAGGGTCGTTGGCGACCTCACTCAGGGCAATGTCCGGGTCGAGGACGTCAACGGCAGCATGCCGAGCCTTCGCTTCAACGATGTGCTCTTGCTCAAACACATCGTGTTGAATCGTCAGTCGGATCGGATCGTAGCGCCTGGCCCAGTTCTGACGCGAGAGTACTGCCTGCGTCAGCGGCGGACTGGCCAGCCGACCGCGGCTTACCAAGCCATCCGCGAACCACTTCTCCCTGATAGAGGCCGCGTCAGCCGCGAAGCGGCGCGCCGGCTCCTCTCGGCCTTCAGCAGAGGCCCGCGCGGCCATGCGCTCGAAGGTCTCGAACTCGTCCCATTCACTCGAGCGATTGGCGCCTTCCACGGCGGCCTTGATGTCCTCACGGGAAGGCTCATCGAATGGAATGCGATGAATGCGGGCGAGCGTGCGGAGCAGATCACTCGTTCGTTCCCCAGTCATTAGGTCGACCACTGAGGAGTCGCGGAATTTTATGAAGGAGCTCCGCTGTGGGTAGAAAGCGGAGTTGGCCCGGTAGGAGACCGGGATCATGTTCACTTCAAGATACTGGAACTGGCGTCCACCCGCTTGTTGCTCGCCGTAGAGACGCTCAAGGGTTTCGCGATCCGCTTTCTTCAACGGACGCGACTCTTTGCAACCCTCGCAAACGAAGCGCCACTCGGCGAAGACGGGAGCCTCGTTTCGGAGGATGAAGCGGTCGCTCCCGCATGTGCAGAGCCGGATCTGATTGACCTGACCGGTGTTGGGATCGGGGTTGTAATTGAAGGGGCTTAGCGGCTCGACGTTGCCCGACCAGTGCACGTAGACGACGTCGATCTGCGTCCATCGCGCAAGGTGTCCATGGCACGTCTTCGGAAGCGGCCAGCGGGCCTGCTCCTCGATGCTCTGGTACTCGCGGACACTGCCGCACGTGCCGCACCGGTAGATAAGCGGATACGGCACGTAGCCCACCGCCTCGGGGCTTGTTGTCCGGAACTGGGCAGGGTCGATTTGAACGCGACCGCTGTGCGCATCGTAGAATGCGCGGTCGATCGAAAGGTCATCGAGCGCTTCGGGAAGCGTGGCTGCGATGCGGGCTCGCCAGTTGGAAACAAACTCCCGCATGCTGTCGAAGATCAGCGCGCGCGTGGTGCCGTCGAGCTTGAGTTCACGATCAACCGGAACTGAACGGCAAATCCCTTTGCCGCCCTCCCATGTGAAGAGCACGCCCGGAGCGTAAGAAGTCGCGAGCTGCGTTTTCGACCGCGCCATGACGGGGGGCTTGGGCGCATCGTCCTTCGGGCGTCGCCCGCCTATGCCGCCGGGACGACGGTAGCGATCAGCGGCGTTATCGCGTGACTCACTCATGCGGCCTCACATCACCGTCGGCATCAGTTTCTGCGGCTTCGCCCTTCTGGGTTCGGATGGCCCGCATGACAGAGGTCAGCTCACCGATGTCCACGTCCTTGCTGCGGCCTGTTGAGCGGGGGTCATAGGCGGACGCGACGATGTAGCCGGCCTCGTCCACGTCACGGAGCGACGTCATCGGCTTCTGGAATACGGTGTCCGTACCGTCCCAGTACTCCGCAAGCCGCGCCGACGTCGTTTGACGGGCCATCGACTCGGCGAAGCGTCCCATCTCGTGATCGACCATGCCCGCGTAGTGATCCCGATACGGTGGCTCCCCGAGCCTTGAAGGGCCTCGCCCTTGATATCCCGCCGAGCGCAGCGCGAAGCTGCCGAGCTCGTTTCGGAACCTGACCATGTCGTTGGTTCGGTTTCGCAAGCGGCTGAGCGCATCCGCCGGGGGAACCGCGGCCTTTCGGTCGTCAGCCAGGCGAGCGAAATCGTCCGCTTCCCGAAGCATCGCCCACGCTTGGATGTACGAGGCCAGGACGCGGCGCACGGCATTCTCGGCCCAGCGCTCGACGGCTGGTGGCGCGATCATCCGCTCGAGGAAGCGATGGAAGATGTCGTGCGTTTCGACGACGTAGCGGTCGCGCCGGCTCTGAGGCGTCGGGATGAGCATTACGAAGCCGACGTGCGTCCGGCCCACGCGGCTTGATGCCTGAATGTATTCGGCAATGTCGGACGGAAGACCAGCGAAGAACATGCTGTTGAAGCGGTCAACGTCGACACCGTGACTGATAGCTGCCGTCGCCACGATGTTGCGCACGGTCGTGTCGATGGGCGGGTAGTCCTTGCCCTCGAACGACACGCCCGCATCGTTCATCACTTGCTGGATCGCCTTCATGTCGACGCCGCCAGAAATCAGCCGGCTATCGAATGATTCAAACGGAAGCTTCGCGCGGTCGTGATGCTGCTGCACGGAAGCGCTGAGCGCGTCCATGATCTGGTCGCCGCCCTTCTTGTTGGTCACGTAGGCAAGTGCGATCCGATGCAAGTCGACGAGAGCCATGATCTCGGCCTCTCGGCCTTGGCCAACGGCTCGTTCGAGGGCTGCGCGACGCCATGCGCCGTCCTGAGTTGTTGGGATCGCCGCTTTCAGGCCCTCGATTGCGGCAGCGCGACGTGCGGGGTCGAGAAGATCGGCCCAAAGGCGGCTGATGATTGTGTGGAACGCACTCAACACGTGAACCGCCGTCACCGTGTGGGTCGCGTCATTGGTCATCAACGACACGTAGAGGCGCATCCAGGGAGACGTCGCCTCGGGTGCTAGGTGCGACGGAAGTTCAGCTGCGAGTGCGACGCGCGCCGCGTTATTCGCAGGAGGAGTCGCCGGCTCAGCGAAGAATGAGCGGTAGATGTCTGGGCCGGGATAGGGAAAGCGAAGCGGGCGGCGTTGATAGAGCGTCTCCAGTTGTCGCTCGGGGTTTGAGATCGTCGCCGTCGCGGCGACAATCTTCGGCATGCGAAGGCCGCGCCATTCGTCGCCTGTCCATACGCGCGCAACGCTAAGGTCATCGCCCGCGATCTCGCCGATGCGTGCAAAGACATTCTCAAGCAGAGTGTCAAAGAGGCCGCTGAACGTCCCCAGACTCTCTTCGAGAAGGTGGGCTTCGTCCTGGATGATCAAGGAAGGAAACGGGTCGTAGAAGACGCGCGTGCCTTCGCGGTAGGCCGGGAAGACCGGCTGACATCCAGATGCCGTTGGCCCCTCGGCCAATCGCTCAGCATTCCGTTCGACAAACAGGTGTCCGTTCGGCTCAACCCAGCGCGCCAGGCCAAACATGCCAAGCACGCGTGAAACGGTGTTCGTGTGCTGCCCGAGCATGGCGAGCTTGTCGACGGTGCCGAGGACAATCGACGGCGCGCGCTCGTAGATCGTGTCGTCGGTGAGGAGGAAGGGCAGCGGATGGATACCGCTATGGCCCTTGTTCCAAGCGCAGCCAGCATCGAAGCAGACGATCGCGGCCCGCTTCGCGCGCGGGCCTTCGGATTCGTTGCGGCGAAGCCCGGTGGCGCGCTTGCAGACAGGGCACTCGGGAACCTTGTTGTAGGCATCCCGAATATCGCGGTAGCGCCGCGCTCGCGCGGCCTCGTCGTCGTTCGTCTGCGCGCCTTCTTCCAACGCGGCATCGTCGAGATGTGCTGGATCTCCAAACAGCGGCACATCGGCGCGAATGCCACTGTAGCTGTTGGGCGTGTTCGCCGAGCCGACCCAGAAGCCCATCTCGAAGGGCCAGTTGCCGACGCGATGTTGGCGGCGAACCAACTCTGCCCAGGCCAGGAGCTTTAGGAGCCGCTGGGCCTGCTGAAGCGTGAGCAACCGCAAAGGGTAGCGAATGAGCGCCGTAATGCCGCGATCCTTGCCGCGCAGGCGATCCACAAAGAGCGCAAAAAGCAGCGCGCCGTAGAACGCCTCTGACTTGCCGCCGCCGGTCGGGAAGTACAGAAGGCTGGCGGCCTCCTCATCGAGCCTGGCGTTCGAGAACTCCCGAAACTCATCCATTCGCGATGCGAAGGTCGGGATGTGCGCGAGAATGAAGGCGAGCTGGAATAGACGCCAGCCACGGTCTGGGTCTTGCCCGTCGCGCTTGAAGAACGCCTCGTTCATCATCGACCAGGCGCGCCATGGAATGGCGCGGCGCTCTAGCTGCTCGCGCTCAGCAGCCGTCTTTGCTCCCGCCAACTGCTTTGCGGCCGAGGCTGCTTCGACAAGCACCTCGATGCCCTTCGCGATGAAGGCGGCTTCGTCTCGTTGGCCCTTTGTGTCTTGCTTGAGCCTCTCGCTTTCACGATCAGCTTCTTGGGCCTCAAGGCCGGATCGAACCGCGCCTTTCAGGGAGGTTTCGTTCTTATCGATCCACTCGGCGTAGGCCTTGGGCAGTGCCGAGAGTTCTTCGACGGGCAAGTCCGCGCGAGCGAGTTCGCCGAAGCGGGTTTCAATGCTGATCTTCGTAGGGGTGATGCGGGGCTGCACGAAGCGAGGAGCCCATGTGGTGGAGAGCACGACGGACTCAGCGGTAGCATCGAGCTTGACGCCGCAGTTCAAACCGATCGCCGGATACTGGAGGTAGTGACGGAATCGATAGGACGGCTCGACCCGATCGAGCTGCAGCGGGATGTGTTCCGCCTTCGGCAGAGTGACCGACAGGCTCGTGCCGAAGATGGCATTGCATCGGGCGAGCGCGTCGCCGGGCCTTAGCTGCTGACATTGATTGTCGAGAAGCACCCGATACGAGACGCGTCCCCGGTCTAGGAAGTCGGCCTGCCGCTCGATCTTGAGGACGAGCTGACTAAGGTCCGGCAGTAACTTGTTCTGGTCGGGCTCGATTTCGCGAGCGGCAGCAATGAACGCTTCCCAACGTTCACGGCTCTCGGCGTTTTCTGGTCGGACCTTGAGGTCACGCCATGCCTCGCGCAAGCCATCACCCTTGAGCCACGTGATCAGTTGATGACGGATTTGGGTAGCAAGCTCGGCGTTGTAGGCGGCGACCAGTGAACTCAGAGCAGCGCCATCGGTAGCGGCAGGCCAACTGAAAGTCGGCAATGAGAGGTCAAGCCGACGCCACTTCGGTGGGATCGGCGATGGATCGACCAGGGCGTGAGGTATTTCGCGGCCTTCGCGCACCATCTTCGCCACGGGCGCTCTTGGCGGAGACGTTTCGTCGGGTCCGTTTTGATCCGGTTCGGTCGTCTGCGTTTCCTCGACCACCTCATTGGGATCGCTCAGCGTTTTGACGTCCTCAGCGTTCAAGCGGATGCCGCGCTTCGCATAGGCGGCAAGACGGACCTCCTCTTGGATTTGGGCGCGGCGCTGTCGCATCTCAGCGCGAGCCGGCTCATCCATTGAGCGCCAGGCCGGCTTCTCGACGCCAGCGGTCTTGAAAGCCGCGACGCGGTTCTGCCTGATCTCCGTGTCGATTTCGCGCTGGATCTCAGGGTTGAGGCGGAAGTCGAAGTCGAGGGAGCCGACCTCTGGGTCGAGATCGTCCCACGAAGGAAGGACGCGCACGTAGACCGAAAATTGGGGCTGGGCTAGCAGGGTTCCTGTGGCGTCGCGGGCGAGGAAGAAGTCGACCCCGAGAGCTGCGATCGTGATGTCGGATGTCTCGTCCTCGCCACGGGCGTCGAACCGCGGAAGCAGCTGACCCGAGACCACGGCGCGCCGAGGCGAGCGCCCAAAGACGAAGCGACCTTCTTCGTCCGTGCCGCTTACGCGGCTAACTATCGTGTTAACGATGGCGTCGCAGACAGCTTCCTTCAGCTCGACATCGACGGCACTCAGCTCTCGATCGCTAAAGCCCTTCATCGCGCACCTGCCGGCCTGACGTCAGTCACTCTGCCGACGAACTCCTCAGCGGCTGCGCGCAGCGCTCGGATGTCGGCCACCCGCTCTCTGTTCTCCGCCGCAACCGCATGGGGATCGGTGAGAATCCCGCGATAGGCATCATGGAAGGCTACGCCAGCGCGCAGACGGCTAGAACGCTGCGCAATCACCGCCCATGACCAGAACCGCTTGGTCAGGTTGGGTCCAATTCCGAGCGCCGCGGTGAACCGCTTGAAGGTCACTTCGTCCTGAGGCGCGTGTGGAATGACTTCGTAGAGGGGTTTGTCGGCTTCGCCTTCCAGGTCGATCCAGTAGTGCGCCCGCGCTGGCGCGATCTCAGGCGCGCCCATGCGGCTACAAAGCTCGCGCAGCTTCGCAGCCTGGCTGGTCCCGGGAATCTCGCTGAACTTTTCCAGCACGAGCTGATGGTAGTCAACGATGTACTCGGCCGCCGCGGCGGTGATGTTGAGAATGCCGCGCGCCCTTTCGATGAAGGCGGGGCTGATGACGCAGATTTCCTCACCGCGGTGCACATCCTTTGCGGCGACCTCGATGAACCTAGGAACGGAACGGTGGCCGTCCCGTCCGACCAGTACGGTTCCGGGCCGCGCGATGATCCGTTGGCCGTCTTCCATAACCAGTTCGATCAGGGAGCGGTCCTCACGACGGCTCGCTCCGGCCAAGTCGATGACTGAACCGGATGGGAACTCGACGTCCTCCGGGGGAACGACTGACCTATCGAGCTGGACTTGATGGTCCCCGAGCTCGCGCAGCCGAGTGTTGGTTCGGGCAGCAAAAGTCTTGAGCCGGCGAATGAGCTCGTCATCCGAAAGCTGTTCGGCGAGGCGCGTTGCATCGCGCGCTGCAAACTGCAGCGTGTCGCCGTCGGCGAGGAACGTCAACTGGTCAGGCAGCCATGGCTGCGCAAAGAGTTCGAGGACGGTCTGGCGCGTCGGCGCGACGATGACGGCACGCTTGTAGTGGTTCTTCACAGAGGGCTCGAGCGCCGCCAGGTCGAGAAAGCCTTGCTTCGTTGTGAACCTCACGAAGCCGTTTTCGAGCCGATCCTGCAGCTTGGGATGATCGCGACCGAGCAGATAGGCGCAGAAGTCAGCCAGGGCCTCGGTGCGGAAGAGAACCACAGTCCTAGAGCTCGCTCTCTCTGCTGGCAGGACGGCTTCTTCCACCAGCGTCGACATGGGCGTCGCGGACGCGGCCTTCTCAAGGAGCGCGCGCGCGTCGCGGATTGCGGCTTCCAGTTCATCCGTGGCGACCAACGACGCGCCGTTGCGGACGTCGAGCAGCGTGGCCACCTCCGGTTTGATCCGGTAGGCGGCGAGGTTGTCCTGCGCGATCCTCTCGTTGCTCTCGCGTTCGAGGAAGTCCGAGAAGTCGCGCAGACTGCCGGGCAGACACGCGGCGCGCCGCAGCTTCGCGATGATGTCTCGGGCTGCTTCGGCGCCGATCCTGTTGCCACGCTCGCGGAGGCGCGCCGCAATGCCACGAAAGGCTTCGATCACTTCGCTCGTCGTGCCGACAAATCCGTCGACATCAATCGTCGATGCGCCGCGCCACACATCTTCGTCGCAAGCGCTCGCCGGGCGGAGAATGCCCTCAGCGCGTGTTAGAAGAGTCCGCCCGGATGCGGGGGTGATGTGGTTCCGCTTCGGATGCGCCTTCACGCCGAGGAGCTCGAACCTCGTCGCGTCATAGGTCCACGGGTCGTCCGTGAGCGCGAGGATGCCAGCGCTCGGAAAGGCGGCCCTAATCTTCTCCAGTGCGGTCTTGGACGCGGGGAGCCAATCCCACCCCAGCCGAGAACGGCCTGCTTTAGTGAGGTCGAGAATGACGATGTCCGGTGCGCTCTTGATTGCGCGCAGCTCTCGTTCGAGCGGATCGTTCGCCCGCAGCCCGAAGAGGAAGAACTTCGCGGTATCGGGCTGGTCGGCTGCGCCCGACCTAGTCTGCTTGCTTAGGTCGGTCTTGGTTTTCGTGTGCCAGAGGAGCTCGCCTGTCTTCGGACAACCCTCTCTGGCGCTTCCATGAGGCACGATCTCGTCGAGGATCGGGTGTGTGAGCTCGACGTAGTCAGCTCCATCCAGTCCCCGGCCGGTGATCTTCTGGGTTCGGGTGAGAACTTGGTGATAGTCCTTCAGCCCCGGCTCATCCTCCCGCTCGACCGAACGCGACAGGTGCTGCAGGTGCAGCTTGCTGAGCGCGTTGCGGTCTACGTGGACCTCACGCGCAAGCGCATGCGCAGTGCGGGCGTAGGGAAACAGTAGGGCCCGAAGCCCGGCCGGTGCGGCAGCAATCAGGCCCTTCGCGCCTTGGATAACGGCCTGGCGCGTCGGGGCGGACGCCGTCTCGCTTATCGAGAGAAGTGCAACGAGCGCGGAGAGGCATGGCTGGTGCGACGGCCAGCACAGGAGGACCTCGGCTTGGCCGGTGTTCATCACGCCGAGCGCTGTTCGCATCAAGGCCTGATAGACCGAGGAGATCTCCCGCGCTTGGGAATCCCCGACCGCGTAGAGCGGAACTTTTCGAGCCGCTTCGAGGTACTGCTCGACGTCGCGTTGATGCCGGATTGACGCCGCGACCCGCGCGCTAACGCGCTCCTGGGCATGCGCCGCAATGGTGGCGGCTAGCTGTTTCCGGCGTTGCTCGTTGTCACCACGCTGCTGAAGGCGGTCTGCAAAGCCCGCTCCGCGGGCGCGAGAGTCGCGGTGCCTAGCCATTTCCGGGCACCGCGGTGTTGACGCCGTAAGCCTCGATGGCGGCTGCCTCGGCGTCGCCGCCATGCCTGCTCAGCGCGCTGCGGAAGGCATCAGGTTTCGGCAGATCGAGGTCGCGGAGCAGTTTGACAGATACGGCTGCGGTGCCGGAAACCAGCCTGTAGCGGTCGTCGACCGCAGCTGTGTTGAGTACCGCAACGGCAAGCTCAAGTTGTTCGGCGTCTTCGCTGGTGAGAACGATAGTGTGGTTCTCGGTGACGAAGCCGCCCCAGGTCTCGACCACATCTGGCGCGACTACTGCGGCCAGCAACCGACGTGGCTGCTTGTCGTTGGTCGTTCTCTGCATCACCGCGGCTGATGTCCGGATGATCGAGGCGCTGGGTCGGTCGAAGTGGACGAAGTCCGTCTTCAGACCATCTTTGCCGGCGGGGCGACAGAGCTGCCCCACCCTCACGTTCTTCGCCCAGATCAGCGGAAAGGCGGATTCCCGATGTTGCGGCAAAAGCCTGTCGCCCTCGCGGTTCCACACGAAGTATCCAGCGCGGGCTTCCACGCCGTAATCCGCCAGCTTGGCCCCGCCAGCTTGACCTCCATTCGTCGAGGGCAGCGGCCACGGATCGCCGCTCGCCACGGAGAGCTGAAGCCGGGCGACGACCCCACTGCCTTGTGGAGTGAGCACGGGAAAGTCGACGAGCGCCTCGCGTGGATGCGCGGTCCCTTTTCTGAGTAGGAGGACGCTCACGTCCTGCTGCACGTCCGCGAAGACGCGCTTACGCTCCGGAACGAACCCTATCGCGAGGACCTGCGCCTGCGACCGGATGTAGGTCCGCATACGATCGTAGAACGGTCCTGCCCTGAAGCTCGAGGGTAGGACAAGAGCGACGAGCCCGCCGGGTTTGGCGTAGCGCAGGCACAGCTCAGTGAAGACCGCGTACTTGTTGATATGTCCACTGTAGGCGATGTCCTTCCAGCTCTCGTCCGGAAGGTCTGCCGCAGTGACACGGCCATAGGGCGGGTTCGCGACCACGAGATCGAACGCTGCGTGCGCCGGAAGCGACAGCGCATTGCCGACGGTGATGAATTTCGCCGCGCTCGCGACGCCCAGGCGGTCAGCGACCAGAGCTTCCGAGACTTGGGCCAGGCCGGCATCTATTTCGATGCCGCGCAGGCGTTTCAGCGCGGCTTTGGCATCGACACCTGCGGCGCGTGCCCGCGCCGCGACATTCGACAGAAAGGCTGCGCCGCCCGCCGCTGGATCAAGGACGCGATGCTGACTTACGTCGAAGCCGGCGTTCACGGCGAGGTCCAGGACCGCCTCGGCCAGGTAAGGTGGCGTGAAGTAGGTGGCCTGCTGCCGGCGGACCTTCTCCGAGAGCATCAAGGTGTAGAATGTACCGATCCAGTAGTGCCGCTCATCGATCGACAAACCGGTGATCGCCTCGGCCAACTCGACGACGGACTTGGGCGACGCTGGACTACTTAGAAGCGACAGGGCCAGTTCGGCCCGTTGCGTTGACGTCAGCTCCTTCGGCGCGCTCGCGGCAGCAATTCGAGCTAGGCCGAGAGGCGACCCCTTCTTGTGCGTAGTGATTTGGATTTCGGCCTTCAGGTCAGGAGGCGTCCTGGTGGCGTCTTCTATCGATTGGTATCCAACCGCGCGCCGCTCCTCATCTTCAATATAGTTAAGTGCAAGACTCATTGATATTTTTGTAACTGGCGTAGTGGCGCAGCCAGCTTCGGCTGCATGCCGGTCCGCGAAGTCCCCCCATCGCGCACACTCTCGGTTGGAAGTCGCGTGCCCGTCAATCCCCACGCGATCCAGCATATGTTACATATTCGCTTGTTCGCCGTCAGGGTATATGTAACATATTCCTTATCGGCGGAAGGAGCGCACAATGATGCCTGTAGTTCGGATCAACGACGCCGCGTTCGGCGACCTGAAGACGCTTTCGACTTGGTTCGGCACGAAGACGCCCGCCGAGACGATTGATCGGATTGTGCGCGAAGCGATGGACCAGTTGGGATTGGAGCGAGACAATGAAGCTGATGAGGCTGTGGTGGCGACCAAAGCAGGTGCACTCGAGTTTGAGAGCGCGCCGGGCCTGTCATTCACCAAGCCGCTGTCGGCAAAGATCAACGGAAAGGCCATTGCGAGCCCGCGTTGGGCGGGCATCCTCATGACCATGATTGCGCAGGTGAAGGCTAAGGGCCTTCAAGGTGACGCGCTCGTTCGCGAACTAAATATCCCGGCTAAAGCGGGGAAGCACGAGGAGGAGGGGTTTAGATATTACCCAGAGCTTGGCATCTCCGTGCAAGGTCAGTCCGCCGCCGATGCGTGGAAGGAGACCGATCGGCTCGCGAAGCGCTGGAGTATCCCGGTCGCCGTGGAGTTTTGGTGGAGGCAAAACCCGAAGGCGCAGTATCCGGGCCGCACGGGCATCCTGCGGTCGGGCAAGTGACAATAGGAGCGTTCGCGCGCTGCTGGCGGCGCCGAAGGGGCATCCGGCTCGTGGGCCCAGACCTTGGCTTTCCTGGCGGGAGAATGCGAGAGCGCGACCCATTTCTGCCGGACTATGTGATTGAAGGATTGCCATGACGCTTGAGGATCATGTCGCCCAGGTGAATGGGGCCGCGTTCTGGAAGGAGTTCACCTTCGCCGAGAACAAGTTCGCGCCGAAGCCTGGACAGGAGCTGGAGTTGGCCGACAACCTCGTCTGGCTTGGTGACTTCGCCATGGTCCTGCAGCTAAAGGAGCGCGAGGCACCGACCGAGGACCCGGCGACCGAGGCGGCCTGGTTCGCGAACAAGATTCTAAAGAAGGCCGCCAGCCAGGTGCGTGACACCCTGCGGTTCCTGGACGAGCAGCCTCGGATCAGCGTCACCAACGCGCGCGGCCAGACGTTCGATATCCGGCGCGCGGACCTCGCCCATATCGTGAAGCTTGTCGTCTTCAAGCCTGGCAAGGCGCTGCCGGAGGGCTTGGCGCGCAAGCGCTTCTACATAAGCCGCACGGCGGGCTTCATCCACCTCCTCGACAGCAGAGACTACCGCGGCGTGCTGGACACTTTGCGGGTGCCAGAAGACATCCGCCGTTACTTCACCTACCGCGAGCAGGTCGCCGCAAAGATATTGGATCCAGCGGTAGTGGAGCCCGATATCATGGGGGGCTTCATTGGCGAGGCGGAGGTTCCCGCGGCGGGGATGCGCGAGATCCTCGGGCGCCTGGTGCAAGACTATGACGCGTTCGATCTCTCGACCCTGATCGGCAACTTGCACGATCATATCGAGAAGGACGACCAGCCGCTTGCCTACTACCAGATCATGCTGCAGTTCGCGCGAGTCCCGCGCTCGGTGTGGCGCGCGATCAAAGAGCGGTTCCTGCTGTCGATGGAGACGGCCAAGGCCGGCAGTTTCACGCTACCGTACCGCCTGACATTCCCCGACAGCCAGTGCACCTTCATGATCAACCCTCTGCATCCAGACGTTCCCAAGGACGGGCCGGAACGCGAGCAGGCGCGGGTCGCCGGGCTCAGGAACCTCACCCATCTGGCTATGTACGACCACAAATCGCCGAAGGGCATCGGAGTCCAGGTTGGATACGAGGGCGAGCACGTGACTATCGACTGGTGCCTTATCGAGCAGGACTGGGCCCAGGATCCAGAAATGGACGCGATTCTGGTGGAGCGGAATCCCTTTCGGGCCGCGAATGAAAAGCGGATGGACAGCTTTTTCGTTGTGAACAGGGGCTAGTCATCCCCTCCGGTCCGCGGCCGGAGAGCAAGCCGAGCCTCCGAGTGGGTGGTGATCGATCGCCCCGTCGCGTATTAGTGCGGCGGGCAAACGGAGTTCAGGTTCGGCTAGTGTGCAGCTGGATCGCGATCCAGCCTCCACCCAACTGCCACAACTGCCTCTGCCGCCGTGAAGAAGCCGAAACCCAAGCCTGCTCCACAATCTGACGCGGAGCTCAACCAGTACCAAGCGGCGGCGCTGGTGGGGCTGTCGCCTGAGCTGCTCGACTGGCTGGGTAGCTACGCCCCGAAGCAGGACGTCGATCGCAAGCTCAAGGTTCGCAAGGACGGGCTGCAGTTCTTCGTCGAGCACGACGAACTCGTCGAGTTCAACGATTGGCTCAAGCTACCTTGGCCGTCGAAGGACGGCGGCCGCCCCCCCATTCCCACGGGGATCAAGCGCGAGATCAAGGCCGAGGCCGGCGGCGAATGCGCCATCTGCCACAAGAACGCGAACTCCTGCGAAGCGGCGCACATCGATCCCGTGGCCAGATCGAAGAACAACCACCCCGAAAATCTGATCTGGCTCTGCGCCAACCACCACACGAAGTTCGACAAGGGTGGCTACGGTCCGTCGGCAGACGCCAAGGACTTCGTCGTTGGCTTCAAGCAATCCCTGATCTTCTACCGCCGCGGCCTTTGGGAGCTGCAGGCGGAGGTAAGCGGCCGACTCTTCACCATGCTCAAGGCCTGCGACACGCTCAAAGCGCAACTCGCGGCGGCGCAGACCCCTGATCAGGTCGCCGCAGTCGAGGGCTTGGCTAAGAAGGCCGTTGGCCAGGTGGCCAAGATGGCGCCGACGTCCAAGGCCGACCCGGATTTCGTGGTCTTCAGCGCGATGAAGCCGCAATTCGAAGCGCTGGCGAAGAGTTCGAAAAGGCCCAAGAACATCAAGGCCACCCTCGAACTCGCCAGCACCGTGAAGGACGAGTTCGCGCAACGGTCCGGCTATGAGGACTGCCCGCTATGCAAGAGCAGGGGGCACTACAAGCATGAGGATTGCCCGGCCTGTGGCGGCGACGGAGAGCTCACAAAGTCGGAGATCCGATCGATCGACTTCGACAGGTATGCCGACGTCCAATGCCCTCTGTGCGAGGGCAAGCGCACCTTCCAGGGTGAGGACTGCCCAGTCTGCAACGGCGATGGCGAGCTTGAGCGGCGGTACGCCGATCAGGTTGACGTTCGCGAATGGGACGACGTCGACTGTCCGGTCTGCGAGGGGGGTGGAACCCGGGAGGGTGACGACTGCCCCTTCTGTGGCGGGGAGCGAAGGGTCCAACGTCACGAACGCGATCAGGTTGATCTGCGCGACTACGCGAAGGTCGATTGCCCGCTGTGCAAGGGTAAGGGGTCATTCAACGGTGATGATTGCCCGGAGTGCGGCGGCCACCGTCAGATGGATCGCCGCCACGCGGAGCAGATCGACATCCGAGCCTACGATACGATCCTGTGCCCCATATGCGAAGGATCCGGCGAATGGCGAGGGTGGCCATGTCGGGCGTGTGGAGAAGAAGGGCGAATAGAACGCCGGCATGCCGATCAGATCGATCGGCGCGACTACAAGATGGTCGCTTGCCCCAGCTGCTCCCCACGGGACCGGGAGTACTGCCGCACCTGCGGAGGCGAGGGGGAGATTCCGCGCTGGGTCAGAGACCAGCTCGACTAAACCTTGAAAAGTACGCCCCACGCTCGGCCTTCGTAGGCAGGTTAGTTCCGATCTGGGTTCGCGCAGCCGCCTCCCTAAGAATGTCGCTTGGGCGGGGTGAAGGCGTTCGTAGGTCCGCTTCCCGCCACGAGCCCAATGTCAGCTCCTGGCGCATTCCAGCCAAATGCGTTGCAGCTCGCCAAGTTAAGACTGTCGCGTCCCGTGAGCCCCAGATGCGGGTTTATTCTATTGTTTTTAAAGGCATTTTCCAAAACGCTAGGACAGTCTTAGCTGGTCTATGACAGTCTTAGCTTGGAAACAGGACAGTCTTAAGTTGTCCCGACATGAGTGTGCTGACAAGTTAAGACTGTCCGACATTCCAACCTAAATGGCCGGCTTCACCCGAGAATCGTAGCTCTGGGCCAAGCTAAGAACGCCATTACGCATGCCTTGTGGTGGCGCTGGCCAGCCGGGTCGCTAAATCGCACCACTTAAGACTGCCGGGCTCGTTGGCTCTCTCTTACCGCTGCATCGCTCTGGATTTGCGAGACATTTTTGGCCCGTCAGGACGGTCTTAGCTTGTCCAGGACAGCCTTAGCTTGGAAACGGGACAGTCTTAAGTGGTCCCGACAATGAGGGGTGGCGACCCCGGGAGGACTCCAACCTCCGACCTCGGCTTTAGGAAAGCCTTGCTCTATGCAGCTGAGCTACGGGGCCACGGCGTCACTGCCTAAAGGAGGTTGCAGCGTCAGGGAAGCCCTTGTGGTCGCCCATCACGTCACAGCATGCGCACGGCGGTTCCGCCTTGTGGTTAAAGGCCGTTAAGCTACAATCTCTAGTATGGAACAAAGCCTGAATCGACGGACGTCGCCGATTCGGTCATGATTCGTTTCGCCCGTGTTCCAGCGTACGGTAAGGTTCCGCTTACCATTCGCCCCTGCCCTAGACATTCACGCTCGCCCCTCCCTCCGCGCCGCTTGTGAAAGCCTTCAGGGTTCGCCACCTTGGGCCGGTCATGAGCGACCGTTCCGCAGGCATGGCTCCATCGCGCGTCACGGCGATCCTGGGCCCCACCAACACCGGCAAGACCCATCTGGCGGTCGAACGGATGCTGGGTCACGCCTCGGGCATGATCGGCCTGCCGCTGCGGCTGCTGGCGCGCGAGATTTATGAGCGGATCGTCAAGCGGCGCGGGGCGGCCTCGGTCGCCCTGATCACCGGCGAGGAGAAGATCGTCCCGCCGCGCCCCGCCTATTTCGTTTGCACGGTCGAGGCTATGCCGCTGGAGCGGTCGGCCGACTTCCTGGCGGTGGACGAGATTCAGCTGGTCGCCGATCCCGAGCGCGGCCACGTCTTCACCCAGAGGCTGCTGCACGCGCGCGGCCGGTTCGAGACCATGTTCCTGGGCGCCGGGACGATGGCGCCGCTGATGCGGGCGCTGGTTCCGGATGCGGAGATCGTCACCCGCGACCGGCTGTCGACGCTGAGCTACGCCGGGTCGAAAAAGCTGACCCGCCTGCCCCGGCGCAGCGCCGTCGTCGCCTTCTCGACCGAGCAGGTCTACGCCATCGCCGAACTGCTGCGTCGTCAACGGGGCGGGGCGGCGGTGGTCATGGGCTCGCTCAGTCCGCGCACCCGCAACGCCCAGGTCGAGCTGTTCCAGTCGGGCGAGGTGGACTTCCTGGTCGCCACCGACGCCATCGGCATGGGGCTGAACATGGACGTGGACCATGTGGCCTTCGCCGGTTTGAGGAAGTTCGACGGGCGACGCACGCGCTGGCTGCACGCCGCCGAGATCGGCCAGATCGCCGGGCGGGCGGGGCGGCACCTGCGCGACGGGACGTTCGGCGTGACCGGCGAGGCGGAAGAGCTGGACGAGGATCTGGTCGATCAGGTGGTCGAGCATCGCTTCGACCCGGTCGAGGCGGCCGAGTGGCGCAGCGGGCGGCTGGATTTCGATACGCTGCCTGACCTGTTGCGGTCGCTGACGGTCACGCCGGATCGGCATGGTTTGCGGCTGACGGCGCAGGCGCTGGACGAGACGCTGCTGCGGCGCTTTGCGGTCGATGAGGACGTGAGGAAGATCGCCCGCTCGCGCGGCGCCCTGATGCGGCTGTGGGAGGCGTGCCAGCTGCCCGACTTCCAGAAGACGACCCAGGACGAACACGCCCGCCTGTCGAAGGAGATCTTCACCGCCCTGACCAGCCGTCGCGGACGGCTGACCGAGGACTGGGTGGCGCCGCGCTTCAATGATCTGGATCGCGACGACGGGCAGATCGACCAGCTGTCGGCGCGGCTGTCTGGGGTGCGGACCCTCAGCTACATCGCCAACCGGCCGGACTGGATGGCGGGCGCGCAGGAGTGGCGCGACCGGACCAAGGCGCTGGAGGAACGGCTCAGCGACGTGCTGCACGAGCGGCTGACGGCGCGGTTCGTCGACCGGCGCACGGCGGCCCTGATGCGGGCGCTGAACGTGCGCTCCGACGTGTTGGCGGGCGTCGCCGACGACGGCGAGGTCACGGTCGAGGGCGAGGTGGTCGGCCATCTGGACGGGGTGTGCTTCACCGTCGATGCGGGCGGATCGGCGCTGGCCGACCGGGCGCTGCGGCAGGCGGCGACGCGGGCCGTGGGGCCGGAGGTGGCCCGGCGGCTGGGGCGGTTGGCGGCGGACGAGGACGCGGCCTTTTCCGTCACGCCCGACGGCGGGGTGCTGTGGAACGGCGCCCTGACCGGGCGCATCATCAATGAAGACCCCTTCTCGCCGCGCGTGCGGCTGCTGGGCGAACTGGGCCCCGCCCCGGCGCGCGAGCGGGCCGAGCGGCGCATGGAGGCCTGGCTGGCGGCCGAGGCCGGGCGGGCGCTGAAGCCGCTGAAGCGGCTGCGCCATGCGATCGAGAGCGGCGCCCTGACCGGCCTGCCGCGCGGGCTGGCGTTCCGACTGATCGAGGCGGGCGGGCTGATCCCCCGGCGCGAGGTCGAGCGCGATCTGGCGGCTTTGAGCCAGCATGAACGGCGCACGCTGAAGACCTTCGCCATCCGGGTCGGCGCCCATTCGGTCTGGCTGCCCGGCGTGATGAAGCCGCGCGGCGCGGCGTTGGCGCAGGCCTTCCTGCCGCGCGAAGCGATCAACGGCCTAGCGGGCGAAGGTCTGTCAGCTCTGCCGGAACCGCCGCCGTCGGCGCGCGCCCTGTCCGCCTTCGGCCGCCGCTCGGTCGGGCGCTGGACCGCGCCGGTCGAAACGCTGGAAGCCTTCGCCGACGCCCAGAAGGCGGCAGGCAAGGCGCCGCTGTCCAATGAAGCCCTGAACAGCCTCGGCTGGACGGCGGATCAGGCCAGGGCCATCCAGGCCGCCCTACGCACCCCGCGCGCCGAGCGAGCCACGTCCTCCGGCAAATCGACGCCCCCGCCCAAGGATTCGCCCTTCGCCGCCCTGGCGCAGCTGACCCAACCGCCCCGCCCGGCCCCCCCCGCCAAACCCAAGGCGGCGCGCCGATCCCGCCGTCGCCCGCGACGCGCTGCGTCTCAGGGGGCGGGCCAGAACGCTGAATGAGCCTCGAGAGCTGCCGCATCGACGTCTGGCTATGGCGCGCGCGCTTCGCCAAGACGCGCAACCTGGCCGCGGCCATGGTCGAGCAGGGCGCGATCCGCCTGACGCACAACGGCGCCCAGTCCCGGCTCGACAAGCCCAGCCGCAGCGTCCATCCCGGCGACGAAGTGCTCTTCGTTCAGGGCGGTCGCCTCATCGCCGTGCGCGTGGTGCGGATGGGCGAAAGGCGCGGCCCGCCCGAGGAAGCCCGCGCCCTCTATGAGCCGCTGGACGCGCCGACCTAGCCCGCCGCCTTCACGAACTCGCCTTCGATGTGCAGCTTCACCTCGTCGCCCAGGGCGGGCAGGCCGAAATTGATGCCGAAGTCGGACCGCTTGATGGTCGCCTCTCCATCGAAGCCGGCCTTGTAGCCGCCGCGCGTCGGGCCGGCCTGATTGAACTCGACCTCCATGACCACCGGACGAGTGACGCCGCGCAGGGTCAGTTCGCCGTGGACCGTGGCCTCGTCGCGATCATCGGCGTCGACCGTGATCCGGGTAGAGCGAAAGGTGGCGACCGGATGATTGGCGGTATCGAAGAAGTCCGCCGTCTGCAGATGGCGGTTCAGCCCGTCCGAGTTCGACGCCACGTCCGCTAGGGGAATGGTCGCGGTCAAGATGCTGGCGGACGGGTTAGCGGGGTCCAGCTTCAGCTCGGCCTGGACGTTCACGAACTGGCCGACATAGGTGGAGAAGCCCAGGTGATCGACGGACCAGGTGATCTTGCCGTGCTCCGGATCCAGCTTGTAGTCGCCGGGCTGGACCTCGGACGGAACCTTGGTCAAGGCGGACTGGGCCACGACCGCGCCGCCGGCAAGAAGGCTCAACGCCAGGCCGGCCGCGCCGATGCGGCGGAGGGCGGAACGAGAGATGAAACCTTGATTGAAACGCATGGGGACAGGCCTCCGGGCGGACGATGATCCGGCGTCATGACGGTGAAGCGCGGCCCGGCGCCGTCGGGCCTGAACAGCTTTGCAACAGCGCCTTCGGTTGACAGTTGGTTCCGTCGGGGCCATGTGCGCGCCCTCGACCTCCTCGCTGCCACAGGCCCGCCCGAACGCCATGACCTACATCGTCACCGACGCCTGCGTGAAATGTAAGTTCATGGACTGCGTCGAGGTGTGTCCGGTGGACTGCTTCTACGAGGGCGAGAACTTCCTGGTCATCGCGCCCGACGAATGCATCGACTGCGGCGTGTGCGAGCCGGAATGCCCCGTCGACGCCATCGTCCCCGACACCGAGGACGAACCCGACGGCAAGTGGCTGCAGGTCAACGCCGAATACGCCAAGGTCTGGCCGAACATCACGGTCAAGGGCGTGCCCCCGGCGGATCGCGAACAGTATGAGCGCGAAACCGGCAAGTTCGAGAAATACTTCAGCCCCAAGCCGGGCAAGGGCTCCTAAGAATTCGTCACAATGCGGTCACAATGCGCCGATCCTCGCCGCGCGCCCTGTGGATGTTTTGAGATTTTCTAATTTTATGATAGGTTCCTCCCTATTCGAAACGGGCGGTTCCGCAACTCTGCGCGCCGCCCGCATTTACGACAGAACCTCGCCGCTAGAGACGAGGTCGGCCAGAGGTTTGGTGATCCGTTTTCGCGTCTGACAGTGCGATCCTCCGCCTCAACCGCCGGGCCCAGCGCTCGGCGGAGGGGCGGTTTTTCACTATCTGCGTGGCGACGATCTCATCCCGACGGTTCGGGAAAGGAATGACATGACGAGCAAGACCGGTCTGGAATTCAAGGTTGGCGATGCGGTGGTCTATCCCGCGCATGGCGTCGGCAAGGTCGCCGCGATCGAGACTCAGGAAGTCGCCGGCATGGCGCTGGAAGTCTATGTCGTGACCTTCGAACACGAGAAGATGACCCTGCGCGTCCCGACCAAGAAAGCCAAGACCGCCGGTCTGCGCACCCTGGCCGCCGACGACACCGTCTCCAAGGCCCTGACGACCCTGAAGGGCCGCGCCCGCGTCAAGCGCACCATGTGGTCGCGCCGCGCCCAGGAGTATGAAGCCAAGATCAACTCGGGCGACCTGATCTCCATCGCCGAAGTGGTCCGCGACCTGCACCGCGCCGAGACCCAGCCGGAACAGTCCTATTCCGAGCGCCAGCTCTATGAATCGGCTCTGGACCGCATGGCCCGCGAAGTCGCCGCCGCCAACAAGATCGACAAGGACGCCGCCATGGCCCTGCTGGGCAAGTCGCTCAGCGCCAAAAAGCCGGTCGCTCCGGCCGCCGAGGCTGAAGCCGAGGCCGCCTGAGGTCAGGCGATCCGCAAACGACGCGAAAGGCCCGGCGGCGACGCCGGGCCTTTTTCATGAGCGCCGTCGACAAGCGCTCGGTGAAACCGAATGGTCTGGCGAAATGGCCATGAATGGACAGGTATGGCCGGCCATTGATCCTCTAGGAGCGCGCGCATCGTCGTCGTTCGCAGAGGCCCTCCCGATGTCCATGCCCGCCCCGTCTCCACCCTTGCGGTGGAGCGACCTGCTGCACCCCGTCGTCGCCGGACTGATCTCGGTCATCGTCAACTATGGCGGCACCTTCATCCTGGTGTTCCAGGCGGCCAAGGTCGCGGGCCTCAGTCCTGAGTTGACCGCCTCCTGGGTCTGGTCGATCTCGATCGGCGTGGGGACGACGGGCCTATGGCTGAGCTGGCGCTACAAGGCGCCGATCATCACCGCCTGGTCGACGCCCGCGGCGGCCTTCCTGGTCACGGCCCTGGCGGCGACCTCCTACGCCGAGGCGATCGGCGCCTATCTGATCTCGGCGGCGGCCTTTGTCGTCCTGGGGCTGTCCGGCGGGTTCGACAAGGTGATCCGCCTGATCCCGCCCGCCATCGCCGCCGCCCTGCTGGCGGGCATACTGCTGCCCTTCGGGGTTCAGGCCTTCGGCGGCGTGGGCGTCGATCCCCTGCTGGCGGGCCTGCTGATCCTGACCTATGTCATGCTGAAGCGGTTCACGGCGCGTTATGCGGTCGTGGGCATCCTCGTGCTGGGGCTGGGTTTCCTGCTGATGCAGGGGCGGGTCGACCTGTCGGGGCTGGAGCTGAAGCTGGCGGCGCCGGTCTTCACCATGCCCGCCTTCTCGTTCAAGGCGCTGCTCAGCCTGGCCATCCCCATGTTCCTGATCACCCTGACGGGCCAGTATATGCCGGGCATGCTGGTGCTGCGAAACGACGGCTATGCGGTCAACGCCAATCCCCTGGTCACGGTGACGGGGCTCGGGTCGCTGCTGACGGCGCCGTTCGGGTCGCACGCCTTCAATGTGGCCGCCATCACCGCCGCCATCTGCACGGGCGAGGAGGCGCATGAAGACCCGTCCAAGCGCTGGATCGCGGGCGTGGCAGCGGGGGTGTTCTACATCCTGATCGGCGTGTTCGGCGTGACCCTGGCGGCGGTCTTCATGGCCCTGCCCTCCGTCTTCATCACCACCCTGGCGGGGCTGGCCTTGCTGGGCGCCATCGGCGGCAGCCTGGCGGGCGCCCTGGTCGAGCCGAAGTCCCGCGAGGCGGCGCTGATCACCTTTCTGGCGGCGGCGGCCAACATCCAGCTGTTCGGAATCGGCGGGGCCTTCTGGGGCCTGGTGATAGGGCTGATCGCCTATGCGGCCCTGAACGGCGGCCTGGCGTCCTTCGCCAAGACGCTGCTGCCGGCCAGGCCCGCGCCCGAGCGTCCGGCGGAATAGGGCGCAAAGGAGCAGAGGCCGGGTCTCGCGTCCCGGCCTCTTCCAAAAGTCAGATCAGAAATACTCGGCCCCGGCCGGGCACTGGGCGGCCAGGCGGCGCGCGGTGATGCTGGCCGGGATATAGGGCGTGCCGCGCGCCAGCTGGGCGCCGCCGTTGAAGCGGAAGGCCTGCTCTTCATAGGTGCCGTTCAGCCGCACATTGATGCGGCGGCCCTTGCGGTCCTGACAGCTGCCTTCAAAGCGGGCGCGACCGTCGCCGACCTGACGCGTCGGATAGGTGCACTGCCACTTGCGCGTCGACAGGCCGCCGAAGAAGCGGTTGATCTCGCTGGGCCGCACGCACTTCTGCTCGGTGTCGCGCGCGCCCATGACGCTGGTGGTGTATTCCCAGTATCCAGGCAGGACTTCGGACTGGGCGGCCGACTGCGCCTGGGGCGCCGACGCGGGCGCGGCCAGCATGACGGCCCCGGCGACCACCGGGGCGGCGACCGCCATCAGGCGGGCGAAGGGGATCAAGGTCTTCATCGATTTGCCGTTCATGGGACTCATCATGGGTCTGCTCTATATAGTCACGGCTTGAACGACTGCTGAACGAAGGCGATCCCTCGCCTTCAGAATGACTCTGTCGCGCCGGACGACGACTCCAGCCTTGACGCCCGGCGAGTCCTTCCTCTATACGGCCCCCTCTCGCGCGGGCCTCCTTGCTCGCCGCGTCCCTGTTTCATGCGTCCGCACCGTATCGCGGATGTGACCTTGAGGATCTTCAGATGTCGCGTCGCTGCGAACTCACCGGTATCGGCCCCATGGTCGGCCATCACGTGAGCCACTCCAACATCAAGACCAAGCGCCGCTTCCTGCCTGCGCTGAAGACGGTCAAGGTTCAGTCGGAAGCTCTGGGCCAGACCTTCTCGCTGCGTATCTCGAACGCCGCCCTGCGCACCCTGGACTTCAAGGGCGGCCTGGACGCCTTCATCGTCAAGGCTCGCGACGAGCAGCTGTCGATCGCCGCCCTGCGCATCAAGCGCCAGGTCCGCGCCAAGCTGGCCGAGCAAGCCGCCGCCTGATCGGCGTCGATTGACGGATTTTGAAGAGGCCGGTGGAAACACCGGCCTTTTTCTTTTGGGCGCCGCGCGGCTAACCTCAGGGTTCGTCCTGCCGGAGCTTCAGCCTTGCGTCCTCTCGTCGCCCTCTGCCTGACCACGGCCCTGCTGTCGTCGCCCGTTCTGGCGCAGGAGGCGGCGCGCGAAACAACGGCTTTCACCCTGTCCAGCGGCGCGCCGCGCACGGCGGAGCAGTTGGCCCTGCGCTTCGACAAGGCCGACCTGTCGTTCAAGCTGCTGCCGGAAAGCCAGTCGCTGGAAGGCGTCGCCGTCCTCGACTTCACCGCCACGGCGCCGACGTCGGCGGTCGTGGTCGAGCTGGACGCGGTCTTCGCCATCGCCGCCATCACCGTGGACGACCGGGCGATCTCTGACTGGTCCAACCCCGAGGGGCGGCTGACCATCCCCCTGCCCCGTCCTTTGACGGCGGGCGACAGCGTCTCCGTCCGCATCGCCTATGCGGGACGCCCGCATCAGGCCAAGCGCGCGCCGTGGGACGGCGGCTTCGTTTGGACCACGACGCCCGACGGCCAGCCGTGGATCGCCAGCGCGGTTCAGGGCGAGGGCTGCGACCTGTTCTGGCCCTGCATCGACCACCCCCAAGGCGAGCCGGAGCAGGTGGATCTGCACATCACCATCCCCTCGACCCTCAGCGCCCCCGCCAACGGCCGCTTTCTGGGCAAGAGCGACAACGGCGACGGCACGACGACCTGGAACTGGACCGCGCGCCAGCCCGACACCTACGCCATCAGCCTAAACGTCGGCCCCTATGTGGAGATGGCCGCCGACTATCAGAGCCGGTTCGGGAACATGATTCCGTTGCGCTTCTGGCGGCTGGCCTCGGCCGATCCGGCCAAGGCGCAGGCGCTGTTCGACGAGTTCCCGCAGATGCTCGACTTCTATGAGGCAAGCATCGGCCCCTTCCCCTTCGGCGATGAGAAGATGGGCGTGGTCGAGACCCCCCACCTGGGCATGGAGCACCAGACCATCAACGCCTACGGCAACGGCTACAAGCTGGACGGCAAGGGCTACGACTGGCTGCTGCAGCACGAGCTGGCGCACGAATGGTTCGGCAATCAGCTGACCAACGCCGACTGGGACGACATGTGGCTGCACGAGGGCTTCGGCACATACATGCAGCCCCTCTACGCCCGCTGGCTGAACGGCGAGCGGGCCATGCAGGCCGAGCTTCAGACCATGCGGCTGGCCCTGGCCAACCGCTTCCCGGTCGTGTCCGGCAAGCCGCAGGACGCGGGGACCGTCTATGACGACAAGACCGGCCCGGCGCTGGATCTCTATTACAAGGGGGCGCTGATCGCCCACACCCTGCGCCTGCACATCGGCGACGACGCCTTTTATGAAAGCCTTCGCCGTCTGGTCTATGGCCGCCCCGACCCGCAGCCGGGGAACTTCCGGCCGCGCTACGCGACGACGCCGGACTATGTGGCCATCGTCAGTGAGGTGACGGGGCGCGACATGGGCTGGTTCTTCGACGCCTACCTCTATCAGGCGGCCTTGCCCGATCTGGTCATGACGCGGCAGGGCGAGCGGGTGACGCTGGAGTGGGAGACCGCAAACGGCCGCCCCTTCCCTCTGCCGGTCGAGGTCGAGGTGGACGGCGCCTTACGCACCCTGCCCATGTCTGACGGGCGCGCGACATTCGAGGCGCCGCCGAGCGCGCACATCCTGCTGGACCCCGGCTCAAAGGTGCTGAGACGGCTGGAGTATCTGGAGCGGTGGAAGGCGGCCTCAACCGCCGACTGACGCTCAGGCCGCTTCCAACTGGCGCCGCCCCAGAGCCGCGAACCGGCGCCAGTCAGCGTTGTCAGCCCAGACGACGGCCAGAGCCTCCAGCAGATGCTCCTCGTCGTCGTCGTTGTGCAGCGGCGTCGGCGTGACGCGCAGCCGCTCGGTCCCGCGCGGCACGGTGGGGAAGTTGACCGGCTGGATATAGACGCCGTGCTCATCCATCAGGGCGTCCGTCACCGCCCGCGCCGTGGCCGCGTCGCCGATCATCACCGGCAGGATATGGCTGGGGCTGGGCAGGACCGGCAGACCCAGCCGCTGCATCCCCGCCTTGATCGAGGCGGCGCGCGCGGCCAGCGTCCGACGCGGCGCGCCGTCGGCTTTCAGATGTCGCAGCGCCGCCCGCACCCCGGCCACGACCGAGGGCGGCAGGGCCGTGCTGAAGATGAAGCCCGGCGCGTGGCTGCGCACGAAGTCCACCGCCGCCGCATCGCCCGCCACATAGCCGCCCATGGCGCCAAACCCCTTGCTGAGGGTGCCCTGAATCATGCTGATGCGGTGCGACTGGCCGTCGCGCTCGGCCACGCCCGCGCCGCGCGCGCCGTACAGGCCCACGGCGTGAACCTCGTCCAGATAAGTGAAAGCGCCGTGCTTTTCGGCCACGTCGCAGATCGCGGCGATGGGGGCGAAATCGCCGTCCATCGAATAGCAGCTCTCGAAACAGACCAGCTTGGGCCGATAGCGGCAGACCCCGCTCATCAGCCGGTCCAGATCGCGCCAGTCGTTGTGGGCGAAAATGTGCTTCTCCACGCCCGAGCGCCGCATGCCCTCGATCATGGAGGCGTGGTTCAGGGCGTCGGAAAAGATCACCGCCCCCGGCAGGCGCGAGGCCAGCGTCGACAGGGCCGCGTCATTGGCCGCATAGCCGGAGGTGAACAGCAGCGCCGCCTCCTTGCCGTGCAGATCGGCCAGATCGCGCTCCAGCAGGACGTGTTCGTGGCTGGTGCCCGAGATGTTGCGCGTGCCGCCCGCGCCTGCGCCATAAGTACGGATCGCGGCTTGCGCCGCCTCGACCACCTCGGGGTGGACGCCCATCGACAGATAGTCGTTCGAGCACCAGATGGTGATGGTCCGCTCGCGCCGATGATCCCAGGCGTAGGGCGCGCCCTTCGACAGCCGCTCCAGATCGGCGAAGACGCGATACCGGCCCTCCTGCTTCAGATCATCCAGATCGCGGCTGAAGAAGTCGGCGAAGTCGAAAGCGCCCATGACATCACATCCCATCACAGGACGGGCGGCGATATTGCCATCCCGCCGGGGGCGTGACACCTAACGCTGTATTGGCCGGATCATTCCAGCCACTTTGGAAAGAACCTGCAGACCATTGTTGAAGCGCGCCCAGCTGGAATCCGTTCAGGCCTTCATGGACCACCCGGCCCAGTCCGGCCTGCCCCTGCACGCCCGCATCCAGCGCGCCGTGCGCCAGTTGATCGTCGAACGGTCGCTGACGGCGGGGCGGCCCCTGCCGTCATCGCGGACGCTGGCCCGGTCGCTGGGCGTGTCGCGCGATACGGTCGAGACGGCCTATGCCCAGCTTCACGCCGAGGGCTTCATCGAGCGCCGCGTCGGCAGCGGCAGCTTCGTCTGCGAGCTGACCGAACTGGGTCTGAAGCGCGGGGTGCTGCGCCCGGCGGGCCGCCGCCCGGCCCTGCTACCGGCGACGGCGCCGACGCTCAGCAAGCGCGGGCAGGCGATGGCCGACAGCGGAGGTCTGCGCGATCCCTACGCCCCGCTGGCCTTTTCGCCCGGCGTGCCGGAGACGCGGCTGTTTCCCTTCACCCAGTGGGACCGGCTGCACCGCCTGACCCTGCGCGAGGAAGGCGCCGCCGCCCTGCACCACGGCGACCCGCAGGGCCATCCGCGCCTGCGCCGCGCCATCGCCGGCTATGTGAACCTGGAACGCGGGGCGCGCGCCGATCCCGACCAAATCCTGGTCCTGACCAGTTCGCAGCAGGCCCTGTCCCTGTGCGCGCGGGTGCTGGCCGATCCGGGCGACGGCGTCTTCATCGAAGACCCGGCCTATCAGGGCGCCGCCAAGGCGCTGGATGCGGCGGGGCTGAAGCGGTTGCCCGTGGCGGTCGACGCACAGGGGCTGCGGACCGACGACCTGCTGGCGAGCCCCAAGGACGGACGGGCGGTTTTCGTCACCCCCTCGCACCAGTTTCCGACCGGGCGCACCCTGTCGCTGGACCGACGGCTGGCCCTGATCCAGTGGGCGGCCGAGCATGACGCCTGGATTCTGGAAGACGATTACGACAGCGAGTTCCACTACGCCGGGCGGCCGACGGCCTGCGTTCAGGGCTTGGACCCGCATGACCGGACCCTGTATCTGGGCACCTTCACCAAGTCGCTGTTTCCGGGCCTGAGGCTGGCCTATCTGATCCTGCCGCGCCCGCTGGTCGAGCCGATGGTCGCGGCGCGCAGCCTGATGGACGGCTTCACCGCCTCAGTGGCGCAGCTGACGCTGGCCCGCTTCATCGAGGACGGCCGGTTCGGCGCCTATGTCCGCACCATGCGCGGCGTCTATGCGGAACGGCTGGACGCGCTGGAGGCGGCGGTGACGGCGCGCCTTCCCCACGTCCTCACGCCCGACCGGCCCGTCGGAGGGCTGCAGATGCCCTGCTTCCTGAAGGACGGCTTTGACGAGGCCGAGACGGTGCGCGCGGCCCGGCGCGTCGGCGTCCACCTGACCGGCCTGACGCCCCTGCACGACGCGGGCGCGGGCCGCCCCGGCTGGCTGATGGGCTTCGCCGCCTCGACCCCGACCGAGATCGACGCCGCCGTCGACCGGCTGGCGAAGCTGTTCCCCGCGTGATCGACGCTTACAAAGCGGTCTGACGATCCGCGCCGACGTGGCGGGGAATGGCCGGGATGCGGCGGCCTAGGGTGCGGATGTCGGCGGTCAGCCGACGCCATGAAAGCTTCCGTCCCTTGCCTGCCCTCGCCCTGTTCCCGACCGACCAGCCGGGCCGCCGATCCGACCACGGCGGCGGCCGGATTCGCGTGTCTCTCGGCGCCGTCGCCGCCAACTATCGCGCCATGTGCGACCAGGTCGCCCCCGCCGCCTGCGCCGCCGTGGTCAAGGCCGACGCCTATGGTCTGGGCGCGGCCCGCATCGCGCCCGCCCTCTATGACGCCGGGTGCCGGGCCTTCTTCGTCGCCCATCTATTCGAGGCGGTGGCCCTGCGCCGCGTCCTGCCCGCCGACGCCGAACTGTTCGTGCTGAACGGTTTGGCGCCGGGCGCCGAATACGCCGCCCTGGCCGCCGGAGCGATCCCGGTGCTGAACAGCCGCGAGCAGATGGAGGGCTGGGCCCGCCTGGGCCGGGCCGTCGGGCGGCCGCTGGCGGCGGCGATCCAGTTCGACACCGGCATGTCGCGGCTGGGCCTGCCGCTAGAGGACGCCGCATGGGCCTTCGACCCGGAGGGCCCGATCCGCTGGATCGAACCGCGCCTGATCCTCAGCCACCTGGCCGTCGCCGACACGCCTGGCCACGCAGGCAATGGACGCCAGCGTCAGGCCTTCGAGCGCATATTGGCCCACGCGCCGCAGGGCGTTGCTCGCTCGCTGGCCAACTCGGCCGGGTGCTGGCTGGGCCAAGACTATCACTATGACCTGTGCCGCCTCGGGGCGGCCCTGTTCGGACTGGACGCCTCGCCCTCGGCCAAGGCCATGCAGCCGGTGGTCGAGGTGACGGGCCGCGTCATCCAGACCCGCGCCGTGCCTGCGGGCGCGGGCGTCGGCTACGGCTGGGCCGTCACGGCGGCCAAGGGAATGCGTCTGGCGACCATCGGCGTGGGTTATGCCGACGGCTGGCCGCGTCGGTTGTCGGCCACCGGCGCCGCCGCGTTCGAGGGGCGGTTGCTGCCCTTCGTCGGCCGCATCTCGATGGACAGTCTGGTCGTGGACGTCAGCGCCCTGCCGCCCGATGCGTTGAAGCCGGGCGATCACGTCGAGCTTCTGGGCCCGAACCGCCCGCCGGAGCAATTGGCGCTGGAAGGCGCGACCATCGACTATGAAGTCATCGCGCGGCTGGGCCGTCGCCTGTGTCGGGAGTATGTTTCGTGACCCTTTCACCTGAAAACCTCGCACGCTTCGGGCCTGATCCGCGCGAGCGGTTCGCCGCCAATCTGGCGTTGGTCCATCGCCGCATCGCCGCCGCCTGCGAACAGGTGGGGCGGCCGATCGACAGCGTGCGCCTGTTGCCCATCACCAAGACGGTGCCGGCCGAGATCCTGCGTCTGGCCTGGGCGGCGGGCGTCACCGACTTCGGCGAGAACAAGCTGCAGGAGGCCCGCGACAAGGCCCAGGCCATGGCCGACCTGTCGATGCGCTGGCACGTCGTCGGCCACCTGCAATCGAACAAGGTCAAATACCTGACCCGTCTGGCCGACGAGTTTCATGCGCTGGACAGCCTCAAGCTGGCCGAGGTTCTGAACAAGCGGCTGGAGACCGACGGGCGCGACATGAAGGTCTATGTCCAGGTCAACACCTCGGGCGAGGAGAGCAAGTTCGGCCTGCATCCCGACGACGCGCTGGACTTCATCGAACGGCTGGAAGCCTTCCCCCGGCTGAAGCCGCAGGGGCTGATGACGCTGGCGGTGTTCAGCGACGATACCGACCGGGTGCGGCCCTGCTTCACCCTGTTGCGGTCCCTGCGCGACAGGGCCGAGCGCATCGATGCGCGCATCACCGGCCTGTCGATGGGCATGACCGGCGACTACGAACTGGCCGTGCGCGAAGGCGCGACCGTGGTGCGGGTCGGACAGGCCATCTTCGGCCCGCGCCCGACGCCGAACGCCCACTACTGGCCCGGTCTGGCCTAATTTTCCTCCCCTCCCCGGAGTAACCGCGTGTCCATTCCCTTCATCGATCTTCTCAGCCAGCGCCGCCGCATCGGCGCGACCATCGACGCCGCCCTGATGGAGATTGCGGCCAGCGGCCAGTACATCATGGGTCCGGCGGTCGGCGCCTTTGAACAGGCCCTGTGCGACTTCGGCCAGGCGCCGCACGCCCTGTCCTGCTCCAACGGGACGGATGCGCTGGTGCTGTTGATGATGGCGTGGGGCGTGGGGCCGGGCGACGCCGTCTTCTGCCCCGCCTTCACCTTCGCCGCCACGGCCGAGGTGGTGGCGCTGGCGGGCGCCACGCCCGTCTTCGTCGACATCCGCCCCGACACCTGGACAATCGACCCCGACCACCTGCGCGCCGCCGTCGAGGCGGTCGAGCGCGAAGGCGTGCTGACGCCCCGCGCCGTCATCGCCGTGGACCTGTTCGGCCAGCCCGCCGACTATCCCGTCCTGTCGGACATCGCGCAGAAACACGGGCTGAAGCTGATCGCGGATTCGGCGCAGGGGTTCGGCTGCACCCTGAACGGTCGGCACCCGATCCATTGGGCCGACGCCACGACGTTGAGCTTTTTCCCGGCCAAGCCTCTGGGCGCCTATGGCGACGGCGGGGCGGTGCTGATGAAGGACGACGCGCTGATGGATCACCTCGTGTCCTTACGCGTCCACGGTCAGGCGACGGCGGCGGATGCGGCGGCGCAGGGCTTCAATCACGACCCCAAATATCTAAACCCGCGCCTGGGCATGAACGGGCGGCTGGACACGCTGCAGGCCGCCGTCCTGCTGGAGAAGCTGAAGATCTTCCCGGACGAGATCGAGCGCCGCAACCGCATTGCCGACCGCTATGTGCAGGGGCTGGCCGGTCATGTGGCGGCGACGCCGGCGGTCATTCCCGGCGGCCGTTCGGTCTGGGCCCAGTTCACCGTCGAGCATGACGACCGCGACGCCCTGGCCGCCCATCTGAAGGCTGAGGGCGTGCCGACCGCCGTCTATTATCCGATCCCCCTGCACCGCCAGCCCGCCTATCGCCAGCATCCGGTCGGACCCGGCGGTCTGGCCGTGACCGAGGCCAAGGCGGAACGGGTCATCAGCCTGCCGATGAGCGCCTATCTGGACGAGGCGGTGCAGGACCGGGTGATCGCCGCCGTCGCCGGCTTCGGCTGAGGGCTTTCAGCCCTCGGTCAGGCGCATCTTGAAGACGCCCGCCGCCTGGGTCCGCAGCAGAACGGTCTGGACTCCGGCGGTGGCGCGGGCGGCCGCCTCAGCCAGTCCCTCGCCGCGCATCAGCCAGCCGGTCAGATAGGCGGTGAACAGATCGCCGGTGCCGCTGGGCCGGATCGGGATGCGGGGGATAGAGACGCGATGGGCGCCGCCGCCCTCGACCGCCACCGTCTCGACCTCGCCCGGCGCCGTGTCGGTCAGGACGCAGCCGGTCACCACCGTCCGGCCCGTGCCGCGCGCGTTCAAGATGCGCGCCGCCTCGATCACGCCCTCGACCGTATCGGGCCGTTCGCCGACCAGTCGGCCCAGTTCGAACTGGTTGGGGGTGATGATATCGGCCATCGGCGTCAGTTCATCGCGGAACTGTTCGATCAGGCCCTCGGCGACGAAGACGCCCAGATCATCGTCGCCGATCACCGGGTCGCAGATGTGCAGCAGGGCGGGGTTCCTCGCCTTCCAGCGACGCAAGAAGCCCGCCGTCGCCGCCGCATTGGCGGCCGAGCCCATATAGCCCGTGACCACCGCCCCGGCCGTCATCGGCAGGTCGCGCTCCTCGACCCCCAGCAGCAGGTCGGCGACCAGTTCCGTCTCCAGAATCCGGCCGCGCATGGTGGGATAGTGCGGGTGATTGGACAGCAAGGTGGTCGGCACCGCCGCCACCTCCAGCCCCATGGCCTGCATCGGCTGGACCGCCGCGCTGTTGCCGACGTGGCCGTAGACGACCTGGCTTTGAATCGAGATGATCCGCACGCGCGTTCGGAACCTCCTTAAGCGGGCGTCAGCGCCGGTCCGGCGATCGGATAGGCCCGCGTCAGCTCCCTTCCCTGCGCCTTCACCGCCGCGCTGTCGAGATCGCCGTCGCGCAGCCCCTTGAGGATGGTCAGGATCATGCCGCCGACCGTGCGGAACGCCTCGGCGTCGAAGCCGCGCGAGGTCGAGGACGGCGAGCCCAGCCGCAGCCCCGACGTCACCATGGGCGAGGCCGTGTCATAGGGGACCGAGTTCTTGTTGGCGATCAGGCCGTGATCCTCCAGCGCCTCGACCGCCGCCTTGCCGGTCAGGCCGAAGGGACGCAGGTCGACCAACACCAAGTGGCAGTCCGTCCCGCCCGACACGAGGCGCAGCCCCCCGTCCGCCAGCGTCTGGCCCAACGCGCGGGCGTTCTCGATCACCGTCTTGGAGTATTCGACAAAGTCCGGTTGCAGCGCCTCGTGGAAGGCCGCCGCCTTGCCGGCGATGACGTGCATCAGCGGCCCGCCCTGGGTGCCGGGGAAGACCGCCTTGTCGATGCGCCGCGCCAGTTCCGGATCGTTGCACAGGATCAGGCCGCCGCGCGGACCGCGCAGAGTCTTGTGCGTGGTCGAGGTGGTGACATGGGCGTGCGGCGTCGGATTGGGATAGAGGCCCGCCGCGATCAGCCCGGCGTAGTGGGCCACGTCGGCCACCAGATAGGCGCCGACCTTGTCCGCGATCTGACGCATCCGGGCGAAGTCGATGCGGCGCGGATAGGCCGAGCCGCCCGCATAGATCAGGCGCGGCCGATCCTGCAGGACGCGCTTCTCCATGTCGTCATAGTCGATCAGGTCGTCGTCTTCGCGCACCCGATAGGCGCTGACCTCGAACCACTGCCCCGACAGGCTGACGGGCGAGCCGTGCGTCAGGTGGCCGCCGCAGGCCAGGTCCAGCCCCATGATGCGGTCGCCCGGTTTGATGAGGGCGAACAGCACGGCCAGGTTGGCGTTGACGCCCGAGTGCGGCTGGACGTTGGCGTAGGCCGTGTCGAACAGGGTGCAGGCGCGCTCGATGGCCAGCTTCTCGGCGATGTCGACCGCCTCGCACCCGCCGTAGTAGCGGCGGCCGGGATAACCCTCGGCGTATTTATTGGTCAGGACGGAACCCTGCGCCTGGCGCACGGCGGCGCTGACGATGTTCTCGGATGCGATCAGCTCGATGCTGTCCTGCTGGCGCTGGCGCTCCAGCATCAGGGCTTGGGCCAGTTGCGGGTCCAGAGCCCGCGTCGCCAGGTCGGAAGTCATGCTGTCTCCGTCAGACAAGAAAAAGCGGCGGGTCGGCCGGTGAGGAGGGATCGCCGACCCGCCAAGCAATCCGGCTTCGGGGGACAGAAGCCGGATAGAACAGCATCAACGCAGGGCGGAAAGGTCCGCGCCATGGTTGATGTGATAGACGGCGTCGCCGAGGACGATGGCCGGAACGGACTTCACGCCCGCCGCCTCGGCCTCGTCCAGACGCTGAGGCGTCTCGCCCAGATGAACGACCTCGACCTCATAGGCCGCAGGATTCAGCGCGCCGGCGAAGCGCTGCTCGGCGTCGACGCAGACGGTGCAGCCTGCGTGATAGAAAACGGCTTTCTCGACCATGACCCTATCCCTTGTTTCTGTTCCCGCAGCGGTGTTGCTGCCTGGGAGTGCGCGTGGGATACCCGGCCTATCGGCCCTGTCATAAGAGCCGCTTTCCTGAAACCTGGTAGGCCGGATCATGGGACGCAGCGCCGTCGTCATTGAACTGATCGAAGACCCCGCCCGGCCCCTGTTCATCAATCTGGCGGGGTCGGTGATCCGTGAGATCGAGCGCGGTCGGCTGAAGCCCGGCGACCGCCTGCCCGGCACCCGCGCCCTGGCCGGCGCCCTGGGCATCCATCGCAACACCGTCGACGCCGCCTATCAGGAGTTGGTGCTGCAGGGCTGGCTGACGGCCGAGGCGTCGCGCGGCACCTTCGTCGCCCGCGACCTGCCCGATCTGGGTACGCAGAACTGGGGCGTCCGGCCCGCCGCCGCGCGCCTCGCCTCGCCCCTGCCGCAGACCCGGCCCGCGCCGCCGCCGATGCAGTTCTCGGACGGGGCCCCCGATGCGCGCCTGATGCCGGGGCTGGAGTTGGCCAGGGCCTTCCGCCGCTCGCTGACCGGCGCCGAACTGAAGGCGCTGCCCGGATACGGCGACCCGCGCGGCGCGCCCTCGTTGCGGACGGCGTTGGCCCGCTATCTGTCGACCGAGCGCGGCCTGACGATCGGCGCAGACGACATCCTGGTCACGCGCGGCAGCCAGATGGCCCTGTTTCTGGCCGCCGCCGTCCTGAATCCCGGCGACGCCGTCGCCGTCGAAGATCCCGGCTATCCGCTGGCGTGGAAGGCGTTTCGCGCGGCCGGGGCCAGGGTGGTCAGCGCCCCGGTCGATGCTCAAGGCCTGGACGTCGAGCGTCTGGAGGCGCTGCTCGCCCGCGACCCGACCATCCGCGCCGTCTATGTCACGCCCCATCATCAGTTCCCGACCACCGTCACCCTGGGCGCCGGACGACGTCTGCGCCTGCTGGAGATGGCGCGTCGCCACGGCCTGATCCTGATCGAGGACGACTATGACCATGAATACCGCTTCGAGGGCCGCCCGGTCCTGCCCCTGGCCGCCCGCGCCCTAGGCAGGAGCCAGGGCCAGGACGGGAACCGCATCATCCATATCGGTTCGGTGTCCAAACTGCTCTCGCCCGTGGTCCGCATCGGCTATGCGACAGGCGCGCCGGACCTGATCCAGGCCATGACCGCGCGACGCGAGGCCATCGACCGTCAGGGCGACCTGCCGCTGGAACGAGCGCTGGCGCGGCTGATCGACGACGGCGAGTTGGGCCGCCACGCCCGCAAGGCGCGCAAGATCTATGAACGGCGCCGCGATCTATTGTGCGCCGAGATCGCCGCCCGGCTGGGCGATGCGGTCGCCTTCGACAAGCCGGCGGGCGGGCTGGCGCTGTGGCTGCGCGTGAACCCGGACATCGACGCCGCCGCCTGGGCCGCCGAGGCCGAGCGATCCGGCCTGATCCTGACGCACGGCGGCCAGCTTCAACTCCAGCCCGGCCCAGGCCGCAACGCCTTCCGCATCGGTTTCGCCAGCCTGGACGAAGCCGAACTGGTCCGCGCCGTGACAAGGCTGAAAGCGGCCGTCCCAAACTAGGCTATCGAGAATGACTTGCACCTGACCGCGCACCAGCGCATGAACCGACCTCGATAGAGCCGCCCAAGAGGTCATCCGTGTCCGACGTCGACAAAACCGCCGCCACCCTGCCCGAGGGCCAGCCCGTCGGCCGCGTCATCGCCATGCCCGCCGACACCAACCCGGAGGGCGACATCTTCGGCGGCTGGCTGCTGGCGCAGATGGACCTGGCCGGGGCGACCCCGGCGTTCGAGCGCGCGGGCGGCCGCTGCGCCACCGTGGCCCTCGACGGCATGGTCTTCCACCAGCCGGTGTCGGTCGGCGACGAAGTCTCCATCTACGCCAAGATCATCCGCACGGGCCGCACGTCGATCCGCGTCCATGTCGAGGCGTGGAAGCGCGCCCGCGGCCAGGCCGAGGCCCAGTCGGTCCGCGTGACCGAGGGCGTCTTCACCTATGTGGCCATCGACCAGGAGCGCAAGCCGCGCGAAGTGCCGCCCGCCTGAAGCCGGCCGAGAAGTCCGAGCGCCACGGTCGGTAATTCTTGACGTTCGGGGGCGGCGGCCCTACCTCCCCCGCATGGCCATTCGTCGTATCCTGACTATCGATAACGCCGCCGATCTGGCGATCCTGAAGACCGTCGCCGCGCCCGTCGAAGGCGGCGTCACCGACGCCGTGCGCGCCCTCATGGATGACATGCTGGAGACGATGTATGACGCGCCGGGCATCGGCCTGGCCGCACCCCAGATCGGCGAGTTGACCCGCGTGGTCGTCATGGACCTGGGCGACAAGCCGGTCGAGGGCGCCTCTGACGAGCCGCAGACCGAGGAAGAGGCGCTGGAGCGCCGCAACCCGCGCTTCTTCGTCAACCCGGAAATCCTGTGGTCGTCCGAAGAGATGTTTTCCTACGAGGAAGGCTGCCTGTCGGTGCCGACCTATTACGACTCGGTCGAGCGCCCCGCCCGTGTGCGCGTGCGCTACATGAACTATCAGGGCGAGACGATCGAGGAAGAGATCGAGGGCCTGTACGCCGTCTGCTTCCAGCACGAGCTGGACCACCTGAACGGCGTCCTGTTCATTGACCACCTGTCGCGCCTGCGTCGCGACCGGGCGGTCTCCAAGGTCAAGAAACACGCGAGGATGGCCGCCTGATGGCTCGCAAGACCCGCATCATCGACCAGCGCGGCCGTCGCCGCCTGACCCGCAACGAAAAGGTCGGCGTCGCCAGCGTCGCGACCTTGCTGGCCGTCGCCGCCGTCGGCGTGGTGGCCGGTCTGGTCATCGATCGTCTGCTCGATTTCGACGACGCCCTGGACGCGGGCGGCGAGTGGGACGAGGGCGGCGGCGTCTATACCCGCTGGATGTAATCGGCCCCACGGTCTAAAGGCCTGCCCATGCGCCTAGCCTTCATGGGAACCCCCGACTTCGCCGTGCCGTCCCTGGCCGAGTTGATCGCCTCGGGGCACGAGATCGTCGCCGTCTATTCGCAACCGCCGCGCCCCAAGGGCCGGGGTCAGAAGCTGACGCCGTCGCCGGTTCACGCCTTCGCCGAGGCCATGGGCCTGCCGGTCTTCACGCCTGAGAGCATGAAGTCGCCGGAGGCCATCGACGTCTTCAAGAGCCTGGACCTCGACGCGGCCTGCGTCGTCGCCTACGGCCAGATCCTGAAGCCTGAAGTGCTGGAGGCGCCGCGTCTGGGCTGCTTCAACCTGCACGGCTCGCTGCTGCCGCGCTGGCGCGGGGCCGCCCCGATCCAGCGCGCCATCATGGCCGGGGACCGCCAGACCGGCGCCCAGATCATGCGGATGAGCGAGGGGCTGGACGAAGGCGCCATCATCCTGTCCGAACTGATGGACATCCACGCCGACGACACGGCCGCCTCTCTGGGCGACCGCATGGCCCATGTCGGCGCCGCCCTGTGGCCCCGCGCGCTGGCCGCCATCGAGCGCGGCGGCTTCACCGAGACGCAGCAGGCGGGCGAGCCGACCTACGCCAAGAAGATCACTTCGGCCGAGGCGCGTATCGACTGGACCCGCCCGGCCGCAGAGGTGGACGCCCACATCCGCGGCCTGTCGCCCTTCCCCGGCGCCTGGTTCGAGGTCGAGGCTGACGGCGAGCCCGTCCGCATCAAGGCCCTGATGTCGGTTCTGGCCGAAGGACAGGGGACGCCCGGTCAGGTGCTGGACGACGCCCTGACGATCGCCTGCGGAACCGGCGCCGTGCGCCTGACCCGCGTGCAGCGCCCCGGCAAGGCGGCGCAACCGGCCGACGAGATGCTGCGGGGCTTTCCGGTTCCAGCCGGCGCCATGCTGGACGGGCCGCGTCAGGTCGAGAAGGCGGAGCCTTCTGATCGCGGCCCCCAAGGCTAATGCCCCGGTATCGTTTCACGGTTGAATACGACGGCTCGGCCTACAACGGTTTTCAGGCCCAGCTCGGCCAGCCGACCGTGCAGGGCGCCATCGAGACGGCGATCACCGCCTTCAGCGGCCAGGCCGTGCGGATCGCCGCCGCCGGGCGCACCGACACAGGCGTCCACGCCACGGGCCAGACCTGCCACGTCGATCTGGAGCGCGACTGGCCGGCGCAGACGGTGATGGACGCCCTGAACGCCCATATGGTGAAGGAGGCCGTGGCGGTGCTGGACTGCACGCCGGTCAGCGACGACTGGCACGCCCGCTTCACCGCCAATGGACGCAAATACCTGTATCGCATCCTGAACCGGCCCGGCCGTCCGGCGCTGGATCGAGGCCGGGTCTGGCACGTCAGGAAGCCGCTGGACGCCGAAGCCATGCATGCGGCGGCGCAGGCCCTGATCGGACTGCACGACTTCACCACCTTCCGCGACGCCGCCTGTCAGTCGGCCAGTCCGATCAAGACGCTGGACGTGGCCCGCGTCTCCCGCGTCGGCGAAGAGGTGCATCTGGTGTTCGAGGCGCGCAGCTTCCTGCATCGGCAGGTGCGCTCGATGGCGGGCAGCATCGCCGAGGTCGGCCTGGGTCGCTGGCGCCCTGCCGACCTGGCCGATGCGCTCGAAGCCAGGGACCGCGCGCGGTGCGGCCCGGTGGCGCCGTCAGACGGGCTTTATCTGACGGGCGTCACCTATGAGGCCGAAGCCTAGCGCCAAGCCTTAGCGCTTGAACAGGCCGCCCAGCGCGCCGCCGAGGCCGCCCGGCAGGTTGTCGAGCAGGCCGCCCAGCATGTCGTCGGCGCCGTCGACGGAGCCGCCCGGCGTCAGGCGATCGACCGCTTCCGGCAGCAGGCCCGCCAGGGTCTCGCTGGCCTGTTCCGGCGAAATGCCCAGCTTCTGGGCGAAGTCTGCGATCGGGCCCGAGCCGATGACGGCGGCGATCTGTTCCGGCGAGATCGCGGCGTTGCCGCCCTTGCCGATCCACGAGGCCGCCACGTCGCCCAGGCCGTTCTGACCGAACTTTTCGGCCAGGCCCGCCACGCCGCCCTGCCCCTTCAGCAGGTCGGCCAGGCCGCCGGCGGCGTCATCGCCGAGGCCGCCCAGGATATTGTCCAGAAGTCCCATCTCAATTCCTCCGATTGCGCCGTCAGAATGACGGACTTCGTCTGCGGATTTGTGGCGAAAAGGCAAAACAAGGCAACGCCTCGCGCCTTCGCCTGACGTCAGCTCTTGGCGCGCTCCGAGCCCGAGGTGACGGCCTGACCGGCGGCGGACAGGTCGCGGCCGATGCCCGACACTGTGTTGCAGGCGGCGGTGGTCAGGGCGGCGGCGATGACGCCGAGAACGATGAGCTTGCGCATGATGACATCCCCGTGGATCGATTTGGCGCTTCAACGTGAAGCTTGACCATAAGGTTGCATGGCCAATTCATCCTTCAATCTGCTAACGGCGAAAGCATGACGCAAGCTTCCGGAACCGCCGCCCGCCGTTTGGTCGAAACCCTGGTGATGAACGGGGTCGACAAGGTCTTCTGCGTGCCGGGCGAGAGCTATCTCGCCGTGCTCGACGCCCTGGCTGACGTGCGAGATCAGATCGAGGTCATCGTCTGCCGCCACGAGGCCGGCGCCGCCAACATGGCCGAGGCCTACGGCAAGCTGACCGGCCGCCCCGGCGTCTGCATGGTCACGCGCGGGCCGGGCGCCACCCACGCCTCGATCGGCGTGCATACGGCGCACCAGGATTCGACGCCGATGATCCTGTTCGTCGGTCAGATCGCCCTGACCGACCGCGGCCGGGGCGCCTTCCAGGAAGTCGACTACCGCGAAGTCTTCGGCGGTCTGGCCAAGTGGGCGACCGAGATCGAGAGTCCGGAGCGCACGGTAGAGGTGGTCGAGCGCGCCTTCGCCACCGCCCAGCAGGGCCGCATGGGGCCGGTGGTCGTCGCCTTGCCCGAGAACATCCTGCACGAGGACGGCGGCCCCTCGCCCATCCGCCCCGTCGTCCCGGCCAGGGCGGCCCTGGACCCGGCCTTCGTCGAACAGGTGCGCGAGCGCCTGTCGCGCGCCGAACGCCCCATGCTGATTCTGGGCGGTTCCGGCTGGAGCGATGAGGCGACGGACGCGATCTCCGGCTGGGCCGAACGCCTGGGCCTGCCGGTCGCCCTGTCCTTCCGCCGCAAGGATCTGATCCGCAACGACCACCCCGGCTATGCGGGCGACCTCGGCCTGGGGCCCAACCCCAAGCTGGTGGCGCGGGTCAAGGACGCCGACCTGCTGCTGGTGATCGGCGCGCGCATGGGCGAGAACCCGACCCAGGGCTACACCCTGCTGGACCAGACGAAGACGGCCGAAACCCTGATCCACATCCATCCGGGGCCGGAAGAGTTGGGCCGCGTCTGGGCGCCCGCCCTGTCGGCGGCGGCGGACAATTCGCTGGCGGCCCTGGCCCTGTCGACCGTCGAGCCGAGCCGCGTCTGGACCGAACAGGGCGCGGCGGCCCATGCAGACTTCCTCGCCTTCTCCTCGCCCATCGAGGTCAAGAGCGCGGTCAATATGAGCGAGGTCATCGCCCATCTGGCGCAGGCCCTGCCCGAGGACGCCATCCTGACCAACGGCGCGGGGAACTTCGCCGCCTGGCTGCACCGCTTCCACCGCCACCAGGCCCGCCGCACCCAGCTGGCCCCGACCTCGGGCGCCATGGGCTATGGCTATCCGGCGGCGCTGGGGGCCAAGGCGGTCCATCCGTCGCGCGAAGTGGTCTGTATCGCCGGGGACGGCGACTTCATGATGAGCGCCAATGAGATGGCGACCGCCGCCCAATACGGGCTGGGCGTCATTGTCGTGGTCGTGGACAACGGAACCTTCGGCACCATCCGCATGCACCAGGAGCGGGAATACCCGACCCGCGTCATCGCCACGGAGCTGAAGAACCCCGACTTCGTGAAGTTCGCCGAGGCCTTCGGCGCCTTCGCCATACGCTGCGAGACGACCGGCGACTTCCCGGCGGCCTTGGCGGCGGCGCGCGAGGCGTCGGCGAGCGGCCGTCCCGCCCTGGTCCACCTGATCACCGACGCCGAGCAGATCGCGCCGGGCCGCACGATCACCGACCTGCGCGGCGCCTGATCGCAACAGAACCCCGGCCGCCGCGGCTTGCCTGCGGCGGCGCTTCGGGGAACAGTGCCGCCCTTGTTGTACCGAGGGGGGTCTTTCTCATGCGTCGTCTTCTGATTTCATCCGCCGCCGTCCTGGCGCTTTGCGCCGGCGCGCCCGCCGCAATGGCAGAGGGGGCCGCGCCGGCCTCGACAACCGCCCAGGCCCAAAACGAAGACGCCCGGCTCAACGCCTTCTTCGAACAGGCCTTCGAAGCGCGCGTGGCGCTGAGCCCCCAGCGCATGACCTCGCTGGGCCGCAAGACCGACTATGACAAGCTGGACGACGTCTCCGACGCCGCCGCCGAACGCTCGCTGGCCCTGCAAGAAGCCCAGCTGGCGCAAATGAAGGCCCAGTTCGACCCGGCCAAGCTGAGCGAGCAGAGCCGCCTATCCTGGCGCCTGTTCGAACACGGGGTGCAGCAGGCGCGCCTGTCGAACCAGTGGCGCGACTGGGGCTTCCAGTTCGCCGCCAACGGCAACCCGACGACCAGCCTGCCGGTCTTCCTCATCAACAACCACCGCATCTCAAGCGTCTCGGACGCCGAGGCCTATGTCGCCCGCCTGAACGCCGCCGAGCGCTATATGGGCCAGGTGGCCGACACCCTGACGGCGCGCGCCGGCAAGGGCGTGGTCTCGCCGCGCTTCGTCTTCGAGCCGTCGATCGACAACACCCGCGCGGTGATCGCCGGCGCCCCGTTCGACGGCGCCGCCGACAACCCGGTCTGGGCCGACTTCCAGAAGAAGATCGCCGCCTTGGACGCCGATCAAGCGACCAAGGACCGCCTGCTGGCCTCAGCCCGCACGGCCCTGACCGGCCCTTACAAGCGCGGCTTCGACACGGTTCTGGCGGCGCTCGGCCAGGTGCAGACCCAGGCCGACAGCGACGCGGGCGTCTGGCGCCTGCCGCAGGGCGAGGCCTATTACAACGCGCGCCTGCAGCTCTCGACCACCACCGACCTGACCGCCGACCAGATTCACCAAATCGGCCTGGACGAGGTCGCCCGCATCCAGCGCGACATGGAGACGATCAAGACCCAGGTCGGCTTCACCGGCTCGCTGCAGGACTTCTTCGCCTTCCTGAAAACCGATCCGCAGTTCCAGTATCCGAACACGCCGGAAGGCAAGGAAGCCTATCTGACCGACGCCCGCGCCTTCGTAGCCCAGGTCATGGCCGTGGCGCCGCAGTGGTTCTCCAACCTGCCCAAGGCCCCGCTGGAGGTCCGCGCGGTCGAGCCGTTCCGTGAGGCGACGGCCTCCATCGCCTTCTACAACTCGCCCGCGCCCGACGGCTCGCGCCCCGGCATCTACTACGTCAACCTGTCGGACATGACCCAGGTGCTGAAGCCCCAGATCGAGGGCATCAGCTATCACGAGGGCGCGCCGGGCCACCACTTCCAGATCGCCTATGCGCAGGAGATGGAGCACCTGCCCAGTTTCCGCCGCTTCGGCGGTTACGGCGCCTATTCCGAAGGCTGGGGCCTGTATTCCGAGCGCCTGGGCAAGGAGATGGGCTTCTATCAGGATCCCTATTCCGACTTCGGCCGCCTCTCGACCGAGCTGTGGCGCGCGGTGCGTCTGGTGACCGACACCGGCCTGCACGCCAAGCGCTGGAGCCGTGAGCAGGCGATGGACTACTTCCGCCACAACTCCCTGCTGTCCGAGCGCGACATCCAGAAGGAGGTCGAGCGCTACATCACCAACCCCGGCCAGGCGACCAGCTACAAGATCGGCGAGCTGAAGATCGAGGAACTGCGCGCCAAGGCCGAGGCGGCGCTGGGCGACAAGTTCGACATCAAGGACTTCCACACCGTGGTCCTGGGATCGGGCGCCGTGCCGCTGGACGTTCTGGGCGACCTGGTCGACGCCTGGATCGCCAAGGGCGGCGGCGCGCCCAACTAAGTCTTCCTTCTCCCCTCCGGGGGAGAAGGCGGGCGCCGAAGGCGCTCGGATGAGGGGGAGGTTTCAGCGCACGCGCGGCTGACGTCTCGCCTTCATCCGCCCGCCCCCTCATCCGTCATGCTGACGCATGACACCTTCTCCCCCGAGGGGAGAAGGGCTAGGAGGCTGCCCATGCCCTTTACCGCCACCGTCCTGACCATGTTCCCCGAGGCCTTTCCCGGACCGCTGGGGGTGTCGCTGATCGGCGCCGCCTGGCGCGAGAAGGGGCTGTGGGAGTTGCAGACGCTGGACATTCGCGCGTTTTCCGAAGATAAGCGCGGCTTCCTGGACGACACCCCTGCGGGGGGCGGTCCCGGGCAGGTGCTGAAAGCGGACGTGGTGGCCAGGGCTCTCGACAGCCTGGAAGGCCCGCCTAGGCCGCTTTTGTACATGAGCGCACGCGGTCGACCCCTGACGCAGGCGCGAGTGACGGAATGGGCCAAGGCCGACGGCATCGTCGTGCTGTGCGGCCGTTTCGAGGGGGTGGACCAACGGGTGCTCGACGCCCGGGGGTTCGAGGAGGTCTCCGTCGGGGACGCGGTGCTCGCCGGCGGCGAGGCGGCGGCCATGGTGGCGATCGAGGCGTGCGTCCGGTTGGTTCCGGGGGTTCTGGGTGCGGCGGAAAGCCTGTCCACCGAGAGCTTCGAGGACGACCTGCTTGAGCATCCGCAGTACACGCGACCGCGGACATTCGAGGGCCACGACATCCCCGAGATCCTGTTGTCAGGCGATCACAAGAAGATCGCCAAATGGCGCCAGGAGCAAAGGGAAAAGACCACGCGGGAGCGGCGCCCGGATCTCTGGGAGCGGCATCTCGCCAACTTACAGCTAAAGAGCAAATAAGCTCCGGAGAGACACTATGAACATCGTCCAGCAGCTCGCTGCCGAAGAAAAAGCCCGCCTGCTCGAAGGCAAGACCATCCCCGAATTCCAGCCGGGCGACACCCTGCGCGTCAACGTGCGCATCAAGGAAGGCGAGCGCGAACGCATCCAGGCGTTCGAAGGCGTCTGCATCGCCCGTGACGGCGGCGGCATCAACGAGACCTTCACGGTCCGCAAGATTTCCTTCGGTGAAGGCGTGGAGCGTCGCTTCCCGATCCTGTCGCCGAACGTCGACTCCATCGAAGTGAAGCGTCGCGGCGTCGTCCGTCGCGCCAAGCTGTACTACCTGCGCGACCGTCGCGGTAAGTCGGCCCGTATCGCCGAGCGCCAGACGGCCCGCAAGGTCGCCGTCCCGGCCACCGGCACGGCCGAGAAGGCCGGCGACGAGGCCTGATTTCAGGCTTCGGCTTCGCGCTGAAGATCAAGAGCCCCGGCGGAGACGCCGGGGCTTTTTAGTATCTGACCTCTAGTGCGCAAACACTCGCCGCGCGGCGGCTCGCTGCTTGAGCGCCTCTAGCCCGCCAGTCCCTGTTTCAGGGCGCTCAGTTGGCCGCGCCCCGCCCGGACCTCGTCATAGGCGCGGCGGATGGTCTCCTTGGTCGTCGCCGACAGGGCGTCATCCGACAGCGCGCGCTCAAAGCGCATCTTCAGCTGATCCTCGCCGCTTTCGACCATACCGAGCACTGAGGCGTCGTTGCGCAGCAGGGCGTGCTTCACATCCATGAAGGCCCGCTGGGCCTTGGCCAGAATGGAGCCGTCTTCCTCAGGCGATCCGCCGCGTTCGCGCACCGCCGCCTTGAACCCCTCGGCTAGGCGACGCCGCTCGGCCGCCCGCGCCTCGAACCAGGTGCGATAAGCGTCGTCCGCCGCCTCCACGGCCGCCTGATGATAGCCGTCGGCGCTGTCGACCAGCCCCTCGACCAAACCGTTGAGGGTCTTGATGTCGTGGCTATTGCCGCTCATCGGAAACCTCCGTTGCTGCTCAAGAGAGAAACCCCTGCCAGCGGCGAAGGTTTCCAGCGTCACAGCTTGGTGCGCAGCGACCACAGCTCGGGGAAGCAGCGGCGCTTCAGCGTCTCGACCAGATAGCCGACGCCGTCGGTGCCGCCCGTGCCCTGGCGACGGCCGATGATGCGCTCGACCGTGACCACATGCTTGTGCCGCCACGTCAGCAGGGCGTCGTCCAGATCGACCAGCTTTTCGGCCAGTTGGTACAGCGGCCACCAGCGCTCAGTATCGCGATAGACTTCCAGCCAGGCGGCCTCGACGCCCTCGTTCGCCTCATAGGACTGGCTGACGTCGCGGTTGAGCACGGCCTCCGGCACCGGCAGGCCCGCCTTGGCCAGCTGACGCAGGGCGTCGTCGTAGAGGCTGGGCGCCTCCAGCGCCGCCTGCAGCGCCGCATGAGCGGCCGGGCGTTCGGCGTGGAAGCGCAGGAAGCGCGGGTCTTTCAGGCCCAGCATGGTCTCCAGACGACGGAACTGGTCGCTCTGGAAACCCGAACTGGCGCCCAGGTCGCCGCGGAACTTCAGGTAGTCGGCGGGCGTCATGGTGGCCAGGATGTCCCAGCTCTGGGTCATCACCGACTGGATGCGGCTGACGCGGGCCAGGCTCTTGTAGGCGGGCACCAGATCGCCCGCGCGCACCAGCGTCTGCGCCAGCGCCACCTCGTGCAGGATCTGCTTGAGCCACAGTTCCTTGGTCTGGTGGATGATGACGAACAGCATTTCGTCATGCTGGTCGGAGCGCGGCTTCTGGGCGGACAGGATGTCGTCGAGCGCCAGATAGCCGGCGTAGGTCACGCCCTGCGGCTCATGCTTGGCCGTCTCGATCTCGTGTCCGCGGATGTCGTTTGCTTCGGTCATGCGCCAGCTATCGCCCGATCAGCCGGGCGGGGCCAGACCCTTTTTGACTTGAGAAACTAGTTGGCGGCGCGGTCGTCGGCGACGGCGTTGGCGGCCATCTGACGGCCGTTGGCGAAGGCGTCGCGGGCGTTGTTGTAGATGAAGCCGTAGGTCGGATAGACGGTCGTGCCCAGATCGTTGATCGGGTTGTACCAGACCTTCACCCGGCTCCAGTCGCCCGAGGAGGAGACGTCCACGACGGTGACGTTTTCCTCGACCTTGCCGCGGCTGCCGCCCCAATTGGCGTGAGTGACGCGGATCACGCGGTCGGTCAGGACGTCGGAGACGACGGCGACGTGGCCGGCGCTCATGCGGCCGTGGGGCTGGAACACCAGCACCGAGCCGGTCTCAGGCGCGTCGCCGGTGCGGAACTTGCTGACGGCCTGACGCCACCAGGTCCAGGCGTCGCCGAAGATCTGAATCCCCGAGAACATGCGCGCGAAGGTCACGCACTGCCAATAGGGGTCGCCGGCCTGAGCCGGGGTCGTGCTGAAGGCGAAGAAGCCAAGGGTCGCCGCAAGGGCGGCGGCTGTGAGCCGTTTCATCATCTGGCGTGCTCCCGACTGAACGCGGACAAGCCTTAGACGATAGGGTCAGAATGTTGAAGAACTGTTTCCGACTGTTTCCCCGGCTGATCCACAGATGATCGCCGCTTCGCCGCCCATCCACGCAGGAAACGACGGGCCGGGCGCTCGATCAGCTGGTGAACAATCGCCGCCGCGACAATCAAGCCCGCGATGACCGCCAGCCACAATACGAGAGGAAGCTGTTTGTCTTCCGCCCCGGTCAGGCGCGCCGCGACATTGACCGCCAGGATCTGCCACGGGGCGCACAGCATATAGACCGCATAGCTGATCTCGCCGAGATAGACTGCGGGAGCGGAGCCGAGAACGCCCGCCTTGTCCGCGGGAATGCTGGCCAGGGCCAGGATCAGAAGACCGCCGGACAGGACAGTGATCCCGTCCCAGCTCATCAGCGAGGCGCTGAGCGCCATCACGACCGCCGCCGCCAGGGCCAGCAGGCCCGCGCGCGGCAAGGGCGCCCGGCGATAGACCAGGTAGAGGGCGCAGCCGTAGGCGAAGCACGGCACGATCCGCAGCGCGCCCCATTTGAAGGTCGCCTCGGTCAGGCGATAGCCGGCGACGCGCTCAAACCCGACATAGAGGGCGGCAAGGAACAGCGCCGCCGCCCCTGTCGCCAGCCACGGCCGGTTCCGCAACTTCCACGCTGCGGCGGCGAAGACGGGGAAGGTCAGATAGGCGAACCACTCGGCCGAGATAGACCAGGACGGGTGGTTCCAGCCCGCCTCGCCCGCAAACCCCCAGGCGTGGACCATCAGCAGGTTGGGCAGCAGCGTCTTCCAGCTGAGGATGCTGGCGTCGATCGCCATGCCGGCCGCCGTCGCCGCCAGCCCCAGAGCCATGACGCCGAAGAGGGTGAACAGGTGCAGCGGATAGACCCGCGCGATGCGCGCCCACAGGAAGCCCCTGTAGCCGAAGCGTTTCTCGCCGAACGCCTGCAGATAGACGTGGCTGAGGATGAAGCCCGACAGGACGAAGAAGAGCTCGACGCCCAGATAGCCCTTGGCCGCCAGGGCGGGCATGCCGCCGACCGCCAGATTGGGCCACATCAGATAGACCACGACCCACAGGGCCGCGAGGAACCTGAGCGAAGTCAGGGGACGGATGTCGATCGGCGTCGCTACGGGCGTCATGGGACCATCCTGGCCGGTGAACCGACCGGGGACAGCCCGGCCGCATAACAGCGCTCAATGCAAGCCGGGCGCCAGCTTCGCCTTACTCTACGCGGCCGCTCTCCCCGGCCCTCTCGATGGCGGCCGTGGCGGCGGCGCAGCCGGTCAGGGTCTCATCCCCGATCTCGACCTTGGCGGTCAGGGGATAGGTGCGGTCGCTCATGCCGTCCGAGCAGTCCGTCGCCGTCAGGGTGACGGTCAGATCCGTCCCGGCCTCGGTCTTGGCGGTCCAGCTGGCGACCGTGCCCTGCAAGCTCGGACCGGGATTGGCGGCCTTCTGCTCGGCCCGGTCGACGCCGGAATAGGTCAGGCCGTCCGGCTTGATCTCCACCGCCCAGAAGGGCTCGGTTCCCAGCACGCGCACCGGCTGGTCCAGATCGACGCCCGCCAGGGCGCGCGGCTCGACCTTGGCGGGCGCGGGCGCCTTTTCAGCGGGCTGCGAGCAGGCGGCCAGGGCCAAAGACAGAATCAGGGACAAGGCGGCGGCGGAGAGGAGGGCGACGCGCATGGCGGTCCTTTCTGAAAATTCGCGGCCAAAGTCCCGGTTTGCCTTCCCCCCGTCAAGACAGGCGCCAAAGCGGCTCGCCTGGGTTAATGTCCCCTCATGCCGATTCGTCATGACCCCGCAGCAAACGCAGGCGCCCCCTTCACGGCCTGCGAGTTCTTCGCGGGCGGCGGACTAGCGGGATTGGGACTGACAGGCTTCCGCACCATCCTGGCCAATGACATCGACGCGGCCAAGGCCCGAGCCTTTCGCACCAACCATCCCGAGACCTCGCTTATCCACGCCGACGTCTGGGCGGTGACGCCGGATCAGGTTCCAGGCGCGCCTGACCTGTGCTGGGCGTCGTCGCCCTGTCAGGACGTCAGTCTGGCGGGCGCGCGCGGCGGGCTGAAGGCCCAGCGCTCGGGCGCCTTCTGGGGCTTCTGGAAGCTGATGCAGGGTTTGGACGCCGAAGGCCGCGCCCCGCCCATCATCGTGCTGGAGAACGTCGTCGGCCTGCTGACCTCGGGCGAGGGGCAGGACTTCGCCGCTGTGTGCGGTGCCATGGCCGAGGCGGGCTATACGGTCGGCGCGCTGGAAATCGACGCCGGGCTGTGGCTGCCGCAGTCGCGCCCGCGCCTGTTCATCATCGCCATGCGGGGCGTCGAGGGGCCGCGCCTGCCCGCCCCCGCCCAACCCTTCCATTCCTCGCGCCTGATCTCCGCCTGGGAGCGCCTGCCCGAAGCGGCGAAGGCGAACTGGGCCTGGTGGCGGCTGGCCGCTCCGCCGCGCCGCAACCTCGACCTGGCGGCCGTTCTGGAAGCTGAGGCGCCCTGTTTCAGCGAAGCGGAGACGCAGACCCTGCTGACCATGCTGTCGCCGCTGCACCGGGCGCGGCTGGAGACGCTCAAAGCCTCAGGCGAGCGGCGCGTCGGCGCAGCCTTCCGCCGGGTGCGAACCAAGGACGGGAAAAAGCTGCAACGGCTGGAGATGCGCTTCGACGGTCTGGCCGGATGCCTGCGCACGCCGTCGGGCGGTTCATCGCGCCAGTACGTCGTGATCGTCGACGGCGGCCGCGTCGCCATGCGTCGGCTGACCGGGCGCGAGGCCGCCCGCCTGATGGGGGTGGACGACGCCTATCGCCTGCCCGCCAGCGAAAGCGCGGCGCTGAAGCTGATGGGCGACGCCGTGGCCGTGCCGGTGGTGGACGCCCTGGCGCGCGGCCTGTTCCTGCCCGCCCTCTCCGGCCAGGCGGAAGCCGCCGCCTGAAGCCTTAGTAGTAGAGGTCGTCGTCCTTGCGGTCCTCGGCGCTCTCGATGCCGGGGTCGAAGCTATTGTCGACCTGATCGTCCCAGCCGTCGCGATCAGAGCGGAAGGCCAGGGCCATCAGCCCCCAGGCCAGGCCGACCGTGCCCAGCACGCCCAACCCCATGGCGATCCAGCCGTGCAGGCTCATCTCGCCCCCGCCGATCAGACGCCAATAGGCCGCCAGCCCAAGCGTGCTGACGGCCGATATGGCGACGGCGAGGAGCAACGACCGCAGAAGCCGGACCAGCCGCCCGCCTCTGGAGGTCGATGTCATGGCTCAGCTCAGCGCTGGACCCACTGGCCCTGGGCGTTCTTGTACCACTGGCCCGAGCTGATGCGCGGCAGCAGCTGGGTCTCGAACATCCGGGCGCCGGCCACTTCGGCCGAGGTGCCGGCGTCGGCGGCGCTGCGGGCGTAGGCCTGGCGGCGGCCGGCGTTGGTCGCGCTGATGGCGGCCTGGGTAGGACCGTCGACCGAGGTGCGCACGCCGACGTAGCCGTCGGCCTGCTCGCCCGCCGCGCCGGCGGCCTTGGCCTGATCGACCAGAGCCTTCTGCGAGGCGGTCTGAGCCACGGCGGCGCCGGCGGCGACGCCCAGAGCAGCGACAGCGGCCACAGCCACGAAGAGTTTGCGGTAAGTCATGTCAAAGCCCCCTTTCGTATCAGAACAGGTTGGGGTTTTCGCGGAGCAGGTTCTGCAGTTCCTGGTCCAGCTTGATGCGGATGTCGGCGTCCAGCTTGGCGTAGATCTGCAGCGGCTCGCTGAACTTGATGTTCACAGTAGGCGCGCATGCGGCCAGGCTGACGGCGCCGAGGCCGAGCATGGCGACGATCTGACGCTTGCTGATCATGGGGCCGGTCTCCGAAGGCGGCGTTGGAAGTCATCGCCACTAAACGCTGCGGCGTGTGAATGGGTTCTGAACAAAGCGCGGCCGCGACTCAAGGCGTTTCATCCGTCGTCAGCACGGGCGTTTCGCCGCGCCGGGCGTATTCCAGCAGATCCGAGATGATCTGGTTGGCGTTCCACGTCGTGTCCAGCGTCAGATCGATCGGCGTATCCGACGGCAGATTCAGCTTCTTGTTGAGGAAGTCGCGACGGATCAACTCCATGAAGGTCAGGCGAAGCTGCTCGCGCTCCGGCGGATCGTGGCGGCCGTTGATGCGGAAGCGAACGCCGAGCCGTCCCTGGTCCAGGCTGTTGACCTCGGCGGTCAGGTCGCTGATCGCCAGATCCTGCATGGCCTGATAGGCCAGATCCTGCATGGTGTTGGGCGGCACGCCCGTCTCGCCTCCGCCGCCGGCGGCCAGGTCGTCGAACACCTGGGGCTGGATCGACAGACGGCCGGGCCGCACCCCGTTCAGCACGCCGCCGACGATGCGCCAGCCGTCCTTGGGGTCATAGGTGAAGGGCAGCCGCCCCGACACCACGGCGTCGAACTCGGCCTTGTCCTGAAGATTGGCGCTCTTCAGCAATTCGTTCAGCTGCACGCCTTCGACCACGACTATCCCGCCCCAGCCCTCGCCCGGCGTCAGCGGCAGCGAAAGAGGCTCGACGCTGATGCGCCCGCCCGCCGCCTGGATCTGGCCGCCGCCGATGGTCAGGGTCTTTTCGTCCAGGCCGAAGGAGAGCTGAAGATCGGTCAGCGGCGTCACCGTCTGCACCCGGTCGGCGGTCAGCGTCTGGTTCGGGGCGGTGATCAGCGGCGTCAGGCTGGTGAACTCCACTCGCCCCTTCAGCCCCTGGACCTTGCCCGCCGGGCTGGTGAAATCCAGCTCCGGCACGGTCAGGACGCCCGAACTGGTCGCGCCCTCGGCCGCCCAGTCGAACCGCCCCTCGAACCCGGCCGAACCTTCGACCGGCGACTTCACATAGTCAGCGACGAGCGGGCTGAGGTCGTCCGGCTGAAGCCCATGCTCGGTGAAGGACAGGCTGGGCGCCGAGATCACCGCCCCGCCCGCTTCGGCCTGAACGTCGTGGCGCACCTCGACGCGGCCGACGGCGTGGTCCAGTCGGCTGAGATCAAATCCGGCGGTCCAGATGTCGCCCGCCAGCCGCGCCTCGCCCTTGGCCTGAAGCGGCAGGAAGCGGACCGGATCGGCCGTATCCGCGACCTGGGCCTTGCTGACGCCCACCCGCATCGACAGCCCATTGGCCGCGCCGTCGACGACCAGATCGCCCTCGGCGCCCGTGAAGCCGACCTCGAAGACGGGCGCCGTCGCCGCCACCTCGGCCAGCCGCGCCTGAGCGCGCCAGGCGCCGTTGCGGGCGGTGAACAAGGGCGCCGACGTTGGGCAAACACGGCCGGACACGGCCTCGACCGAGTTCTCGCCCAGGTCGAGCTTGTCCAGCGTCACCGGACTGCAGTCGCTCGCCGTATAGGTCAGGCGCCCGCCCGCCGAGGCCAGTTCGCCCTGGGTGCTGAAGGCGATCCCGCGCGCCGGACCGAAGTCCAGAGCCGCCTGCCCCTTCAGCTTCGCCGCGAAACCGCCCGGCGTCAGCCGCCATTCAACGCCGTCGAAGCGCGCCTCGGGCAGGCCGCCGCCGCGCGTGGACGCCACGCTGAAGGCCCCGCGCGTCGCGCCGCCCGCCGTCAGGGACAGGACCGGCCCCGTCGCCGCCGACAGCCTCAGCTCGCCGCCGTTGGCCGGGCGGGCGGTGATCGGCCGCAGCAGGGTCAGCTCGACCCCGGCGTTGTCGCTGATCAGCCGCACCTCAGGCGCGTCCAGGGCGAAGGCGCCCAGCGCCCGCTTCAACTCCGCCAGCTCCGGAAGATCGTCGGCCAGCGGCGCGCCCAGCACCGGCGCCGAAACCCGATCCGCCCCCAGCGCGCCGGTCGCGCTGATCCGCGTGATGGAATCCCGCACCAGGTCGAAGTCGAGGCGGCCCCGCGCCCCGTCCAGCGTCACGTCGCCGGTCGCCAACCGCCGCGCCGTCAAGGTCGCCGGCCCTTGAACCTCGAAGGCCGCGCCCTTGCCCCCGGCCTGAATCGCGTTCGAGGCGACGACCGCCTGGGTCAGCCGGTTCTCGCCGAACCGGCCCGACGCCGCCGTCAGCCGCAGGGGCGAGGCCGCGCGCCACTTCATCTCCTGGCCTTCCGTCCCGCCCGACGTCGACAGAGTCAGGCGGCTGAGGTCCAGCGCCGCCTGGCGAACCTCCATACCCTCGCCCTGAAGCCGGTCCGCCGTCGCCGACGCCTTCGCCTCGCCCTTGAGGCTATAGGCGTTGAGCCAGCCTTCGACCGCCCCGGCGAAATTCATCGTCGCCGCCGCCTGACGCGCCGTCGTCCCGGCGCCGGCCAGTTCATCCGCCGTCAGCCGCGCGGTCAGACCGATCCGCCCGTCGCCGCGCCGGGTCTTCATGTCCGGGTAGGGCAGGTCGCCGCTGAGGCTGAGCGCAGCCCCCTGCCCGCCGACGCCCGCCACAGCGAAGCGCTCGGCCTGGGCGTCCAGCTTCACCGCCGTGCGGTCGCCCACGGTCGTCACCTCAATGACCCCGCCCAGGCCGCGCGCCTCGGTCTCGCCGCTCTTGAGCGAGGCGGCGGGCATCCGCCCCGACAGCCGCATCAGCTTGCCGTCGTCGATCCGCGCGTCCGCCAGCAGGCGAACCGGGCCGTATTCGGTGTCGAGCCGCGCCTGGCCGCCTTCGACGATGACCAGGGGCGCGCGGGAATCCGGCTTGGGCGGCTTGCCGGTGAACTCCTCGACCAGGGGATCGAGACTGCCCAGCGACAGCTTGCCGTCCTTCCACGCCGCGCGCACGATCGGGCGGACCAGACGGACTCGGCTGGGCGTCACCCCCAGCCCGGCCTTCGACCACGGCAGACCCACGGCGTAGTCGACCTCGACCCGCTCGACCTTGAAGTCGGGGTTCTTGGGGTCGCCGATGGAGACCGTGCCGACGAAGCCGTTGAGCTCCAGCCGTTCGACCTCGACGTCGGCGTCGACGCCCTTGCGGTCCAGCCAGCCGACCAACAGCTCCCGCGCCGCCGCGCGCCGGTTCAGATAGAGGGTCGCCGCCAGCACCAGCAGCAAGGCCAGCAAGATCAGCAGCGTCCGGGCCGCCAGCCGCAGCCGCGGCGGCCTTCCCTTGCCGGACGGCGCGCCAGAGGAATGATCGGGTCCGGCGTCGGACCCTGAGGTGGCGATGTCGTCGGTCAAGGGGGCGCGGCGTTCAACTTAACAGGAAGGGCAACAACGCCACAGAATGCGCGACAACAACAGTCGTTGCAGAATGAGCACTGCGGCGTGACACCTCCGCCACTACCAATCGACCTCGACTACAAGAAGGCGAAGTTTGGCGTGAGACTCACGCAGAACGCTAAATTACTGCACATCATCGCCGCCACGTTAACCAATCGTAACATTCCATCTTCCCAAGATGGGACGTGCGGGCTATACGGCTCGCTTCGCGTTCGTCGGGCGACCGGCAAACGCGTCGAGATTCGACTGTTTTGGCGCGGAACGCGTCGCCGACTTGCCGGGGACCCATGGCTCAGTTCGATCCTCGCCGCCAGCCTGTCCGGCTCGCGCCGCACCTGCTGACGACCTGCGCCGCTGTGGGCATCGCCCTGCTGGCCGGTCGTGGATATGAACAGGTGAAGGCCGAGGAAGTTCCGGCCCTGACCGCGGCGCAGATCGAATCGCTGGAAGCCCAGGCCTACGCCGCCGCCGCCGCGCCGGCCGGCATGACCGCCCCGGAAGCCATCCCCGTCCAGATTCGCCGCGGCGAGACCTTCGAGCAGGCCGTGCGCCGCACCGGCATCGGCGCCGACGAGGCCCGCGCCGTGGCCGCCACCGTCGCCAGCGCCTTCGACCTGAAAGACATGCGGGCGGGCCTGCGCTTCGAAACCGCCGTGTCCAAGCCGCGCGGCGGCCTGGGCGACGCCCGCCTGATCGGCCTGACCATGCGCACCGGCCCGGCCAGCCAGCTGACCGTGTCGCGCAGCTTCGACGGCGCCCTTCGCCTGCGCTCGCTGGACGAGAAGATCACCGAGGAAACCGTCGTCGCCAACGACAAGGTGCAGCGCTCCCTGTCGGCCAGCGCCCGCGAACTGGGCGCCACCTCGGCCGTGGTGCGTCGCGCCAGCCAGCTGTTCGCCCACAAGTTCGACATGCAGCGCGACGTGCGCGCGTCGGACGAGTTCACCCTGGTCTTCGACCGCACGGTCACGGAATCGGGCCGCACGGTGGAAACCGGCGAACTGCTCTACGCCGAGCTGAAGGGCCACGCCTTCTACCGCTTCCAGCCCGCCGGCTCAAAGACGGCCCAGTATTTCGACGCCACGGGCAAGAACACGCGCACCGCCATGATGCGCACCCCGCTGCAGAACTTCCGTCGCGTCAGCTCCAACTTCGGCGTCCGCACCCACCCCATCTCGGGCTATCGCAAGATGCACCAGGGGATGGACTTCGCCGCCTCCACCGGCACGCCGGTCGTGGCCCCCGCCGACGGCGTGGTGGTCGAGGCTCGTCGCTGGGGCGGTTACGGCAACTGGCTGCGCATCCGCCACTCGAACGGCCTGGAAAGCGGCTACGGCCACCTGTCGCGCTTCGCCTCGGGCATGCGCGCCGGTCAACGCGTGACCCAGGGCCAGGTCGTGGCCTACGTCGGTTCGACCGGCGCCTCCACCGGCCCGCACCTGCACTATGAAATCTGGCGCAACGGCCAGCGGATCAATCCGGCCGGCATTAAGACCCAGGAAGGCACCGTCCTGGCGGGCGCCGATCTGGCCGCCTTCCGCGCCGAGAAGGCCCGCATCGACCGCGTCATCGCCGCCGGCGGCCAACGCCGCCCGGCCGCCGTGCAGCAAGCCGCCAACGGCCTGCGTCCCGCCGAGGGCTGATCCCCTTCCAAGCGCTGATCTCAGCCGACCAGTTGCGGAACGCCGCCCTGGTTCGGACAGCGCACGCCATGCGCCCAGACGTCGGCCTCGCCTAGCCGAACGCCGAGCAGCTCCAGCAGCGGCTGAACCACGCCGTCCAGCACCGGCCCCAGCGGCGTCAATACAGCCGTCAGAAGTTGGGTCACCAGGTGCAGCGGTATGCCCAGGGCCGTCAGCTTGGTGTCCCGCAACAGGGTCGTCAGCAGCCCATTCGCAAACCCCTTGGCCTTGACGCTCTTGGGCTGCGCCGAACCGATCTCAGCCCCTGTAAAGCGCAGCTCGCTCCATTCCATATCCGCGACCTGAATATCGGCGCTGCCCTCGACGGCGATCAGCAACACAGACACCAGCCTGGCCGGGCTGACCTTAAGCTCGGACTTGAAGTCGCGCAGGCGCTTCTCGTCGACCTCGCCCAGACGCACGCGGGCCACGCCGGGCCGCGCCTCGATCAAGACACGCGGCTCGCCCTGGCACTGCACCGCCTTCAGCCGCGCCTCGGCGCTGGCCGCCTCGACCAGGATGGGAACCTTGACCTGCGCCAACAGGCCGACCAACGGGACTTTGTCCAACGCCGTCGCCTTCAGATAGAGGCGCGTCTGCACCGTGCGGATGATGGGCTCGCCAGTGCTGGTCACGGTCAGCCAGGGCGCGCGATTGGGTCGCTCGCCGATGGCCAGCATGACGTCGAGATCCGCCAGCCCGGTGCGGGCGCCCACGTCCAGGGCCAGCTGACGCTCCTGATTGGCGGTCTGCAGCGTCGCCATCAACAGGTCCATGGCCGAAACCTCGGCGTTCAGTCCGCGCCGCAAGCCTTCGCGCGCATCCGCCTCGACGCCGATCAGTTCATCCAGCTTCACCGTCGCGCTCGCCGGAAGGCGAGTCAGCTTGCCCAGCGCGCTCTGGGCGCCCGAGCCGGCCACGGCCTCCAACGCCTTCAGCACCTGGCCGGTCTGGGCCTCATGCGCCAGCAAGGCGTCATAGTCGCCCGCGGTGACGCCCAGCTCCGCCGCCAGGGCGTCCGAGAATTGCAGCAGATTGACCCGCCCGTCGGCCAGGGCGCGATAATCCATCACCGTCAGCGACACATGGCTTCCCAACAGGCCGGACAACAGGGCGTTGGCCAGGCCCCCGTCCAGGCTCGCCAGCCGCGAGCCGATGGAAAACATGGCGCTGGGTTGGCCGCCCGGCAGGGCCGCCGTCGCCGACTTGGACACCGTCACGCTGTCACGGCCCATGATCCAGCGGCCGAAATAGAGCGGCGCCGGCGCGCTCAGAACCACGCGGGCGGCGTTGGGGCGGGCCGCGCCAGGGGTGAAGCGTGCAGCGGGCTTCAACCGACGATCCGGCGTATAGCCGCCGAGCTGAAGCCGCACGCTCGCCAGATCCGCCAGATTTGCGCGGGCGGTGTCGGCGGCGGCGGCCTCGGTCCGCGCCAAAGGCTGCGACAGGGTCTGGGCGGCGGCCAGGGCCGACAGGTCCGCCGCGCCCTGCACCTCGCGCCCCTTTAGCACCATGGAGCCCACATCCACCGCCAAGGCCGCTGCGATACAGATCAGAGCGCCGAACACGGCCGCCATGACGGCCACCCCGCCCCGGTCGTCGCCCCAGCAGCTTATACGGCGGCGCGGGCGCATCTCAGCTCTCCTCGACGCGGATGACGGCGGCGCGACGAATGGTGCGGGGCGGCGGCACCGTCAGCGGCGACAGGGCCATCAGCGGATGACCGCCCGCATCATAGGCGACCTCCACCCTGACCCGCCCCGGCTCGGCCCGCACCCCCACGACCGCGTCGGCGGCCTTGAGGCCGAGATCCTTCAGCTGCGTCTCGACCACCTCTCGTGCAAGTTGTTCCCGCTCGGCGGCATCCAGCCCCGCGATCGCCGCCCGCGCGCCCTCGGATACGGCCGACTGGACCGAATGCGCCATCCAGAACCAGGCGCCGTAGACGATCATCCCCACCAGCAGCAGGAAGAACACCGGCCCTACAAGGGCGAACTCAACCGCCGCTGCGCCCTCGCGCTCTGCGCCCCGGATACGTGCATAGCTTCGCATCATCGCACCTCATGACGCGACGATCATCATATTTACAACTTAAAGGAGAATGTAGGCGCGTGATGAATACGCCCTAACCCTCGCTGGCGTACAACAAGCGCCCAGCGGCGCGCGGGCTTAAACTCGCGACCGGCTGCGCCTTCTCGTGAGGCTCCCGATCATGAGAGAGCCGATCACGCCGATGTTCCAGACATAGTAGGCCGAGATATAGCCCCACTGCTCCAGCTGCAGATTGGAGGCGAAGGCGTAATGGGTGGCCAGCACCAGGAATTGGAAGCCCGCCGCTGCGATTAACCACCGACGGCCGCTGCTGACGACGCCGTACAGAAGGAGCAGGAACACCCCCGCGTCCGCTCCGATCGCGAACCAGGGCGGCGACCGATGATCGAACGGGGCGACGGCCGAGATCACCCCCGCCACGATGATGGCGATCGCCACAGCGCGCTCCCAGGGGCCGCCGCGGACGAGGGCGAGCCCCGTCGCAACGGCCAGCAGGATGATCGTGAACAGGAAAATGGGCGACATGGCGCACCATGCCACCCACAGACGATTCAGCCCACCCGTTCGATGAGCGAGAGACGGACGTTGCGCGGAATCTGCTGGTCCTCCTTGTCCAGGCCGACCAGTTGCACGCCGCGGAAGCGCGTCGTCTCCTTCACATTGGCGAGGGCCTCGTGCAGCTCGACCATTGCGGCCTGGGCGGCGACCTGGGCCGCCATCGCCCTGGCCAGGGCGTCAAACGCCGGCTGGCCGACGGTGGCGGACAGGCCCGCGTCCTTTCGACCGCGGGTCAGGGCTTGGGCGAGGCCCCCGAGACGTTCGATCGATTGATCCTGCCCGTCCTCGGCCCGTTTGAGCGCGCGCTGTATGCGCGAGGCGATCAAGGTCGCCTGCTCGGTTCTCTTCATCAGTTCAATGTCTTCCGGTATTGAAGCCGGCGAACCTTCAGGAGCCGTACCGCAGCTTCTGCAGTACGAAGGCGAACTGTTCGGCGCCGGCTGCGGCTGTCAGGATCCAGGCGGCTGCCGCGGCGACGCCGAAGACGATGAGGATGCTTCCCAGACGCCCGAGTCCGACTGGGTCGGCGCGAAGTTCACGTCCAACATGGCCGCTGCGATATAGGCCAGCTCCCTCATCACGCCGCTCGGCGTCAGGAACGGCGCCTGCTTGCGCGCCCCCTCCATGAGGAGAGGCAGCATCCGGCGCTTGGCGGAGGTCGTCGCCATCTTCATGAAGAGGGCTTCGGCCTCGCCCCAACGCAGGGTGGGGATGGGATCGTTGCTCGAAAACATAGGGCGTCCTTTCGGCGCCCCCAGTCGATGCGATCAGCCCCTCGGCGGGTATTGGGAACGAGCCCGATTGGGAACCGCCCCCAACGCCTTCACGGGCCGCCAGGGCCAGCGCGGCGGCGATGCGGTTCTCGACCTGCAGCTTTCTGGTCGCGTTCTCGCAATGGCGGTCCACCGTGCCCGGGCGAATGCCCAGCTCCCGCGCAATCTGCTTCGAGTTGAAGTGCGCATGGACAAGCCGGAGGCATTGGCGCTCTCTCTCGGTCAGCAAGGCTACGGATTCAGTCACGCCTTCCACCTGCGACGATCGTTCGACGATGAATGTCGCCCGCCGTCCTGAGCGACACAAGCCGGCATGACCGTCGCACACACTGTCGAGGTCCGGCTAGTGGAACGGACGCATCAGCCCGCCGCATTGGCGATGCGAATGCTCTCAGATCGGGTCCAACCGCAGTGATTATACACGCGCCTGAGGGATTCAGCATCATGCTTGAAGAAGTGGCGCACCCGACAGGATTCGAACCTGTGACCTCTGCCTTCGGAGGGCAGCACTCTATCCAGCTGAGCTACGGGTGCGTACGCGGCGCGAGGGCCGGACGGCGGTGCTTACAGCATGGGCCGGATCGTCTCAATCCCTGAATCTCGGCGCGACGTCCCTTCTTGGCGCATGGCGCGCGACGGCCTAGCGTGCCGGTTGAAGAGAGGGAGCATCCATGCGCGTCATCACCATCGCCGCCCTGGCGGGCGCCGCCGCCCTGCTGGCCGCCTGCGCCGCATCGCCGAAGTCGGCGAGCGACAGTCTGGACGCCGTAGCCCGCGACTATGTCGCCTTGACGCTGGAGATCGGCGAGCGCGAGCCGGGCTATGTCGACGCCTATTACGGCCCGCCCGAATGGGCCGAGGCGGCCAAGGCCAATCCGCGCGCCCTGCCCCAGTTGGCCGAAGGCGCGGCCGCCCTGACCCGACGCCTTGAGGCCCTGCCCGAACGGGGACTGGACGACCAGCGCCGCCAGCGCCGCGCCTATCTGCTGGCTCATGTCTCGGCGGCCTCGGCGCGGCTGCGGATGCTGCAGGGCGAGAAGCTGGGGTTCGCCGACGAGGCCGAGGCCCTGTTCGGGGTGCGGCCGGAGCTGCGGCCGCTGTCCTCCTATGATCCGGTTCTGGCGCGCATCGACGCCCTGGTCCCCGGCGAAGGGCCGCTGGCCGAGCGGGTCGCCGCCTTCCGCGCCCGCTACGTCATTCCCAAGGACCGACTGGATACGGTGATGCGCGCGGCCATCGCCGAGTGCAAGGCGCGCACGGAACGCCATATGGCCCTGCCCGCCGGCGAGACCTTCACGCTGGAGTTCGTCAACGACAAGCCGTGGTCGGGCTACAACTGGTTCAAGGGCGGCGCCTTCAGCCTGATCCAGGTGAACACCGACCTGCCCATCTACATCGACCGGGCCGTCGATCTGGGCTGCCACGAAGGCTATCCCGGCCACCACGTCTACAACGCCCTGCTGGAGCAGACCTTCGTCAAGGACAAGGGCTGGGTCGAGATGAGCGTCTATCCCCTGTTCAGCCCCATGTCCTTCATCGCCGAGGGCAGCGCCAACTACGGCATCGACCTGGCCTTCCCCGGCCATGAGCGTACCGAGTTCGAGGCGCGCGTGCTGTATCCGCTGGCGGGGCTGGACCCGGCGACGGCCGAGGCCCAGACGCAGCTTCTGGCCCTGACACGCGAGCTGGCGCGGGCGGAGTATACGGTGGCCGACGACTATCTGGCCGGGCGGATCGACCGCGAGACGGCGCTGGACCAGCTGCAGAAATACAACCTCGTCGCGCGCGACCGGGCGGCGCAGCGGCTGAGCTTCATCGAGACCTACCGCTCCTATGTCATCAACTACGGCCTGGGCCGGGACATGGTGCAGGCCTGGGTCGAGCGGCAGGGGCCGGACCACTGGAAGACGACGGAACGGCTGCTGGCCAGCCAGACGCTGCCAGTCGATCTGGACTGAGGCGGTTCGCAACCCGCAGCGGGCCAGGGGCGTTAACGCCAAGGTTCAAATCTCAGAGGGGCTTTCACCCATGCGTATCCGTATGCTGACCATCGCCGCAGCCTCGGTCCTGGCGCTCGGCGCCGCCGCCTGCACCCAGGCCGAACAGCAGAAGGCCGAGGCCAACGCCGAAGCCGCCGGCGACAAGGCCGCAGACGTCGCCGCCCAGACGGGCGAAGTCGTCGAGTCCGGCGCCATGAAGGCCGCTCAGGCGGTCGAGGAAGGCGCGGGCAAGGTCGCCGACAAGCTGGAAGACAAACAGGCTCAGGCCGCCGCCGAGGGCCGCCCCGGCGCCGTCGATCCGGCCACGGACACTCGCGTCCCGGCCAAGAACTAGGACATCAACCGGAGCCCTCCCTTCCCCTGCAGGAGGGAGGGCCTTCGTCGGCTTAAGCCTCCGCCAGCAGGTGATCGACCAGGGCCTTGGCCTCGGCGCTGGCCCAATCGGCCTCGCCGGTCAGGACGGCGCGCACCCGGCCCTGACGATCCAGCAGAATGGTCTGGGGCATGGCGCCCTTGCCCGGAAACTCGAAGGCCAGCTGGAATTTTGGGTCGATATAGAATTCCAGCGGCGCGTTTTCGGCGATGAAGGCCCCCGCCTCACCCGCCGTCTTCTCCACATCCATGCTGACGGTGACGACGGCGAAATCCTCGCGCGCCTTGTAGTGGTCGGCCAGGGCCGCCAAGGTCGGCATCTCGATCTTGCACGGCGCGCACCAGGTGGCCCACAGGTTCACCACCGTCACCTTGCCCGCGAAGTCGGCCAGGCGGACGTCGCCGCCGTCGGCGTTCTTGAACACATAGCCGGACACCGCCTGAAAGGCGTCTTGAGAGGCGGGCGTCTGCAGCGCCGCCAGCGATCCCTTGGCGAAGGCCGCCAACTGCGGGTCGACAGTCTCGGCTGCGGCAGGTGCGGACTCTTTGCTTCCGCCCTTCTGATTGACGTATAGCAGCGCCGCGCCCACGCCGATCACGCCGATCGCCGCGAACGTCGCCACGCCCGCCCAAGTCCGCCCAGAGCCGCTCATGTCCGATACGCCTTCCAAACCACAGCAAGATGTCCCCGCTCAGGGGCAGTCTCTATGGGGCGGACGCTTCAGCGCCAAGCCCGCCGACATCATGCAGGCCATCAACGTCTCCATCGGCGTCGACAAACGCCTGTGGGCGCAGGATCTGGCCGGATCGCGGGCCCATTGTCGCATGCTGGCCCAGCAGGGCATCATCCAGCCGGCCGACGCCGAGGCCATCCTGGGCGGTCTGGACGTCATCGAGGGCGAGATCCGGGACGGCTCCTTCCCCTTCCGCGACGCCTATGAAGACATTCACATGAACGTCGAGGCGCGCCTGTCGGAACTGATCGGCGAGCCGTCAGGGCGCCTGCACACGGCGCGCAGCCGCAACGATCAGGTAGCGACGGACTTCCGCCTGTGGGTGCGCGACGCCTGCGACCGCACCGTGGCGCAGTTGAAAGATCTGCAAGGCGCCCTGCTGGACCGGGCGGAACAGCATGCGGGCGACCTGATGCCGGGCTTCACCCATCTGCAGACGGCCCAGCCTGTGACCTTCGGCCACCATCTGATGGCCTATGTCGAGATGTTCGGCCGTGACGCTGGGCGCTTCGCCGACGCCCGCGCCCGCATGAACGAGAACCCGCTGGGCGCCGCGGCGCTGGCCGGGTCGCCCTTCCCCATCGACCGCCACATGACGGCCAAGGCCCTGGGCTTCGACCGCCCGATGGCCAACAGCCTCGACGCCGTATCGGATCGCGACTTCGCGCTGGAAAGCCTGGCCGCCGCCTCGATCGCGGCGGGCCACCTGTCGCGTCTGGCCGAAGAGATCGTGGTGTGGATGACGCCGATGTTCGGTTTCGCCACCCTGCCCGACGACCTGACCACCGGCTCGTCCATCATGCCGCAGAAGCGCAACCCCGACGCGGCCGAGCTGGTGCGCGCCAAGACGGGCCGCATCAACGGCGCCCTGATCGCCCTGACCACGGTGATGAAAGGCCTGCCGCTGGCCTATTCCAAGGACATGCAGGAGGACAAGCCGCCGGTGTTCGAGGCCTTTGACGCGCTCGACTTGGCGCTGACGGCCATGACCGCCATGGTCGCCGTGATCCGCCCCAACACCGAAAGGATGGCCGCCGCTGCGGGCGCGGGCTTCTCGACCGCCACCGACCTGGCCGACTGGCTGGTGCGCGAACTGAACCTGCCCTTCCGCCAGGCGCACCACGTCACCGGCGCCGCCGTGAAGCGGGCCGAGGCCCTGGGCCTGGGGCTGGGCGAATTGCCGCTGACGGAATTGCAGGCCCTGGATGGCCGGATCACCGAAGGGGTGTATGAAGTGCTGACGCCCGAAGCCTCCTGCGCCAGCCGCCAGAGCTTCGGCGGCACGGCGCCGGAGCAGGTCCGCGCGCGCATCGCCGACTGGAGAAGCCGCCTGTGACGAAGACGTCTGTGAAGAAGACACTGATCCTCGCGGGCGCCGCCGCCCTTCTGCTCTCGGCTTGCGGCCGCATGGCCGACCTCGAACCGCCGCAGGGCGCGACGCCGAAGAAGCAGACCGAGCGCGCCATCCGCGACCGCTCGGCCGAGCACCTGCCGGAGCCGGCGATGCAGAACCTGCCGCCGCGCCAGATGCCCATCGACAACGGCACGTCCGACCCGTTCGGCAAGCCGCCGCCGATGAACTGAGCCTTCGCTCCGACCTTCTGACTGGACTCCCCGCCGGTGCACCATTTCGATCTCAAGGACGGCGTCCTGTACGCCGAGGGCGTCTCGCTGGAGGCGCTGGCGGAGACGGTCGGCACCCCGACCTACGTCTATTCCTCGGCGACGCTGCGCCGTCACTACGGCCTGCTGCGCGAGGCGTGCGACGCGCATAAGGGCGCGCTGGGCGACGCCCTGATCGCCTTCGCGGTCAAGGCCAACTCCAACCTGTCGGTGCTGGCCACGCTCGCGAAACTCGGCTGCGGCGCCGACACCGTGTCCGAGGGCGAGATCCGCCGGGCCCTAGCCGCAGGCGTTCCGGGCGAGCGCATCATCTTCTCGGGCGTGGGCAAGACCGACGCCGAACTGGCCTTCGCCATCGACATCGGCGTGCGCCAGATCAACGTCGAATCCTCGGCCGAACTGGACCGGCTGATCGCTGTCGCGGCCGACAAGGGCGCGGCGCCCGCCATCGCCATCCGCGTGAACCCCAAGATCGGCGCGGGCGGCCACGCCAAGATCACCACCGGCGGCGCGGGCGACAAGTTCGGCGTGCCGGTCGAAGAGGCGATGGCGCTCTACGCCCGCGCATCAAACTCGCCTCACGTCACGCCCGTGGGCCTAGCCTGCCACATCGGCAGCCAGATCACCGACCTGGCCCCGCTGGAAGCCGCCTTCCGGGTGCTGCGCCAGATGACGGAGAGCCTGCGCGCTGACGGGCACAACGTCACCCGCCTCGACCTCGGCGGCGGCCTGGGCGTGCCTTATTACGGCGAGACGGCGACGCCCTCTCCGGCTGACTATGTGGCCATGGCCGCGCGCGTACTGGACGGACTGGGCGTCGAGGCCGCCTTCGAACCGGGCCGCCTGATGGCCGCCAACGCGGGCGTGCTGCTGAGCCGCGTCATCCAGGTCAACGAGCGGACCGACGGCCGCCGCTTCCTGGTGCTGGACGCGGCGATGAACGATCTGATGCGTCCGGCCCTCTACGACGCCTTCCACGACCTGAAGCCGGTCCGCCCGGTCGAGGGCGCCGCCCTGCCCTACGATGTCGTCGGCCCCGTCTGCGAGACCGGCGACACCTTCGCGCGCGATCGCGACCTGCCGCCGCTGAGGGCGGGCGACCTGGTCGTCTTTATGAGCGCCGGCGCCTATGGTGCGGTGATGAGCGGCGAATACAACACCCGCCCCCTGGCCGCCGAGGTTCTGGTCGACGGCGAACGCTACGCCGTCATCCGTCCGCGCCCGACCTATGAGCAAATGTTCGCCCGCGAGCCGATGGCCGACTGGCTTTAAGCCTCAGTCCAGGGCGCAGATGTCCGGCAGGCCGCGCATGCCGCCCGCGTGGTCCAGGCCGTAGCCGACCAGGAACCGGTTCGGCGCCTCCCAGCCGACGAAGTCGGGCTCGGGCGCACGGGGCTTGGGCCAGGGCTTGCGGGCGAAGACGCAGGTCAGCACCTCGGCCGCGCCCGCCTCCTTGGTGATCCGCACCGCCTCGGCCAGGGACAGGCCGGTGTCGAACACGTCGTCCAGGATCAGCACCTTCCGCCCATCGAGCGAGCGCTGATAGGGGGCGCGGACCTCAATCCGGCCCCGGCTGGTCTGTTCGTCGCCGTAGGAGGCCAGCCACAGGGCGTCGAAACGGACGTTGCGGCCCTCGCGCGCCAAGGCGCGGGTCAGGTCAGCGGCGAACCACAGCCCACCGGTCAGCAGGACGGCGGCCACCGTCTCATCGTCGACATGCGGGGCGATGCGGCGCGCCAGATCGGCCACGACGGCCTCGATCTCGGCCTGGGACAGAAGAACCGTGGGGGCGGGGGTCGCTTGGATGTCAGCCATGCCCCCGCCGATACCGCCTGGACGGGGGCGGTGTCGAGAGGCGAACCGGCTGGATCAAGGTCGAGACCGCTCAGCGGCGCAGACCGCCGTCTTCCCGCACGGCGCTGTCGTCCGAGGTCTTTGCGCGCGGCGCGGAGGTCGACTTGGAGGACGCCTTGGCGGCAGGCCTGGGCGCGTCCTCAAGCAGATAGTCGACGCTCAATCCCGCCACCCGCCCCTGCGGATCAGGAATGACCACGGCGAAGCCCTGAACCTGCCCCGGCAGGATGGGCGGCCCGTCCAGCCGCAGGACGCGGCGCGTCACCGTGGCGCCTTTGGCGTCCTTGAGGACCACGACCAGCGGCGGCGGGACGACTTCGATGTCGCGAATATTGCGCAGCGCGCCTGACACCAGGGTGCGGCCGGGATCGTGCGGCGTCGTGCGGCCCCGCAGCGCCTCGACCTCCAGCCCGACGGTGTTCACGTCCAGACCCAGCGACTTGTAGACCCCCGCCGCCGGGGGGAAGGCGCGGGCGATCTCCTCGCGGAACAGGACGCCGCCCGTCAGCAGGCCCAGCACCACGGCCGCCGCCGCCGCCCAGGCCGCCCCCGCCGCCGCCGCCTGACGCACGCGACGCTTGCGCTCGGCCTTGGCGCGGAAGGCGCGGGGCAGTTCCGGCGCCGGGGTCTCGGCGAAGGTGTCATAGTGCGGCGCGGCCTCGGCCTCAGCGGCCGGAGCGGCGGCCGGCTCCAGCTCCAGCTCCAGAGGGGCGTCTTCCAGGGTCGCGCGCCAGTCGTGGCCGCACGCCTTGCAGCGCACGCGACGGCCGTTCGGGCCGATCGCCTCGTCGGAAACGAAATAGCTAGTGGCGCAGGCGGGGCAGGTCAGTATCATGTCAGCTGACTGCGAGGCTTATCGCCCCCTCCTGTCGCGGCGCAACGCCCCGGTCCAATACGAAACTCGATGCCCGATCCGATCCGCCGCGCCGCCGACCCTGACTCCGCGCCTGACGCCGTCCGCCTCAGGGGCGTGGGCTTCGGTTATGCGGACAGGCCCGCCGTGCTGCGGGACGTTAACCTTACTCTGCCAAACGGCTCTTTCCACTTCCTTACCGGACCCTCGGGCGCGGGCAAGTCCTCGCTGCTGCGGCTGCTGACCCTGGCCGCGCGACCGCAGGCGGGGCGAATCAGTCTGTTCGGCCAGGATGTGACCCAACTGCCCCGCCGCGAGGTTCCCGCGCTTCGCCGCCGCATGGGCGTCATCTTCCAGGACTTCCGCCTGCTGGACCATCTGTCAGCCTTCGACAACGCGGCCCTGCCGCTGCGCCTGGCAGGCGAGCGCCCGGCCGAATACGCCGCCGACGTGCAGGAGATGCTGCGCTGGGTCGGCCTAGGCGCGCGGCTGGACGCCCTGCCGCCGACCCTGTCCGGCGGCGAAAAGCAGCGCCTCGCCATCGCCCGCGCCGTGGTGGCCCGCCCGCGCCTGATCCTGGCCGACGAGCCGACCGGCAGCGTCGACCGGCCGATGGGCGAGAAACTGATGCGGCTGTTCCAGTCGCTGAACAAACTGGGCGCCACCGTGCTGATCGCCAGTCACGACGAGGCCCTGGCCGAGCGCAGCGGCGCCGCCGTGCTGCGGCTGGAAGGCGGACGCCTGGCGCAGATCGCGCCCGGCCCGGCGCCCGCCGCGCCGGAGGGCCTCGCATGATCGGCCGCTTCCGCAGCGCCCAGCCCGAACTGCTGCCGCGCGAGGCGGGCGGCGAACGCTGGCTGGTCGTGGTCATCGCCGTGCTGTGCTTCCTGGCCTCGATCGCCGCCGTCGGCGCCCTTGCCGCCGACCGGGCCGCGCACGGCTGGGCGCGGCAACTGCGGGCCGAGGCGACCGTGCAGGTGCGCCCGCGCGTCGACGAGACCGGCCCCGCCGCCGCCGCCCGCGCCGCCGAGACCCTGGCCGGGGTCGACGGCGTGGCCGAGGCCCAGGCGATGGACCGCAAGGCCGCCGAAGCCTTGCTGCGCCCCTGGGTCGGCGAGGCGGCCCTGCCCGACCTGCCCCTGCCCTATCTGGTCATCGTCCACCTGGACCCGAAAGCGCCCGCCAGCGCCCCCAGCCTGAGCCGCGCCCTGGCCGAGGCCGGGCTGGACGCCACCGTCGACGACCACAGCCTGTGGCGCGGCGAGGTCGAGCGGTCGGCGGGCCTGATCACCGCCCTGGCCGGAGCCGCCTTCCTGCTGATCGCGGCGGCGACGGCGGCGGCCATCGCCTACGCCACCCGCGCGGGCATGGCGGCCCAGGCCGCGGTGATCGAAACGCTGAGCCTCAACGGCGCCTCGGACGGCGCCGTCGCCACCCTGTTCCAGAAACGCTTCGGCCTGCTGGCCGCGACCGCGGGCGCGGCGGGCGCGGGGCTGGCGGCGTTGATGCTGGCCGGGCTACGCCTGATTGGCGGCGAAGGCGGGCTGACTCCGGCCCTACCGCTGGCCTGGGTCGATCTGCTGGTGCTGATCGCCTGCCCCTTGCTGGCGGGCGCCGTCGCCGTCCTGGCCGCCCGCCTCACGGCGCTGGCGAAGCTGGGCCAGCGTAGCTAGTTAGTCTCCTATGAAGTTCCTGACGCTGATCGCCGTGGTGGCGCTGATGTGGCTGACGGGCCTGTTCGTCTTCGCCGAACGGGTGCGCGGCTTCACGCCTGCGCCCGACCCCGCGCGCGCCGACGCCATTGTCTCTCTGACCGGGCCGTCGGCCGAGCGCGTCAACGCCGCCATCCGCCTGCTGGAACAGGGCAAGGGCGACCGGCTGCTGATCTCGGGCGTCAACCGTGAAGTCCGCCGCCAGGAGCTGCGCGCCCTGACGCCGGGCTCCAGCAAGCTGTTCAACTGCTGCGTCGACCTGGGCTTCGAGGCCGAGAACACCGTCGGCAACGCCCAGGAGATCGCCGCCTGGGCGCGGTCCAAGGGCTATGACGACCTGATCGTCGTCACCTCCGACTATCATATGCCGCGCAGCCTGCTGGAGATCCGCGGCGCCGCGCCGGGCGTGCGGCTGACGCCCTACGCCGTCTCCACCCCGTCGCTGGACAACGCCGGGTGGTGGCGCGCGACCGAGACGGCGCGGCGCATGACGCTGGAATACATGAAGTACCTAGCCGTGCTCGGCCGCGAGGGGATGCACCGCCTGACCGGCCGTCACCCCGAACGCCCCGGCCCGACCGCCGAGGTCGACGCTGACGCCTCCGAACCGAACAAGGCCGCCGCATGACGACCGTCCGATCCCTGATCTTCACCCTGTGGCTCTACCTGTCGATGCCGCTGTTCGCCATCGGCCTGTCGCCGGCGCTGCTGATGCCGCACGGCGTCGCCATTGCGGTGATCAAGCTGTGGGCGCGCTTCGTCCTGTTCGGCCTGCGCTGGATCGCCGGGGTCAAGGTCGAGGTGCGCGGGCTGGAGCATCGCCCGACCGGCCCGGCCCTGATCGCCGCCAAGCACCAGGGCATGCTGGACGTCATCGCCCCGTTCGCCTTCCTGGACGACGCCTGTTTCGTGATGAAGAAGGAGCTGATGCCCCTGCCCTTCTTCGGCTGGTTCGCCTGGAAGACGAAGATGATCGCCGTCGACCGCGCCGCCCACGCCAAGGCGCTGAAGGACATGGTGCGCCAGACCCGCGCGCGTCTGGCCGAGGGTCGTCAGATCCTGATCTTCCCCGAAGGCACCCGCACAACGCCGGGCGAACCGGCGGACTACAAGCCCGGCGTCGCCGCCATCTATCGCGACGTGGACGCGCCCTGCTGGCCGGTCGCCACCAACTCGGGCGTGCATTGGCCGGCTCACGGCTTCAAACGCTATCCGGGCACGGTCGTTTTCGAGTTCCTGCCGCCGATCCCGGCCGGGCTGAAGCGCGCCGCCTTCATGGCGGAATTGGAAAGCCGGATCGAAACGGCCTCAACCGCCTTGTTGCCGCCCAAAACCTAAGCTTTGGAGAGCGAGACCCTATATCATCAGCTGTTGACCTAGGACTCGTTCATGACCGCACACAGCCCTCTCCGCCTCGCGCTGCTGGCGGCGGCCCTCTCAGTCCTGCCGGTGTCGGCCCTGGCGCAGTCGCAACCGTTCATCCCGGCTGAGACCCCTCAGACGTGGAAGGTCGATGTCGGCGGCGGCGTCGTGCGCGGCTTCAGCGCCACCGGCAGCAACAGCGACGAGGCCAACGTCACCGCCTGGGGCTCGGCCTCCTATCGCGACATCGTCTACGCCAACGGTCTGGACGGCCTGGGCTGGAATGCAGTCAAGCGCGACGGCTTCCACGCGGGGGTGCAGTTGCGTCCGCGTTTCGCCGCAGGCGACATCGACGGCATGGATCGCCCGGACCTGGGCGCCGACGCGGCGCTCTACGCCTTCAAACGGCTGCCGGGGAATATCGTCGTGGGCGGCCGTATCCAGCATGACGCCACCGGCGACGACGCCGGAATGGAATACTACGGCTCCATCAGCCACCAGCGCGTGACTCGCGTCGGCCTGTTGCAGACCATGGCCTATATGCGCGGCGCCAGCGACGAGCGGGTTCAGCGCTATTATGGCGTCAGCGCCGCCGAGGCCGCGAGCAGCGGCTTGACCGCCTTCGAACCTTCGGGCGGACTGTCGGCGGCAGGGGCGGCGGCCCTGCTGGCCATCCCGATCGGCGATCGCTACGGCATGGGCGCCTTCGTCAACTACGAACAGCGCCTGGGCGACATCAAGGACAGCCCCCTGATCGAGGACGACTACATCTGGCGCGCCGGGGTGATTGGCGTGGTGCGCTTCAACAGCGGGGACTAGACCATTATCGATCGGGAATAATCCATCCCGATCCAGATCAATGGTCCGCTTAAGTCCTAACGCGTCAGCGCGCCGCGAACTCGCTGAGGGCGTCGAGGACGGCGCGGTTCTGGTCCGCCGTCCCGACCGTCACCCGCAGGCAGTCCGGCAGGCCGTAGCTCGCCACGCCGCGCACGATGATCCCCCGGGACTGCAGATAGTCCTGCGCCGCCGAGGCTGGGCGTTTCGCGTCAGGGAAGCGGATCAGGATGAAGTTGCCCGAGGCGGGCAGAACCTCGAACCCGAAGCCGCGCACGGCCTGGATCAGGCGCGGCCGCCACTCGGCCACCAGATCGCGCGAGGCCTTCTGGTGCGCCTCGTCGCCCAGGGCGGCGATGGCCGCCTCGATCCCCGGCACGGAGACGTTGAACGGCAGGCGGATGCGGTCGATGGCCTGCTCGACCGCCAGCGGCGCATAGCCGAAGCCGACTCGCAGGCCGCCCAGGCCGTGCAGCTTGGAGAAGGTGCGGGTGACGACGACGTTGGACGCCGTGCGCGCCAGGTCGAAGGCGCTCTCCCAGTCCGGTTCGGTGACGAACTCGGCGTAGGCTTCGTCGACCACCAGGATGACGTGGGCGGGCAGGCCCGCGTGCAGGCGGCGGATCTCCTCGCCCGTGGCGTAACTGCCGGTCGGATTGGCGGGGTTGGACAGATAGACCAGCTTGGTCCGCTCATCGACCAGGGCCAGCATGGCGTCGACGTCGGCACGGAAATCCGGTTCGGCCGCCAGTCTGACCTCGGCCTGACAGGCGCGGGCTGAAATCTGATAGGCGACGAAGGCGTACTGGCTGGTAACGATGTTGTCCCCGGCTTCCAGATAGGTCTGGTTCAGCAGGGCGAAGACCTCGTCCGAGCCGTTGCCGAAAATCAGTCGTTCCGGCTCCAGCCCATGCGCCTCGGCCACGGCCGCGCGCAGACGGTCGGCCCGGCCGTCGGGATAGAGGTGGATCGAGGACACGGCGGCGGCGAAGGCCTCGCGCGCCTTTTCGCCTGCGCCCAGAGCGTTCTCGTTGGAGGACAACTTGATCGGCTTGGCCACCCCGGCGATGGCGCTCTTGCCGCCGACATAGGGGGCGATGTCCAGCACGCCACGCTTGGGTTGAGGCGCGCCGTCGGACGGCGCCTGGTTCGCTTCAGTCATGCGCGCGTCATCCCCTGCCGATCGCAATTTGTCAGAAGACGGGAGCGGCGCCGATGACGCCGGTCAGGCCGCCGGGCGCGCCGTCCAGCCTGACGTCTTCCGCCTGCACATAGCCCGTCAGGACGAACAGCTTCAACCCGCCTCCGCCCGACAGAAATTCGGCCGCCAGACCGGCCTGGCCCAGGGCCTCGACGATACGCGCATCCGGCCAGCCGCTGTCCGTGACCCAGAAGGTGCGGTCGTCGCCCGTCGGTCCCGGCGCCTCGGTCCCGACCAGCAGGGCGCGCGGCGTCCCGGCCGCGTCATCCGGCAGGGCCGCGATGACCTTCAGCATGGGCAGGGCCAGCAGCCGCCCCCACCACGGCCGCGCCGACAGATCGATCAGGGCGCGCATCTTCTGCGCCGCGCCGTCGCGCACGGCGATCAGGGCCTGGTCCGCCTCGGCCATCGGCCGCGCCGCCAGCCCCCAGCGATCGGCCGCCAGCACCGACGACAGCGCTCCGCAGGCGATCAAGGGCCGCCCGTCCGCCGCTTCCAGTCGTCCCAGCACGGCGCGCACCGCCGCCTTTTCCGCCAGGCTCGCACCTTGCAGAACGGCGCGCAGGGCGATGGCGTCGCCGTCGACCGAGCCGCGCGGCCCCGCCGCCAGCCGGGCGCGGACGGCCTCAGCCACGGCCCGCTCCAGCGACAGGCGCGCTTCGTCGGCGGGCGGCTCCGTCAGCATCAGAACAGCTGCGGCGCAGGCGCCAGGGCGAACGGCCCCAGATAGGTGCGGCCGCCGCGGAACAGGATGGCCAGCTCCACGCCCTGGCCGTCGTCGCCGGTCCCGCCTTGAGGTGTGGCAGCGGCGGCCTTGGCGGCGGCCGCGCGGTCCAACGAACCGCCCTGCTGGGCACCCGCCAGGCCGACGATGGCCGCCAGCGGCTTCTCGGCGCGCACGAAGACCTGACCCTCCAGCCGCCCCTTGGCGTCCGCCGACAGGGCGTCGCTGGAGACGAAGGCCTTGCTCTCGCCCGCCTGAAGCTGGCCCTTCACGTCGATGAAGCGTCCGCCCGCCGCCGTCCAGGCGGTCAGCAGCCCCTTGGCGTCCGCCCCCTTGCGCAGGGCCGAGGCCTTTTCGATCACCGCCTCGATCTGGGCGTTCAGCATCCCCGACTGGGTGAAGCCTTCAATGGGTCCGTTCGCGCGCCCTTCGCCGTCGACCAGACGGAACAGCACGTCCACGTCATCGGTCGGCGTGTCCGAGCCGACCAGATGCGGCCGCATGTAGAACTGCACCAGACGCGCCTGCTTCAGCGGGAAGGGCTCGGCGTCCGGCAGGGCGGTGAAGACCGGCTTCTCCAGCTCCAGAGCCACATTGGGCCACCGCTGGGTCAGGCCGTGCACGCTCATGCGGATGCCCTCGGCGCGGATGGCGGTCTTGCCCTTTTCGCCGCGCGTGACGGTCAGGCCGTTCGGCGCCGCCAGCACCCAGCGCGTGGGGTTGTAGGCGTTGGCCTGGGCGATCATCTCGGGCGCCGCGATCGCATGGCCGGACGGAGCGACGACGTCCAGGTGCTTGATCGTCACCCGCGCGTGCATGGGCCAGCCGGTGGTGGCGATTCCGGCGTGCTCGATGGTCCAGCCGCTCTCCTTCAGCCCGGCGATCTTGGCCTCCATGCGGCGCTCGATCTGCTGGGTCAGGAAGAACCACCAGCCGGTCCACAGGACCAAGCCCACGGCGACGATGACGAAGGGGATGATCAGCCCCTTGCGGCTGTGATGCGGGGCGGCGGCGCTCGTGTCGGTCATGTGCGCGCTTTAGCAGGACGCGAGGCTGCTGACACGTCCTGTCAGCAGGAACAGGCCAGGTTGCCGTCCGTTCGAATCGCAATCTGACAGGAGACGAAGACCATGGAGACGCAGCAGCTTCATCGCGGTCGGCTGATCGATCATCTGCAACTGGTGACGCCGGACCTTGAGGCCAGTCGTCGCTTCTACGGCGCGGTGCTGGAGGCCCTTGGCGTGCCGATCGCCGGCGAAGCCGAACGCTTCTTCTGGGCCGACGAGCTGTTCGTCTCGGCGGTGGACAGCATCGCGGCGCAGGGTCGGCCGACCGGCCGTTGCCACCTGGCCTTCCAGGCCAGGGATCGCGCCATGGTCGAGGCCTTCCACAAGGCGGGCCTGGCGGCGGGCGGAACCGACAACGGCGCGCCGGGCGAGCGGCCCTATCACCCCGGCTACTACGCCGCCTTCCTGCTGGACCCGGACGGCAACAACATCGAGGCGGTGTTTCACGGCGAGGCCGAGCGTTCCGCCGCCAGCGTGGTCGTGACGTTCGAGAGCTAGGCCGATCAGGCGGTCAGGTCCGCCCAGGTCGCCGCGCTGGCCCGCGCGGCCTCGTCGGGCGCCAGCTCCAGCAGCAGGCCGCGCTGGCCGCCGTTGATCAGCACCCGGTCGAACAGGATCGCCGTCTCGTCGATGAAGGTCGGGACGGCCTTGCGCTGGCCGAAGGGACTGACGCCGCCGACCTTGAAGCCGGTCAGACGCTCGGCGTCGGCGGGCTTCATCATCTGCGCCGACTTGCCCCCGGCGGCGGCGGCCAGCTTCTTCATGCTGACCTCGCAGTCGGACGGCACGACGACGCAGACGGGCTTGGCGTCCACCAGGGTCATCAGCGTCTTGAACACCTGCTCGGGCGCCCAGCCGAGGGCCTCGGCCGCCTGCAACCCCACGCGCGGCGCATCGGGATCGTAGTCGTAAGGGTGCAGTTCGAAGGCGACGCCGGCCTTGCTCAGGGCGACGGTGGCGGGGGTGGTGCGCGACATGGTCAGTCGGTCTGCTCCGCCAGGAAGCCCTTGGTCAACTCCACCGTCTCGGCCAGGCCCAGGCGCAGGACCTCCGTCCCCGGCGGCAGGGCGGCGAACAGGCGCGTCGGGCAGGCGGCGTCCAGCATGACGAAGACGCCCCGGTCGTCTGCCCGGCGGATCAGACGGCCGAACGCCTGAGCGATCCGCCCGCGCGCCAGGGCGTCGTCCCACGAACGTCCCCCCGAGCCTGTGCCGAACCGCTCGCGCCGCGCCTTGTGCAGCAGGTCCGGGCGCGGCCACGGCACGCGGTCGAAGGCCAGAACGCGCAAGGACCGGCCCGGCACGTCCACCCCGTCGCGCACGGCGTCGGTGCCCAGCAGACAGCTGTCCCGCTCGGCCCTGAAGACGTCGACCAGCGCTCCGACCTCCAGCGGATCGACGTGCTGGGCGTAGAGCGGCAGGCCCGCCCGCGCCAGTTCGGGCCCCAGCCGCTCATAGACCGCCTTCAGCCGCCGGATGGCGGTGAACAGACCCAGTCCTCCGCCGCCCGCCGCCAGGAACAGTTCGCGCATGGCCGCCGCGATCTGGCGCGGGTCGTCCTTGACCAGGTCATTGACGACGATGACCCGGCTGTTGGTCGCATAATCGAAGGGGCTGTCGACCTTCAGCGTGCGCGCCGGTTCGATCAGGCGCGCGGCCCCGGTCCGCAGCCGGGCGAGGTCGAAGGGGTCTTCCGCCGCCGGATCGGTCAGGGTGGCCGATGTCACCAGCACCCCGTGCGACGGCATGACCACCGCCGCCTCCAGCGGTACGGTCGGATCGATCCAGTGGCGACGCAGGGCCACGTCGTGGATACGGCCGAAAGCCGCTTCTGCGCTTAGCCAGTCGACGAAGTCAGGATCGGGTTCGTCGCCCCCTTCCTCCAGCGCCGCCAGCATGGAACACCAGCCGGGCAGGGTCATGCGCGCGCGCCGGTCCAGCCCGCGCAGCGAGCCCTCGATGCGGGCGCGGGCGGCGCCGTCCAGCTCGGCCGCCTCCTCGTCGAGGATGTCTTCCAGATGGCGCGACAGGGCGAGCAGCGGCGCCTCGACGGCGGCGATGGCGCGGGCGGCCTCGCGCGCGGCCTCAAGCACCGGCTCGGCGACGGGACGCAGGGCGCATTCGAGGCCGAACTCGGCGGCGCCGGTCTCGGCCGCGCGGGCGCGCAGCTGCTCCAGCGCCGCGACCAGAAACCGCTCGATCGGCCCGATGGGGTTCACTTCGCCCGACGCCGGGGCGATACGGCCCGACACCCCTTCGCCGGGCAGTTGGGCGGCGGCCTGCAGCGCGTCCTTCAGAGCCTTAGCGGCGGCTTCATTGTCGGCGGTCAGGTCGCCCAGCCGCTGTTCAAGCCCCCGCCCGCGACGGCCGCGCCCTTCCGGCCCGCGGATCCAGCGGCGCAGCTCGGCCGCCTCCTGCCCCGACAGACACGCTGAGAAAGCGCTGTCGGCGGCGTCGAACAGGTGGTGGCCCTCGTCAAAGACGATGCGCTTCAGCGCCGCCGTCTCGCCGTCCTGCTTGAGTCCGCGCGCCGTGCGGGCGCCGTCGAAGGCGGCTTGCGTCATCACCAGCGCATGATTGGCCACCACCAGATCGGCTCGACGGCTGGCGCGAATGGTCTTTTCGACGAAGCACAGGCGATAGTGGGGACAGGCGGCGTGGACGCACTCGCCGCGCCGGTCGACCAGATTGGCCGGGCCCGCCTGATGCATGGGCGCGGTCGCATAGAGGCCGGACAGCCAGCCGGGATAGTCGCCCCCGGTCATGTCGCCGTCGCGGGTATGGGCGGCCCAGCGCGCGGCCAGGGCCATGCCGATCAGGTCGCCGTTCCCCAGCTGCGCCGCCTGCACCATGTCCTGAAGATTCAGCAGGCACAGGTAGTTTTCGCGCCCCTTGCGGACCACCGTCTTGCGGCGACGTTCGGCCTCATCGGGCCACAGGGCGCGGCTTTCGCGGTCGATCTGGCGTTGCAGGGCGCGGGTGTAGGTCGAGATCCACGCTGCGCCTGCGTTACGCTCGGCCCACAGGCTGGCGGGCGCCAGATAGCCCAGGGTCTTGCCGGTCCCGGTCCCCGCCTCGGCCAGCAGGACGCGCGGGCGGCCCTCCTCATTGCGGGGGGAAAAGGCGTAGGCGGCCTCGGCCGCATAGTCGGACTGGGCGGGCCGCGTCTCGTCCAGTCCCGAGGCCTGAAGCAGCTTGTCCAGGCGGATGCGGGCGCTCTCGGAATCGACGGGGGACGACCCGGCCTCGCCGCGCGGGGCCTCGTCCTCCCACTCCTGCAAACGCGCCCAGACGTCGAGACCCGAGCCGCGCTGCTGGCGGCTCCGCAACGGCCCGGCGCGCAGGGCCTGAAGCACCCGCGACGCCCAGCCCCAGCCCGCCCGCTCCAGCGTCAGGGCCAGCGTGTAGGCCTCCTCCCGCCCCGGATAGGCGGGCGCGGCCAGCTCGGCCAGCAGGTCGGCGGCGGCGGCCCTCAGGGCGGCGGCCTGCGCCTCGGCCCCCCTCGGCTCCTCGCGCCCGAGCGCCAGCGCCAGGCCCGTGGCCGACGGCGCGCAGAACCGGGCGGGACGCACGAAGGCGAACAGCTCCAGCGCATCCAGCATCTCGACCGAGCGCGGCGGCGGCGCCAGACCCAGACGCCGCGCAGTCAGTCCGGCGTGGGCGACGATGACGGCTCCGCCCGTGAACAGGCCCTCGGCGGCGCCGCGCCCGATCTTTCGCGCGCCCTGATCGTCGCACACGGCGCCGGCCCCCGGCGGCGTAGCCAACGCGGGCGGCAGGTCGAACGTCAGCGACGACGCGGTGCTGATCTCGGCGGATTCGACAGTCACCCTCGCTAGATAGCGCCAGAGGTGACGAAACGGAACGGGAACATGCTATAGGCCTGTCGTGACGCCGCCGATCACTGCAACGCTTCCGCCCCTGTTCGCCGACTGGTTCGCCGGTCGGGGCTGGTCGCCGCGTCGGCATCAGCTCGACATGGTCGCGGCGGCGCAGACCGGGCAGCACGCCCTGCTGGTGGCGCCGACGGGCGGCGGCAAGACGCTGGCGGGCTTCCTGCCCAGCCTGATCGATCTGGCCGAACGGGGGCCGAGGTCGCAGACCGGACCAGGGTCGGGCGTCCACACCCTCTATCTGTCGCCGCTGAAGGCCTTGACCACCGACGTCGAGCGCAACCTGATGACGCCGATCCGCGAGATCGGGCTGAACATCCACGTCGAGAGCCGCACCGGCGATACCAAACAGTCCAAGAAGCAGCGCCAGCGCGACTTCCCGCCCGACATCCTGCTGACCACGCCGGAGCAGCTGGCCCTGTTCTGCGCCTGGGAAGGGGCGAGGGACTATTTCGCCGACCTGAAGTGCGTGGTGCTGGACGAGGTCCACGCCATCTGGAGCGGCAAGCGCGGCGACCTGCTGGCGCTGGGGCTAGCGCGGTTGCAGACGTTCGCGCCGGGGATGCGGCGGGTGGCGTTGAGCGCCACGGTGGACGATCCGGGCAAGATCGCCGCGTGGCTCTCGCCTTCTCCCCTTGTGGGAGAAGGTGGCAGGCGGAGCCTGACGGATGAGGGGTCTCGCGACATTTCCGAACCCTCTTCATCCCGCCCCGGAGACACCCCTCATCCGAGCCCTTCGGGCCCACCTTCTCCCACAAGGGGAGAAGGAGTTCGCATTGTGCTGGGCGATCCGGGCGCGCCGCCGGTGGTGGATGTGCTGGTCACAGAAGGCCGCGTGCCGTGGGCGGGCCACACCGGCGTCCACGCCATCCCGGAAGTCTATGACGCCATCCGCCGCGCAGGGCTGAGCCTGATCTTCGTCAACACCCGCTGGCAGGCCGAGTTCGTCTTCCAGTCGCTGTGGGCGATCAATGAGGACGACCTGCCGATCGCCCTGCACCACGGCTCCCTGGCCGCCGAGCAGAGGCGCAAGGTCGAGGCGGCCATGGCGCGCGGCGACCTGAAGGCCGTGGTCTGCACCTCGACGCTGGACCTCGGCATCGACTGGGGCGATGTCGATCTGGTCATCCAACTGGCCGCGCCCAAGGGGGCCAGCCGTCTGGTCCAGCGCATCGGCCGCGCCAATCACCGGCTGGACGAGCCCTCGCGCGCCCTGATGGTCCCCGCCAGCCGTTTCGAAATGCTGGAGTGCCAGGCGGCGCGCGAGGCCGTGGCCGAAAACGCCTTCGACTGGGAGCCGGAGCATACCGGCACGCTGGATACGCTGGCCCAGCACGTGATGGGCTGCGCCTGTTCGGAGCCGTTCGACCTGAGCGATCTGTTCGACGAGGTGACGACGGCGGGGCCCTATCGCGGCCTGACCTATGAAGCGTTCGAGGAGGTGGTCGATCTGGTCGCCACTGGCGGCTATGCGCTGCGAACCTACGACCGTTTCGCCCGCATCGTGCGGACCCGCGACGGCAAATGGACGGTCCGCAACGCCCAGATGGCCCAGCGGCACCGGATGAACGTCGGCGCCATCGTCTCGGCCGCCAATCTGAACGTGCGCGTCGCCGGGCGGCGCGCAGGCGGCAAGCATCTGGTCGCGGGGCGCAAGATCGGCGAGGCCGAGGAATGGTATTTCGAGCAGATGACGCCCGGCGACACCTTCGTCTTCGGCGGTCAGGTCTGGGCCTTTCAGGGCATCGTGAAGACGGACGCCCTGGTCTCGCCCGCCGTCGATAAAGACCCGAAGATCCCCTCCTACGGCGGCTCCAAATTCCCGCTGGGCACGTCGCTGGCCGAGCGGGTGCGGCGCATGGTGCAGGACCGCGATCACTGGCGCGTCCTGCCGCCCGACGTGCAGGAGTGGCTGGAACTGCAAGCGTTGCGCAGCGCCATCCCGGAAGCCGAGACCCTGCTGGTCGAGACCTTTCCGCGCGGGACGCGGCATTTCCTGGTCGCCTATCCGTTCGAGGGGCGGCTGGCGCATACGACCCTGGCCATGCTGCTGACCCGGCGGCTGGACCGGATGGGCGTGGGGCCGCTGGGCTTTGTGGTGACGGACTATTCCCTGGCCATCTGGTCGATCCGGCCGATGGACGGCCTCGATCTGGACGCCCTGTTCGAGCCGGACATGCTGGGCGACGATCTGGAGGCCTGGCTGGAGGAGAGCTTCATGATGAAGCGGTCCTTCCGCAACTGCGCCCTGATCTCCGGCCTGATCGAGCAGCGCCAGCCGGGGGCGGAAAAGACCGGGCGGCAGGTGACGTTCTCGACCGACCTGATCTACGACGTGCTGCGGCGGCATCAGCCGGACCATCTGTTGCTAAGGACAGCGCGGGCGGATGCGGCGACAGGTCTGTTGGACGTGGCGCGGCTGGGCCAGCTTCTGAGCCGCATTCACGGCCGCATCGTGCACAAGAGGCTGGACCGGCCCTCGCCCTTCAGCGTGCCGGTGCTGGTGCAGATCGGGCGCGAGCGCGTCGGAGGCGACGCCGCCGAGATGATCCTGGACGAAAGCGCCGAGGCCCTGATCGCCGAGGTCATGGAAGACGCGCCCGAGGCGCTAAAGGGGGCCGCGTGATGACATCCTGCGTCCTTCTCCCCTTGGGGGAGAAGGTGGCTTGCGGAGCAAGACGGATGAGGGGGACGCCAGCCGCGTGTTCGTCGTTTAGCGCTTTGCCTGCGGATACAGCCCCCTCATCCGAGCGGCTCCGCCGCCCACCTTCTCCCCCGAGGGGAGAAGGGCGATGAACGCAGCCTTGCGCGCGGCCCTGTCCCCGTTCCGCCATCCGTGTGGCGGGCTCAAGCTGATGGTCAACGGCGAGCCTTGCGTGCTGCGCTGCTCCGGCGCCCTGTGGCTGCCGACGCATCAGACCCTGATCGCCTCGGACCTGCACCTGGAGAAGGGCTCGGCCTTCGCGGCGCGCGGGCAGATGCTGCCGCCCTATGACAGCCCCGCGACCCTGGCCAGGCTCGAGGCCGAGATCGAGGCGCTGGATCCGCGCACGGTCGTCCTGCTGGGCGACAGCTTCCACGATTCAAAGGCGGTGTCGCGTATGGACGGCGCCCAGCTGACGCGGCTGGAAACCCTGGCCGCCGGGCGCGACTGGATCTGGCTGGAGGGCAATCACGACCTGGACGCCCTGGCCGGCGCGCTGGCCAATCCCTTCAAGCGCCTGCCCGGTCGGGTGGTCGAGACCCTGGCGCTGGGCGGCCTGTTCCTGATCCATGAGCCGCAGGCCGAGCCTACGCCGGGCGAGGTCGCGGGCCACCTGCATCCCGCAGCCCGCGTCGCCGCCTATGGCCGGGGCGTGCGCCGGCCCTGCTTCGTCACCGACGGGCGGCGGCTGATCCTGCCCGCCTTCGGCGCCTTCACCGGCGGGCTGGACGTGCGCGATCCAGCGATCGCAGGCCTGTTTCCCGTCCCGCCGCTGACCGCCCTGCTGGGACGGGACAAGGTTCACGCCGTCGCCTTCGACCGCCTGAGCTGACCAAAGGCGACGGCGCAATCAACCTCAGCCGACATGCGGCGTGATGATGCCCAGCGGCAGGGTGGTGACGTTCTTCACCCCGCGCGTGACGATATGGCTCTCGCAGTTGGAGACGATGCCCAGCGTCAGCAGCTTGTCGCGCAGGAACTGGTCGAAGGCGTGCATGTCGGTGGTGATGATGCGCAGGACGTAATCCTCGCGCCCCGTGATGGTGGCGCACTGCACCACTTCGGGCCAGCTTTCGACGGCCTGTTCGAAGATCTGCAGGTTGTCGCGGGTCGGCAGGCTCAGCTTGACGATGGCGTAGACCTCGAAGTCCAGGCCCAGAAGACCGGCGTCCAATAGCGTGACACGCTTGCGTATCAGGCCAGAGTCCTCCAGTCTCTTGATCCGGCGCCAGCACGGCGAGGCTGACAGGCCGACGCGATCGGCGACCTCGGCGACAGACAGGCCTGCGTCCTGTTGAAGGATGTCGAGGATGCGCGCGTCGATAGGGTCGAGGTCGTCGGCCAAAGGCTTTCTCCGAATTAGCTTTCTGCGCAATAAAATACCCCAAAACGCCATTTGGCAAGGGTATTTTTAGGAGAGCCAACAATCATACGCCATGCTATGCCCTCATCCATAAGGAAACGCGGCCGGTTCAACCGGACGGGAGGCATTGATGAAGAACACCCCGACGCTGTCGCTGCGCGTGCCGGAGCCTTCGGGTCGGCCGGGCGACACGCCTGATTTCAGCCACCTGAAGCTCGATGCGCCGGGCGCCGTCGACCGCCCGGAGGTCAGCACGGCGCCCGCCGAGATGCGCGATCTCGCCTTCCGCCTGATCCGCGTGCTGGACGATGAAGGCAAGGCCGTGGGCCCGTGGGATCCCAAGCTGGACCCTGAGACGATGCGTCGCGGCCTGAAGGCCATGATCCTGACGCGCGCCTTCGACGACCGAATGCACCGCGCCCACCGCCAAGGCAAGACCAGCTTCTATATGAAGTGCACCGGCGAAGAGGCCATCGCGGTCGCCCAGGGCATGATCCTGAGCCGCGAGGACATGGGCTTCCCCACCTATCGCCAGCAGGGCCTGTTGATCGCGCGCGACTATCCGCTCGCGACCATGATGAACCAGATTTATTCGAACGCCGAAGACCCCATCAAGGGCCGCCAGCTGCCGATCATGTATTCGGCCAAGGACTACGGCTTCTTCACCATCTCGGGCAATCTGGGCACGCAGTATGTTCAGGCCGTGGGCTGGGGCATGGCCTCGGCCATCCGCGGCGACGACAAGATCGCCATCACCTGGATCGGCGACGGCTCGACGGCCGAAAGCGACTTCCACTCGGCCCTGACCTTCGCCGCCGTCTATCGCGCGCCGGTCATCCTGAACATCGTCAACAACCAGTGGGCCATCTCGTCCTTCCAGGGCATCGCCGGCGGGCTTGAGACCACCTTCGCGTCCAAAGGCATCGGCTACGGCCTGCCCGCCCTGCGCGTCGACGGCAATGACTTCCTGGCCGTCTGGGCCGCGACCCAGTGGGCCGAGGAACGCGCCCGCACCAACCAAGGCGCGACGATCATCGAGCTGTTCACCTATCGCGGCGCCCCGCACTCGACCTCGGACGACCCCAGCCGCTATCGCCCCGGCGACGAACACGAGAAGTGGCCGCTGGGCGATCCGATCGCCCGCCTGAAGCAGCACCTGATCGGTCTGGGCGAATGGTCGGACGAACAGCAGGAAGAAGCCGAGAAGGAAGCGGTCGAGAAAGTCCGCGCCGCCGCCAAGGAATCCGAGGCCATCGGCACCCTGGGCCAATCGCGCCCCAGCGTGAAGACCATGTTCGAGGAGGTCTATGCGACCGAGGACTGGCGTCTGGTCGAACAGCGCCGCGAAGTAGGAGTCTGAGTGATGGCCGAGATCAACGACAAGATTGAAGCCGACATGGTCGACCAGAAGGACGCCCCGGCGTCGGTCGCCCCGGACGCGCCCGCTATCGCCGCGATGAACATGATCCAGGCCCTGAACTCGGCCCTGGACGTCAAGATGGCCGAAGACCCCACCGTCGTCTCCTACGGCGAGGACGCGGGCTATTTCGGCGGCGTCTTCCGCGTCACCGACCACCTGCAGAAGAAGCACGGCCTGAACCGCAGCTTCGACGCCCCGATCTCGGAATCCGGCATCGTCGGCACGGCCATCGGCATGGCCGCCTATGGCCTGCGCCCGGTCGTCGAGATCCAGTTCGCCGACTACATCTATCCGGCCTACGACCAGATCGTCTCCGAAGCGGCCAAGATGCGCTATCGCTCGGGCGGCCAGTTCACCACGCCGATGGTGGTGCGCAGCCCCTACGGCGGCGGCATCTTCGGGGGCCAGACGCACAGCCAGTCGCCCGAAAGCCTGTTCACCCACATCGCCGGTCTGAAGGTGGTGATCCCGTCCAACCCCTATGACGCCAAGGGCCTGTTGCTGGCGGCGATCGAGGACGACGATCCGGTCATCTTCTTCGAGCCCAAGCGCCTCTACAACGGCCCCTTCGACGGCTGGCACGAAAAGCCGGTCAGCCCGTGGAAGGCGCAGGAACTTGCCCAGGTCCCGACCGGCAAATACGTCGAGCCGATCGGCAAGGCCCGGGTGATGAAGGAAGGCGCCGACGTCACCATCCTGGCCTACGGCACCATGGTCTGGGTGGCGCTGGCGGGCGCCGAACATGCGGGCGTGGACGCGGAGGTCATCGACCTGCGCACCCTGGTCCCGCTGGACATCGAGGCCATCGAGGCCTCGGTCAAGAAGACCGGCCGCTGCGTCATCGTGCACGAGGCGCCGAAAACATCGGGCTTCGGCGGCGAACTAAGCGCCCTGGTTCAGGAGCGCTGCTTCTATCACCTGGAGGCGCCGGTGGCGCGCGTGACCGGCTGGGACACGCCCTATCCGCACGCCTTTGAATGGGAATATTTCCCCGGACCGCAGCGGGTCGCCGACGCGCTGAAAGCCGTCATGACGGGAGGTCGCTAAGATGGGTCGTTACGTATTCAAGCTGCCCGACGTGGGCGAAGGCACCGCCGAAGCCGAGCTCGTCGGCTGGCACGTCAAGGTCGGCGATACGGTCGCCGAGGATCAGATCGTCGCCGACGTCATGACCGACAAGGCCACGGTTGAACTGACCAGCCCGGTCGCGGGCGTCGTCACCGCCCTGCACGGCGAGCCCGGCCAGATGATGGCCGTGCGCGGCCCGCTGGCCGAGTTCGAGGTCGAGGGCGAAGGCAACGCCGCCGCCGAGGAACCCGCCGCCGCGCCCGTCGCCGCTGCCCCTGAGCCCGCTCCGGTCGCCGTCGAAGCGCCCAAGGCTGAAGCCGCTGCGGCGCCCGTCGTCGCCGCCGGCGCGAACCACGTCTTCAAACTGCCCGACGTGGGCGAAGGCACGGCCGAGGCCGAACTGGTCGGCTGGCACGTCAAGGTCGGCGATGCGGTCGAGGAAGACCAGATCCTGGCCGAGGTCATGACCGACAAGGCGACGGTCGAACTGACCAGCCCGGTCTCCGGCGTCGTCGTCGCCCTGCACGGCGAAGCCGGTCAGCAGATCGCCGTCGGCGGCCCGCTGGTCAGCTTCAAGGTCGAAGGCAAGGGCAATGTCGCCGAAGCCCCCGCCGCCGCTCCGGCGCCCGCCGCCAAGGCCGAGAAGGCTGCGCCGGCGCCTGTCGCCGCGCCGGCCGCCAAGCCTGCGGCTGCGCCCAAGGCCGACGCCAAGCCCGTTCCGGCCCTGACCGGCCGTCAACCGGGCGAGCGCCCGCTGGCTTCCCCCGCCGTACGCAACCGCGCGCGTGATCTGGGGATCGATCTGGTCTTCGTGCCGGGCAGCGGCCCCGCGGGCCGCATCGAGCACGCCGATCTGGACGCCTTCGTCGCACGCGGCGGCACGTTCGCCCCGGCCACGGCCTCGGGCGGTTCGCTCTACGCCAAAGCCGAGGGTGCCAACGAAGTCCGCATCATCGGCCTGCGCCGCAAGATCGCGGAGAAGATGGCCGAGAGCGTCCGTCGCATCCCGCACATCACCTATGTCGAGGACATCGACATGACGGCGGTGGAAGAGCTGCGCGCCCACCTGAACGCCCAGAACAAGGGCACGGGTAAGGCCAAGCTGAACGTCCTGCCCTTCATCGCCCGCGCCATTGTCGTGGCCCTGAAGGACCAGCCGAACATCAACGCCACCTACGACGACGAGGCGGGCGTGCTGACCCAGCACAACGCCGTCCATCTGGGCATCGCCGCCCAGACGCCGAACGGCCTGATGGTCCCGGTCGTCCGCCACGCCGAGGCGCGCGACGCCTACGATACAGCCGAGGAGATCGCCCGCGTCTCAAGCGCCGCCAAGGACGGCAGCGCCAAGCGCGAGGAGCTCAGCGGCTCGACCATCACCATCACCTCGCTGGGCACGCTCGGCGGCGTGGTGCACACGCCCATCATCAACCACCCCGAAGTCGCCATCGTCGGTCCGAACAAGATCGAGGAGCGCGTCGTCGTGCGAGGCGGCCAGATGGTCGTGCGCAAGATGATGAACCTGTCCTCCAGCTTCGATCACCGCATCGTCGACGGCCATGACGCGGCGGTCTTCGTGCAGAAGATCAAAAACCTGCTGGAGAACCCGGCGACATTGTGGATGTAGAGCGGGATGCGAACGTCGCTCGCAGCAGCCTTTGGCGCATTCACACTGTGCCTCTTGGGACCGAGCGCCACCATCGCCTGCACGGTGATGTTCGATGCTGACCCTTCTGCAGATCTTGCAAGGCAGCGCTTGCATTGGGATCAAGCCGACAGTGTCGTTTTGGCTCGGCTCGATGGACGTGCTTGGCTCACGCGCGACCATGCACGGCTAACCTGGCGCACCGTGGCGATCATCAAAGGGACTGTCGGCCCCGAGAAGATCCACCGTATGCGGCATATCAACGGCGTAGACAGGGAATGCGGCTTCTTTCCTCCCGAGCGCGGCACGGTCGTGGTGCTCTATCTGAGACGCAACGGCTTGCCGACACGTCTTCTTCCGAACTCTGGCTGGTCAATCATCGACAGTGATGGACCTCGTTTCATCTACGATCCGCGTATCGCCGAAGCTCTTCGGGTAGCAGCTGATCGACTAAGGAGCCTGAACAGGTGACCCAGACCCTGAAAACCAAAGTCCTGATCATCGGCGCCGGGACCGGCGGCTATGTGGCGGGGATCCGTTGCGGCCAGCTGGGGCTGGAGACCGTGCTGGTGGATGCGTCCCCCGGTCTCGGCGGCACCTGCCTGAACGTCGGCTGCATCCCGTCCAAGGCCATCATCCACGCTGCGGGCAAGTTCGAGACGGTGGCCAAGGCCGCCGGCGACGGCACGCTGGGCATCACCGCCTCGACCCCGGCCATCGACCTGTCCAAGACGGTCGAGTGGAAGGACGGCGTGGTCAGGAAGCTGAACGCCGGCGTCGCCGCCCTGTTGAAGAAGGCCAAGGTCAAGGTCATCAAGGGCTGGGCCGACTTCTCGGACGCCAAGACCTGCACCGTCAAAACCGATGACGGCGACATCCGCATCACCGCCGAACACGTCATCCTCGCCACGGGGTCGGAGCCGGTCGAGCTGCCCTTCCTGCCCTTCGGCGGCGACGTGATCTCGTCCACCGAGGCCCTGAGCCTGCCGGAAGTGCCCAAGAAGCTCGTCGTCGTCGGCGGCGGCTACATCGGCCTGGAGCTGGGCATCGCCTTCCGCAAGCTGGGCGCCGAGGTGGCCATCGTCGAGATGGCCGAGCGCATCCTGCCGCTCTACGACAAGGCCCTGACCGACCCGGTCGCCAAATGGCTGGAGAAGCACGGGGTCCAGCTGCTGCTCGGCGCCCGCGCGGGCGGTTTCGGGGACGGCAAGCTGAACGTCACCGACAGGGACGGCAATCCGATGCAGCTGGACGCCGACAAGGTGCTGGTCACCGTCGGTCGCCGCGCGCGGACGAAGGGCTGGGGCCTGGAGAACATGGGCGTGGCCATGAACGGCCCGTTCGTGAAGATCGACAATCGCTGCGCCACCAGCATGAAGAACGTCTGGGCCATCGGCGACCTGACCGGCGAGCCCATGCTGGCGCACAAGGGCTCTGCCCAGGGCGAGGTCGTGGCCGAAATCATCGCCGGACATGATCGCGTCTTCGACCCGACTGCGATCGCCGCCGTCTGCTTCACCGAGCCGGAGATCGTCTCGGCGGGCCTCGGCCCCGACGACGTCAAGGGCCGCGACGACGTGATCCAGGCCGTCTTCCCCTTCGCCGCCATCGGCCGCGCCCTGGCCATCGAGGCGGGCGAGGACGGCGGCTTCGTCCGCGTCATCGCCTCGAAGTCGGATCACCGCCTGCTGGGCGTTCAGGCCGTCGGCCAGCACGTGTCGGAGCTGTCCAACAGCTTCGCCCAGATGCTGGAGATGGGCGCGGTGCTGGAGGACGTGGCCGGGACCATCCACGTCCACCCGACGCTGGGCGAAGCCTTCCACGAAGCGTCCCTGCGGGCGCTGGGCCACGCCATTCATATTTAAGCGCGCTATGCTCGGGTCGCGGACCCTCGCGACTTGAGCGCGTCTTCCTTCTCCCCCTGCGGGAGAAGGTGGCAGCCGAAGGCTGACGGATGAGGGGTCGCGCGGCGGTCTAAGCGTGCCCTTCATCCGACCTCGGAGAGACCCCTCATCCGGCCCTGACGGGCCCCCTTCTCCCGCAAGGGGAGAAGGAACGCGTCTGTCCGCCTCGGCGTGACCGGGCGGCGGAAGGGCTGGGCGGGGCGCCGGGGCTTCGCCCGGAGAAGATGTGATTTACCGTTTCGACGAAGGCCGACGCCCCGCGCGAAGAGTCGGACATGAGCTCGGGGCAGGCGCCGTTGTTCGCGGCTACCCCCGGCGCCCATGACGGGCAGGCCGCGCGACGACGCGGTCCTGGAACGGTCCGAGTAACCCCCTCGACCCTGGCCGGAGCCTCTCTGGCGGACGGGTCGAACGCCCCGTCGCTAGGCCCCGTCGGCTCCGCGTCCTGATGTCTGCGGCCGGTCGCGCTTGCGCACGGCTTGAGGCCGCGGAACGGCGTTGGAGGCGTTCGCCTCGTTCCGCCGCCCGCAGGACATCCTGAACCGCCCGCCCGAACCGTCGCCGCCTTCCGCTGGGGTTCCCCTTGCCCGGCGCGCGCGATGGGAGGCCGGCGATCCGACACGGACCCCGTTCTCTCCGCTCCCGCCGCCGCTTCGGTTCGCCGGCCGAGCGAGCCCTCCCCTGCGACGGGACGAGGGCCAGGATGCGGGAGGCGGGAGGTGGGGCGGGGAGATGAGGACGAGCGGGGCGCGGAGGCGGGAAATATCAGGCGCTGCGAAGCCTTGATATGAAGGCGCGCGCCTTATCCTTCTCCCCTTGTGGGAGAAGGTGGCAGGCGGAGCCTGACGGATGAGGGGTTGCGGGACGTGAACCCCATAGCCCCGCCATCACATTTCGGAGAGACCCCTCATCCGAGCCCTTCGGGCCCACCTTCTCCCACAAGGGGAGAAGGAATAGACAGGCCCGCTTGCCCGCGGCCGACGAAAGACCGACCCTTTGCGCAAACGGGAGGCTTCGATGAGCGCGCAGACCCATTACCTGGCCGTCTTCACCAGCGACAAGACCGGCCCCAAATGGCGGGCCTGGCGCGCCATGAGCGAGGCCGCGCAGGCCGAGGCGGCCCGCCTCGGCGTCGCCGCCGTCGCCGCCTGGGAGGAGGCGCACCGCGACTCCATCGTCTTTCAGGGCGGCCCGCTGGGCCCGACCAAACGCATCGACGACGACGGCGCCGTGACCGACGTGGTCAACCTGCTGACCGTCTTCATGGTCGTGCGCGCCGACAGCCACGAGGCCGCCGCCCGCCTGTTCGAGAACCACCCGCACATGAACCCCTTCCCCTGCGACGGGGTGGAGGTGATGCCGGTGCTGGGGTGAGGCTCAGTCAGCGCCCGGCGGCGGGGCCCAGGTCGGATCGGGGAACCAGTCGGCCGCGAGATCGCGCCAGTCCGGGTTGGCCTTCTCGATCAGGGCCAGTTTCCAGTCGCGCAGCCATTTCTTGATGCGCCGCTCGCGCCGGATCGCATCAAGCATCAGGGCGTGCTGTTCGAACCAGACCAGACGGGTGCAGTCATAGGCGTCGGTGAAGCCAGGAAAGGCGCGCGTCCTGTGCTTCCACACGCGGCTTTCCAGATTGGAGGTCGAGCCGGCGTAGAGCGTCCCGTTGCGCCCGCTCGCCATGATGTAGGTCGCGATGAAGGTGCGATGGGTCGCCATGCACACAGCCTATGCCGCTCCCCCTCTTTCGTCATCCTCCGGGCCGCGCGCAGCGCGGAACCGGGGGACCCAGCGGCGCCGAAGGCGATCTTAGGGCGGCCGTCGAGCGTGGATCTTTCGCGCTCCCGCGCGCCGCTGGGTCCCCCGGTCTGCGCCGCTGACGCGGCTTGCCGGAGGATGACGGAAGAGGTTGGCTTCCAGCAACTTCGGTGATGGCGCAGCAACTATGCCTTTGGTTGGGGCGCGCTCATGGCAAGACCACCCGCGATGGTGGATAGCGTACCGGCCACCCCCCAATCCCGCGTCGAGAACATGACGGTCGCATCTGAAACGACGGTCGCTATTCCAACAACCTGCGTCTTCGAAATATCGACCCCACCGCAAGCGCCCTGCAACTGACTAACAAATTTTACCGCGGCACCCCGGATTTGGCCCGGAACAAATATTTTCTCTCGCTTTTCAATCTTATCGAAAATTTCGATGCGGTCGATTACGAGACTTTCAATAAGCTTTTCAAGCGCAGGATGAACAGCCAGCTTCCTTAGAAGTCTTTTTTCCATCTCGATGAACTGAGATGAATCCATAGGCCTGACACGGGCTTCATATGGAGAGGCTTCCAAACCTATCCGAGCCTTAAAATCCGCCCATTGTCGAGACGCAAGAACCCGCGTTCGCCCCATATCCTTTCTAGAAGAGAGATAGATCTCTCGAGCATCATGATCATGATCTAAGCGTCCATCGAACATCATTTCTACAAATGTCGTTCCCCGAACGAACGCGCGGCTACCTATATATTCAGTTAGCAGGTCGCAAAGTTCCCGTGCCCTTTCGTCGCTCAGAACCAAGCGATCTGAACCGACGTTCCCGTCGTACGATACGCTATTCTCGTCGAGAACAATCTTAGCCAACAGGATCAAAAGATCGCTTTCGAGGCGTGTTATCGCAGGTTGAGGAGCATAGATCGCCATACGGCAATCGACGCATGATTCATCCCACTTTTCAAACGTTAGCGCTTCGGCGCCTAATGCACCCGCGCCTTCCCGATCTCCAGCCCGTCGGCGCCCGCTGAAACCGCCACCACGCTGCCGTCCTCGATCTCGCCGGCCAGCAGCTTCTTGGCCATCGGGTCGACCAGCTCCTTCTGGATGACGCGTTTCAGCGGTCGTGCGCCGTACACCGGGTCGTAGCCCTTGTCGGCGAGCCAGGTCAGGGCGCTGTCGTCCAAAGCGAGCGTCAGGCGGCGGTCGGCCATCAGCTTCTCCAGACGCGCCAGCTGGATGCGGACGATGCCGCCCATCTGTTCGCGGCCGAGGCGGTGGAACAGGATGATCTCGTCGATGCGGTTCAGGAACTCAGGCCGGAAGTGGGCGCGGACCTGCTCCATGACCAGCGGGCGCACGGCCTCGACGTCTTCGCCTTCCGGCTGGTCGGCCAGAAACTGGCTGCCCAGGTTGGAGGTCATGATGATCAGGGTGTTTTTGAAGTCGATGGTGCGGCCCTGACCGTCGGTCAGGCGGCCGTCGTCCAGCACCTGAAGCAGCACGTTGAAGACGTCGGGGTGAGCCTTCTCGACCTCGTCGAACAGGACGACCTGATAGGGGCGGCGACGCACGGCCTCGGTCAGGGCCCCGCCCTCGTCATAGCCGACATAGCCCGGAGGGGCGCCGATCAGGCGGCTGACCGAGTGCTTCTCCATGTATTCGGACATGTCGATGCGGGTGATGGCGTTGTCGTCATCGAACAGATAGCCCGCCAGCGCCTTGGTCAGCTCGGTCTTGCCGACGCCCGTGGGGCCGAGAAAGAGGAAGCTGCCCAGCGGCTTGTTGGGGTCGTTCAGGCCGGCGCGGGCGCGGCGCACGGCGTCGGAGACGGCGGCCAGGGCCTCGTCCTGACCGACCACGCGGCGGCCCAGTTCGTCCTCCATCTTGAGCAGCTTCTCGCGCTCGCCCTCCAGCATCTTGTCGACGGGGACGCCGGTCCAGCGGCTGACGACCGCGGCGATCTGTTCGGCGTCGACGACCTCGGGCGTCAGGGGAGCGGCGACCGCCGCCGGGGATTCGGAGTCGGCTAGTTGCTTCTCCAACTGCGGGATCTGGCCATAGGCGATCTCTGAGGCGCGGCCGAGGTCGCCGGCGCGCTGGGCGGCGGCCAGTTCGGCGCGCAGGCGGTCCAGGGTCTCACGCAGTTGCGCGCCCTGCCCCACCTTGTCCTTTTCCGACTTCCAGCGGGCGGTCATGTCGTCCGACTGGTCTTCGAGGTCGGCGATCTCGTCCTCCAGCTTTTCGAGACGTTGCTGCGAGGCGCTGTCGCTCTCCTTCTTCAGGGCCTCGCGCTCGATCTTGAGCTGGACCAGACGGCGGTCGATCTCGTCCAGCGCCTCAGGCTTGGAATCCACGGCCATGCGGACGCGCGAGGCGGCCTCGTCGATCAGGTCGATGGCCTTGTCCGGCAGGAAGCGGTCGGTGATGTAGCGGTTCGACAGGGTGGCGGCGGCGACGATGGCGCTGTCGCTGATGCGCACCCCGTGGTGGACTTCGTATTTTTCCTTCAGGCCGCGCAGGATCGACACCGTGTCCTCGACGGTGGGTTCGGAGACGAAGACCGGCTGGAAGCGACGGGCCAGGGCCGCGTCCTTCTCGACGTGCTTGCGGTATTCATCCAGCGTGGTGGCGCCGACGCAGTGCAGTTCGCCGCGCGCCAGAGCAGGCTTCAGCAGGTTGGAGGCGTCCATCGCCCCGTCGCCCTTGCCCGCGCCGACCAGGGTGTGCATCTCGTCGATGAAGAGGACGATCTGCCCCTCGGCGGCGGCGACCTCGTTCAGCACGGCCTTGAGGCGCTCCTCGAACTCGCCGCGGTATTTGGCGCCCGCGATCAGGGCGCCCATGTCCAGCGACAGAACCTTCTTGTCCTTCAGGCTTTCCGGCACGTCGCCGTTGACGATGCGCAGGGCCAGGCCCTCGACGATGGCGGTCTTGCCGACGCCCGGCTCGCCGATCAGGACGGGGTTGTTCTTGGTGCGGCGGGCCAGCACCTGAATGGTGCGGCGGATCTCCTCATCGCGGCCGATGACGGGGTCGACCTTGCCGTCGCGGGCGGCCTCGGTCAGGTCGCGGGCGTAGCGTTTCAGGGCGTCGAAGCTGTCCTCGGCGCCGGCGCTGTCGGCGGTCTTGCCCTTGCGGATTTCGGCGACGGCGTCGTCCAGCTTCTTGGCCGTGACCCCGGCGGACTTCAGCGCCTCGGCGGCGGCGCCGCCCTCCTTGGCGATGGCGGCCAGCAGGCGTTCGGTGGTGACGAAGGCGTCCCCCGCCTTTTTCGCGGCCTCTTCGGCGGCGTTGAAGACGCGGGCGGTGTCGCCGTCCAGATAGATCTGGCCCGAGCCGCCCGAAACCTGGGGCCGCTTCTTCAGCAACCCCTCGGTGACGAGTTCGACGGCGGACGGGTCGCCGCCCGCCTGATCGATCAGCTTGCGGGCCAGGCCGTCGCGCTCCTCGAGCAGCACCTTGAGCAGATGCTCGGGCGCGAACTGCTGGTGGCGGCGGGCCAGGGCCAGCGACTGGGCGGACTGGACGGCCTGTTTGGCGCGGTCGGAATAGAGGTCGAGATTCATGTCGTTCGGTTTCCCCTCGGGAGGCGGATTTCGACTCAATGCGCCCTTATCGAAAGCGACGCCTTGAGCTGTCGCAAAGGAGGTGGGTGTGGCCTATGGGACACGCAAGAGGGCCGACCCGCGATTGATGACGCCGCCCGTCCCGGCCTAGCGTGGCCGCAGGAAAAGGATGGAAATCGCCGATGCAGCCGCCCATCGATCCCACCGTGGTCGCGCCCTTCCTGGTCGCGGTCGCGCTGATGGAGCTGACCCCCGGCCCGAACATGGGATGGCTGGCGCTGGTGTCCCTGTCGCAGGGGCGCGCGGCCGGGCTGGCCGCCGTGGTCGGCATCACCCTGGGCCTGACGCTGTGGATGGTCGCCGCCGCCTTCGGGCTGACGGAAGTGGTGCTGCGCTGGCCCGCCTTGTATCAGGCCATCCGCTGGGCGGGCGTAGGCTTCCTGCTGTGGCTGGCCTGGGACGCCTGGCGCAGTGCGGGCGACGGCGCGGGCGTCGCCCCGGTCGCGATGCGGCGACGCGCCCTGTTCCGACGCGGCCTGATCGGCAATCTGCTGAACCCCAAGGCCGCCTTGCTCTATGTGGTGCTGCTGCCCGGCTTCATGCGCCCCGACCACGGCTCGACTCTGGCGCAGGCCCTGACGCTAGGCGCGCTGCACGTTCTGGTCAGCGTCGTCGTCCATACGACCATCGTGCTGACGGCGGCGCGCGCGGGCGGCGCCCTGCTGACCCGCGCCCAGGGTCCGATGCTGCGCGCCGCCATGGCCCTGGGCCTGGTCGCCATCGCCGCCTGGACCGCCTGGGAGACGCGAGCCTGAGCGGGTCATATCCGCGTCAGCCGCCCGTCGGGCCGGTCGAGAAGTCGAACTGCTCGGGCTGGCGCCGCGGTCCTCCGCCGAAGGACCAGGTCAGGCCCAGATAGAAGGCGCGCAAATTCAGATCCTGGTCGAAACGCTCGCGGAACTGAGGCGTGTCATAGGTGGTGGCGCCGCCGAACGAGTTCAGGATGTCGCGCGCGGTGAACTGCAGGGACAGGGTGTCGTTCAGCTTGCGGCGATAGCCGAAGTTCAGCATGCCGCCGCTCTCGCGCGTGCCCTGGGCCAGAAGTTGATCGCCCTGCCAGAAGCCCATCAACTGCACGAAATCCTTAGGCGTGGCCTGCCAGTTCAAGCTGAGACGCCCTGTCAGCATCTCGCCCTCACGGTCGCGACCGCCCACGATGCCCGCAGCGTCGATCTCCTGACGGAAAGCGTTGATGCTGGCGTTGTAGCGCAGGGTCGGGTGCAAGCGGCCGCTGGCGGTCAGTTCGATCCCCAAGTCGCGTCGAGCGCCCAGGTTCTCGGGTCGCGTCAGCAGGACGCCGCCGCCCACATCGGCCGCCACGTCGGTGAAGGCCTTGGTCGTGTCGCGGAAGTAGGCTGTGGCCTGATAGAAGCTCTGACCGCGCCGCATCTGCCACATGGCCTCAAAGCTGTCGGTCTCCTGCGGCTCCAGGTCCGGATTGCCTGAACGCAGGTTCAACGGATCGCCATAGACGACGAAAGGATTCAACTGCGACGGCTGAGGCCGCTGGATTCGCCGCGAATAGCTGCCGCGCAGCGTCTGGGTCTCGGTCAGCTGATACTGCAGGTGGAAGGTCGGATAGGCGCGGAAATAGTCCTGGGACGCGCGCACGGCGTTGGTGACGTCCTCGACCTCGATGTCCGCCTGCTCCAGGCGCAGTCCGAACTGGCCGGACAGCTTCTCGCCGAACGGCCGTTCATAGGTGGCGTATAGGGCGTGGACGATCTGCTCCGCCTCGAACCGATTGCTTTGCGACGGCACGAGGACCAGAGCGTTCTCGGACGGCCCGCGCCGCACCTCATTCTCCTGATCCGGCCGGGTCAGGTTCAGCTCATATCCTGCGCGCAGCTTGGCGCCCTCGCCCATCGGCCGGGTGTAGGCGCTGGTGAAACCGATTGTCTGCTGAGCGTTCAAACCCCGCTGAGCCTCATAAAAGGCCGGCTCTGTCGGGAGGCTGAAGATATTGGCGGCTAGCGAGTCATTTTCATGGTCGTTGCGATCGTAGCGCAACTCATTCGACCATTCATGCCCCGAGGCGTCGAACTGGTGCAGCACCCGGCCGGTGACGCCCCAACCGTCCATTGCGAAGCCGCCCGAACCGTTGCGGGCGTAGGCGAGGGTCAGGGCCCCGGAGCCGTCGCGGGTTTCGAACAAGCCGCGAACGTCGCTGTCGACCTCGAAACGGTTAGCGCGCACCTCGCCGGTCAGCATGGTCTTGTCGGTCAACCGGTATTCGGCCGCCACCCGACCGAAGAAACCACTCTGGGTCGAGTCGATGTTTTGAGCCGTCGTCGTCGTGCCGACGGTCGCGCCGGAGGCGTTGAGCTGTTCGCGCAGACGGTTGAAGGCCAGACCCTGATCATCATGGCGATAGCTGAGATCGCCTGTCAGGGTCAGCTTGCCGCGCTGCCGCGAACCGCTGGCGCCGACGTTCCATCGCCCATTGTCGCCGACATTGGCGCGCAACGAGCCGGTCGTGACTGTCGCGCCCGACGCCCCCGCAGCCGCCGCGGCGGCCACCGCCGCCGGAACCGGCTTGGTGATCAGGTTGATGACCCCGCCGGAGCCCTCGGGACTGTAGGCGGCGGACGGATTGGTCATCACCTCGATGCGGGCGTAGCGATCGGTCGGCAGCTGCAGCACCGCGTCGGCGCGGTTCGGGCCCGACAGAATGGCGGAGGGACGGCCGTCGACCAGGATGGTGACATTGCCGTCGCCGCGCAGGGAGACGTTGCCCTGAGGATCGACATCGACCGAGGGCACGTTGCGCAAGGCCTCGGCCAGGGTGCCGGTCGCCGCTTGAAGATCGTCGGCCAGGCTGTAGCTGATCGAGTCGATCGACGTGCGGACATCATTGGAGCGGGCGCTGACGACGACATCGCCCACGGCCGCAGGCTGGTCATCCTTGTCAGCCTTTTGAGGCGGACTCTGGACCTGCTGTGCGCGGGCGGCTGACGGCGACGCGGGTTGCGCCGTCTGAGCGAGCGAGCCTGCCGCAGGCAAGGCCAGAACGGCGCCCAACAAGGGCGCGAACTTGTATTTCTTCATATCTGGGCGTCCTCGCACGGACGTCCCTCAACGTCCTCCAGACCGCCGATACCAGCGCCACGACGCATAACCGAGTTACATCTTTTTCATTCCGAAGGCGGGTCTGTGACCCTGATGGAACCTTAAGCGTTGCCGTGCGCTTGGAGCCCATGCTGAGCTCAAAAATGAACCCTCGGGTCTTCTGGGGGGCCAGCGCCATCGCAGGCGGGCTGCTGCTGCTCGCCCTCATGGCGCCCGCGACGTCCGACCTGTTGTTCGGACGCGCCCAGGCCTGGGTGGTGGAGACGTTCGGCTGGTTCTACGTCGCTTCGGTCGCGGGCTTCATGCTGTTCGTCGCAGCGTTGGCCCTGGGACCGACAGGGCGGCTGAAGCTGGGGCCGGACGACGCCGAGCCGGACTTCCCCTATGTCTCCTGGCTGGCCATGCTGTTCGCCGCGGGCATGGGCATCGGCCTGATGTATTTCGCCGTCGCCGAGCCGGTCCAGCACTACATCGCCCCGCCCGAGGCGCAGCCCGGCACGCTGGAAGCCGCCCGCGAGGCCATGGTCATCACCTATACCCACTGGGGCGTCCACGCCTGGGCCATCTACGCCGTGGTGGGTCTGAGCCTGGCCTATTTCGCGCACAGGAAGGGACTGCCCCTGACCATGCGGTCCAGCCTCTATCCCCTGCTGGGCAAGCGGGTGAACGGCTGGCTGGGCGACCTGGTCGACATCTTCGCCATCTGCGGCACCCTGTTCGGCATCGCCACCTCCCTGGGCTACGGCGTGGCGCAGATGACCTCGGGCCTGAACTACGTCTTCGGCCTGCCCAACGACGTGATCATGCAGGTGGGACTGATCGTCGTGGTGATGGGCGCGGCGACGATCTCGGTGCTGACCGGCGTGGACAAGGGCGTGCGGCGGCTGTCCGAGCTGAACCTGTTCATCGCCGTCTGCCTGATGCTGTTCGTGTTGATCGTGGGGCCGACGCTCTTCCTGCTGCGGGCCTATGTGCAGAATTTCGGCCTCTATCTGGACCACTTCTTCGAGCGCACCTTCACCCTCTACGCCTATGAGCCGCGCGCCTGGATGGCGGACTGGACCCTGCTCTACTGGGCCTGGTGGATCTCCTGGTCGCCGTTCGTGGGCATGTTCATCGCCCGCATCTCACGCGGACGGACGGTGCGGGAGTTCCTCATCGGCGTGCTGCTGGTGCCGTCGGGCTTCACCTTCCTGTGGATGACGGTCTTCGGCAACACCGCCATGAGCCTGGACCTGGGCGTGGCGGCGGGGGCGATCTCGGACGCGGTGCAGACGGACCTGTCGACGGCCCTGTTCCGTTTCTTCGAGTTCCTGCCGGGCACGGCGATCACCTCGGTCCTGGCCATCGCCCTGGTGGCGGTCTTCTTCGTCACCTCGGCGGACTCAGGCTCGCTGGTGATCGACACCCTGGCCTCGGGCGGGGCCGAGGAGACGCCGCGCTGGCAAAGGGTCTACTGGTGCGGAATGGAGGGGCTGACGGCGGCCCTGCTGTTGTTGGCCGGGGGCCTCGGCGCCCTGCAGGCGGCGACCCTGGTGGCGGCCCTGCCCTTCGCGGTCATCATGATCCTGGCCTGTTTCGGCCTGGCGCGGCAGATGAACGCCGACCTGAAGGGCGAGGCCGTCGAGACCGAGGCGCCGCCCCTGCGCGAACAGCTCAAGCGCATCCTGGCCCCGGCCAGCCGTCGCGACATCGACCGCCAGATCGCGCGCCACGGCTTCCCGGCGCTGGAAGAGGTGCGCGCCGCCGTCGCCGCCGAAGGGCTGGAGAACAGCGAGGTCCAGAGCGACGACAACGGCGTCTGGCTGAGAGTCGAGCACGCCAACGGACGGGACTTCCTGTATCGGCTGGGCGCGCGCTCGCGGCCCCTGCCCGCCCTGACCGCGCTGGAGGCGCCCGAAAGCCGCCGCGCCCTGGAATGGCGGCTGAGCGCCGTGACCGGCGACGGCACGCGCCCGCGCGACGTGACCGGCTTCACCCGCGCCCAGATCGTGGCGGACGTGCTGGAGCATCTGCAAAGGTGGCGGCTGGCGGCGTAGGACGCTTTACGCCCCTTGGCCCGGCGGACGGGCGGCGTTAGCGTCGCCGTTCAGTCTTCGGGAGCGTCCTTGATGTCCATCCGCCTGTCGCGCCGCGCCGCGCTGATCTCTTCCGCCGTCGGCGCCGCCGGCGCGGCCCTGCCCGCGACCGGCTGGGCCCAGACCAGCGCCGATACGCGTTCCGACGACGAGATCGCCGCCGCCGCCGACGCCTGGGTGCGGCGTTGCATGGCCGCCTGGCCGGACCAGCCCGCCGTGTCGCTGGCCCTGGTCCGCGACGGCAAGACGGTGCTGGCCAAGGGTTATGGCGTGCGCCGTCAGGGCAAAAATGAACCCGCCGACGAACATACCCTGTTCGCCATCGCGTCGAACTCCAAGAACGTCACCGCCGCCTGCCTGGCCATCCTGGTCGATGAAGGCAAGGTGAAGTGGGACGAGCCGATCCGCACCTATCTGCCCGGCTTCACCCTGTCGGACCCGATGGTGGGCGAGCGCATCACGGTGCGCGACACGCTGAGCCACCGCGCCGGTTTCGGCCTGGGCGCGGGCGATCTGCTGTTCTGGCCCAACAGCGACCGGACGCGGGCCGAGGTTCTGGCGCAGGCCGCCTTCGTGCCCATCGAGGACGGCTTCCGCGAGGATTACCACTACTGCAACCTGATGTTCGTGGTGGCGGGCGCGGTGATCGAGAAGGTCTCGGGCCTGTCGTGGGAGGTCTTCGTCCAGACCCGCATCTTCGACCGCGTGGGCATGAGCGAGAGCGTGCCCCTGGCGCGTCTGGCCGACCCGAAGAAGAGCGCCCTGCCTCACGGCCGCGTCGGCCCGCCCCTGCGCTATCAGGGGGCGATGACCCAGATCGCCGAGTCGATCGTCGAGGTGTGGAACTGGGATTCGGCGGCGGCGGCGGGCGGCATCTGCGCCAGCGCCCACGACTGGGCCAAGTGGATCGCCGTGCGCCTGAACGACGGCAAGCTGGCCGACGGCTCGCGCCTGTTCTCCGAAGCCGCCGCGAAGGAAATGTACAAGCCCAACATCGTCGTCTCCTCGTCCAACGGGCCGACGGCGGCCCTGCCGAACCGGGCCGTAGCCTCGACCTACGCCATGGGCTTGCAGGTGCAGGATTATCGCGGCGAGCGACTGGCGACCCACGGCGGCGGCTCGCCCGGCGGCATCTCGGCCACGGTGCTGATCCCCGGCCGCAAGATCGGCTTCTCGGTCTTCACCAACGCCGAAGAGAGCTTCCTGCTGCGCGCCCTGCGCTCGGGCCTGTCGGACATCGCCATGAACAAGGTCGACGTCGACTGGATCGCCGATTCCAAGCGGATTGAGGCCGAAGGGACCGAGAAGTCGCTGAAGGCCGCCGTCGAGATCGACGCCAAACAGGCGGCGGGCGCGGCCCCCTCCCTGCCGCTGGAGGCCTACGCCGGAACCTGGCGCGATCCCTGGTACGGCGACATCGTCATCGAGCCGAAGACGGAAGGGCGCGGCCGCAACCGCAAGTCCGGCCTGTGGCTGCGCTTCACCCACACCCCGGCGCTGCAAGGCTGGCTGGAGCCCTATGACGGCGAGACCTTCCGCACCCGCTTCCCCGACAAGCGCGAAGAGGACGCCTTCATCACCTTCAGCATCGCCACGGCCAAGCCCGCCACCGCCACGGTCAAGGGCGTCTCGCCGGACATCGACTTCAGCTACGACTATCAGGATCTGCGGCTGACGCGGGTCTGAACGCCCTAACCCTTCTCCCCTTGTGGGAGAAGGGCTCAGGTCAGCGCGCCGGACGTTGGCCCGCTTCCAGGATCGGCATCCCCGCCTCGGTGGGGATGTAGATGGTCTGGCGGCCTTCCTTGCCGGCCGTCTCCTGCAGCATGTTGATGTAGGACCAGCGCAGATAGGCCTCGGGGCCGCCCAGGGCCTCGGCCATGATGCGGTTGGCCTCGTTGGCGCCCTTGGCGCGCTCGATCTCGGCCGCGGCGGTCAGCTTGGCCGAGTCCAGGGCGGCCTGGGCCTCCAGCACGCGGATGCGGCGGTTCTGCACGGCCTCTTCATAGGCCGCCTTGCCCGCCATCTGCTTGGAATAGACGTTGTAGGTGGGGAAGCCGATCAGCACGACCGCCAGGACGACGGCGATGGCGATGATGGATCCGAGCGTGAGGCCGACGCCGCGCATGAGGGTGCTCCGAAGGTAAAGGCGATGAGGCGCTCAGGGTGAAGGGCGCGCCCCTGAACGGTCAAGCTGCGATCAGCGCGTCAGCTCCAGAATGTCGAGCTTGGATTCCTGCTTGGGAAAGGGAATGACCAGGCGCCAGCGTTGCGGGCCGATGCGCTCGAACACGCCCAGCTGGTCGCGCTCGGCCTGGGCGCCGTAGGCGGGGAAGCCGGTCTCGTCGCCCCAGGCCTGGGCGCCGACATAGACCAGGCGTCGATCAGTGTCGGGATAGAGCAGGCCGCGCGTGCGCTGGCTGCCCGTGGTCTTCGCCAGGATCAGGTCGCCGCCGGGCGTCAGTTCGACGCGGCAACGGAAGGCCGGATAGGCGACGTAGGCCAGGCCCTGCGCCTCGCGCGCGCCCAGTTTGACGGTGCGGCAGCGGTAGTCGCCCGGCGGCGGTTGAAGACGACCGGCCTGCCCGGCGTTGGGATCGACCAGGACGCCGAGAGATTCGACCTCGTCGGCGAAGCCGCGCGCCTCGGCCTCGGCGCGGGCCAGGCTCCAGGCCTGGTCGAGGCGGCCCAGCAGGCTGGCGTCGGCGGGCGCGGCGACCGCACGCCAATCGTCGCCGCCGCCCTGCTCGCCGGGAGACGGGGACGGCGCCGCGGTCCCCGGCGGAGGCGATACGGCTTCAGACGGCGCCGCGACAGGCGCATCCGGAGAAGAAGGGGGCGACGGGGTCGGCGCGGCGTCGCGGTCGCAGCCGGCCAGGGCGAGGACGCTCGCGAACAGGGCGGCGGCGACGGGGCTGAAGCGCATCGGGCTCTCTACTGTCATCCAGTCCTAACGGACAGGAACGGCGACGGTTCAGCGCGACGGCGGCGCCGGGACCAATTCCAGCAGATCGAGGTTGGATTCCGCCGCCGGCCAGGGCGTGACCAGGCGCCAGCGCCGCTCGCCGATCCGCTCCAGCACGCCGACCAGGTCGCGTTCGGGCCGCTGGCCGTAGCTGCGGGCCGTCGGCTCGGACGCCAGGGCCATGGAGCCGAGGAAGACCATTTCACGGTCGTTCTCGGGGAAGAGCAGACCTGCGGGGCGTTGCGAGCCGGTGCGCTTGATCAGCTTCAGTCCGCCGGGGGTCTGTTCGATGCGGCAGGCGAACCAGCCGTAGACCACATAGCCGAGCCCGCCTTCATCCCCCTGAGAGCCCAGTTTGACGGTGCGGCAGCGATAGGCGCCGGGCGGCGGGGCGACACTGGGACGGGCGGCGTCGGGATCGATCAGTTCGCCCAAGGCCGACAGGTCGCCCGAACCGGGCTGGCGGCGAGCCTGTTCCAGCGCCAGACTCCAGGCGGCGGCGCGGCGCTGATAGCGGTCGCGGTCCGCCGGGGTGATGACGCCGCGCCAGTCGTCCAGCACGGCGCCGACGGGCGCTTCGGGCGCGGCCGGAACCGGCGGGAGCGGCGGCGGCGGAGGCGGCGGGGGCGTCGTGGCGCAGGCGGCCAGGGCCGCCGAGCCCAGAGCCGGGCCGATCAGGGTCTTGAACAGGGGCTGGAAAGCGAGCCGGAAAGGTCGGGTCGGCGTACGCGGCATATCGGTCTTCTCAAGCGACGGGGATCGAAAGCCCCGTTTCTCTTTAGGAAGCCGCCATGAGGCGCGGCGTCAACCCCGCCCGTCGTCGCGACCGCGTGAAGTCGTCAGGCCTGCGCCGCCTTGGGCATGGTCCGCGAAGAGGCGTCAGACGGCGCCAGAAGACGCGACAGTCCTGCGGTCAGATCGGCGAGTCCGATCGGTTTGATCAGGTATTCGGCGAAGCCCGCCGCCTGCGCGCGTCGCACCTCGTCCGGGGCGATCGCCGCCGACAGCGCCATGACGGGCAGGTCGCGGGTCAGCGGCTGCTGCGCCAGGGCGGCCTTGACCGCCAGGCCCTGCCCCCCGTGCAGATCAAGATCCAGGATGACGGCGTCGGGCTGAAGGTCGCGCGCCAGGTCCGCCCCCTCCTGCGCGGTCGCTGCGACGTGGAGCTGGATCTGACCCGCCCCGTGCAGCAGATGGCGCATCAGGGCGACCGCAGCCGCGTCCTCGGCGATATAGAGCAGGACCGCGTCCGGCAGACGCGGCAAGGGCGAGGCGGCTCGGAACTCGGCCTGAAGCTCAGCCCGCTGTTCGGCCCGAAGTTCTACGTGACGCCGAGGTGAAGCCGGCAGGCGCAGTATGAAGGCCGCGCCCTCGCCTTCCCGGCTCTCGACCGTCAGATCGCCGTCCATGGCGGCCGCCAGACGGCGGGCGGCGGCCAGGCCGACGCCCGCGCCGTCAGCCGAGGAGGCGGCGCGGCCGCGCCGGGCGAAAGGGTCGAACAGGGTTTCGATCCGGCGCGGCGACAGGCCCGGCCCGGTGTCGCGTACGGTGATCCAGACCTCCTGGGCGAGGCGGCGGCCTTCGATCACCACCGTCCCGCCGCGACGATTATGCTGCACGGCGTTGCGGATCAGACTGGTCAACACCTGATCCAGGGCGCGAGGCTCGGCCTGGACCGTCAGCCCGGCCTGAAACGGAGGCGGACGCAGATCGACCCCCGCCGCCTCGGCCTGACCGGCCAGGGACTGGCAGATGCGCCGGGCGATCAGCAAAGGGTCCAGACGTTCGCGCGCGGCCGCGACGCCCGAGGCGTCCGCAAAGGCGGTCAGCCCCTCGACCAGAGTCCGCAGGCGAGCCGCGCCATCGTGAATCTGCTCGACGGCCTGACTCTGACGACGGCTGAGCGGCTCATTGACCGCATTGATCCGCAGCAGGTCGGCGAAGCCCAATATGGCGTCGAGCGGCCCGCGCATCTCACGGCTGAAGGCGGCGAGCAGGGCCGTATGGGTGCGGCGTCCGGCCGCCTCGACCGCCTGGGCGCGAAACAGGCGCGCCTCGACGTCGCAGGCGGCGCCTTCCAGATCAGCGATGCGTCGTCGGGCGGCGGCGAGCTGGCGGTCATGCAGCCGTTGCACCGCGCGAATGCGCCCGTGGGCGCCGATCGACAGCCTGACGCCCGCGACGCCCGTCGCCAGTCCGAGGGCGATCGCCAGTAGAACGAATTCCATCACACGTCCTCCCGATAGATCGAGAGTGACGTGCAAATGGTTGTATTAGAGTGAACACACCCGCAAGGGTTGTTTGCTCGCCCTATTCGTCGTCGGCGACCGTCTCAGCCTTGCGGCGCGGACGGCGGGTGCGCGGGGCGGGCGTCTCGTCGTCCTGGGCCGCTTCCTCGATCGCCGCGGGGCGGGTCAGGAAGCCCGGCAGAGCCGCGGCGTCGTCGCCGGCCGCCTCATCCTTGGCCGCAGCGGCGCGAGGACGGCGCGGGGCGCGCGGCGCCTTGGCGACCGGCGCGTCGGCGTCCGCCCCGGCCTCGACGGCGGGCGCCTCATGCGCACGCTCTTCGGTCGGAACCTCGGAGGCCGGGCCGCCGTCCTGACCGGACTCATCGGCGTCGGCGATCTCGGATTCGCCGTTCTCGAAACGACGGTTGCGCTCCTCGCGGCGGCGCTCCCAACGCTCGCGGCGGGATTCGCGGCGGCCGCCTTCGCGGTTGTCGCCGTCGCCGTTTTCACGCGGTTCGCGGGGCTCACGCGGCTCACGGGGCTCGCGGTCGCGGTTGGCCTCGCGCTCGGCGCGTTCAGCCTGACGGCGAGCCTCTTCCTCGACGCGGCGCTCCTCGGCCTGCTGGGCGGCGATGATGGCCGCCGCCTGGGCGCCCGACTCGTCCTCGAAGTCGATGTCGAAGCCCTGGCCCGCCTGTTCGCGCTGGGCGATCTCGCTGACCGAGCGCTGCGGCTGGAGCGCGCGCAGGACGCGGAAATAGTGTTCGGCGTGCTGGGTGTAGTTTTCGGCCAGAACGCGGTCGCCGGCGGCCGCGGCGTCGCGGGCCAGCTGCATATAGCGTTCGTAGACGGTCTGGGCGTTGCCCCGGACCTTGATGTTCTCGGGGCCTTGCGAGTCCCACGAACGGTTCGGATTGGTCGCGTTGGCGTTATTGCCGCCGCCGGGCTTACGGTTGCGTCCGCGTTGACGCTTCATGCCCTTGAAATCTCTCATCGGAGCTTACCGTGTTGGTGCGGGCCGCCGTCGCAGAAGACGGGCGAGACCCTGTTCGTCGTTCCGTTCGTTCGGGGCCGATCCCCGGTGCGAGCTGTTCGGAAAACCGTGCGTCCCCCGTGGTCCGCCACGTCCGTCTGAGGGGCGCGGCCGTCACTGAACTCCGACACGCTTAATCGAGCGAACCGGCTCGAAAAGGGTGCGTCTGAGTGGGGAACACCACGGACTTAGCGCGCGCCGAGACGCTTTCCAAGGGTTTTTATTGCAACGGCGCTTCGGCTTCGGGGATCGGGCCCACGCGCGGGTCCGGGCCGTTGGTGACGACGCGGTCGCGATCCGACAGATCCTTCACGACCTTGACGTCGGTGAAGCCCGCCGCTTCGAACAGGGCCTTGACCGCCTGGCCCTGGTCCCAGCCGATCTCGACGGCGAAGACGCCTTGCGGGCGCAGGATGCGGGCGATCTCGGGCGCCAGGTCGCGATAGGGCTGCAGTCCGTCAGGGCCGCCGTCCAGCGCCAGATGCGGATCGTGCTCGCGCACCTCGGGGTCCAGACCGGCGATGTCCGCGGTCGGGATATAGGGCGGATTGGACACCACCAGGTCGAAGCTGTCGTCGGCGAAGCCCGCCGCCCAGTCGGTGCGCATGAAGGTGCAGCGGTGGTTCAGGTCCAGATTGGCCGCGTTCTCGCGCGCCACGGCGATGGCCTCGGTCGAGATGTCGGTGCCGACGCCGCGCGCGCCGCGCCGCTCGGCCAGGGCGGCCAGCAGGATGGCGCCCGAGCCCGTGCCCAGGTCGGCCATGTCGAAGGCGGTGTTGGGCGGGAAGGCGCGCACGATGACATCCACCACCGTCTCGGTGTCCGGGCGCGGGCTGAGGACGTCAGGAGTGACGTTCAGCATGATCTTCCAGAAGCCTTTGCGGCCCAGAATGCGCGACACCGGCTCACGGCGCAGGCGACGATCCACCATGGCGTCCAGCGCCAGGGTTTGCTCAGGCGAGAGCGCACGGTAGGGGTCGTTCAGGATGTCGACGCGGCCTGCGCCCGTCGCCGCCTCGAGCATCAGGCGGGCGTCGATGGAGGGGCTGTCGATGCCGGCGGCCTTCAGGCGCGCCTGGGCGCCTTTCCAGGCGGTCAGCAGGGTCGGTTGGGTGTTCTGATCGGACATTCCGGGTGATTGGGGTCTGCGACGGATGATTTCAAGACGGAACGGCCGGCTAGCGTGGCCGTTGAAGGGCGAATGGGGATGAAACCACAGTCGAATCATCGCGCGTCGCGCGCCCGGAAGCGTCGTCCGGCGCGTCGCGCGCCCGGCGCGGCCGGCGGGCTGCTGCGCTATCTGGCCGCAGCGGCGGGCGGACTGGCGACAGGCGCGACGGCGGCCCACCTGCTCTACACTCAAGGCCACCGCTTCGGCCTGGAGCTGCGCCCCCCGCGTCCCGAGCC